>JBIKKO010000079.1:0-14213 GCA_044360315.1 Oligoflexales bacterium
AGGAACCTGGTTTGGTTTACCCGAAGACAACCCGACCGCGGCCTTGCAATCTCTGAAGTCCTCCAAGGATTGGCGCGAGGCTGCAGACGCAGTGCTGCGCGCTCCGGCGGGATCTGGTCTTTATGGATCCCAGGCGGTCTTAAAGCGCGTCTATGAAAATCTTGAGCGACTGCGTTAATTCGAACTGGTACCCGGCGCTATATAGAGACCAAAACAATGTGGCTCAAGCAGTTTTGGTTTGTGCCACTTGTTGTTTTTTTATCTAAATTCTGCTCAAAGCTGCAGTGATGCCGTGGGGAATATGCGAACAGGGCCATCTGGCATAGCATCTGCATGCCACTCCCTTCGACATGGCTGTCGGTATCAGTCATCATTCACTTTTAGAGGGGAGATTTACGTATGAAAAAAGGGAAAGCGTTGTTGGTTGATCGAATGTTTGGTCTGATGCTGCTTGGGGTTGTCGCTCTTTCATCTGGAAATTTGTATGCAGAAACCTGGATTGCGCGGTGTAATAATTTACAGTTTAACTTTAATCGGACGGCAAAAACATACCTTCTGTACTTTAAAACCTCTGCTGGAATCTTTCAGATGGGAACAGGAACCATCACGTTTGACAATGGCACGGCTCTGCGCGGGCCCTTATCGGGCAATGCTTTTGGTACAGATGGCGCGCCAATTACAGAAATTGGATTGAATCCGAGCAGAAATCTTGTTTACGTCCTGTACCGTCATCCAACGGAGCATACAACCCAAAGCGGTGATTTCTGCACGACGGCAATTACACGAGTTAACTGAAAAAAAACAACCGGCTGAGACCGCTCTGCGTTCAGTGAAGGGGCAGAGCATTCTCGGTCCGGCTGATCTTGCTATATTGGATTTAGTTTTTTTGGGAGCGAGCTTCGCGCAGGACGTCGTCACAGTTCTCAGCGTGATATTTTTTCTTAAGCTCTTTTTGCAATACGATGATTGTATCAAGGCAGGTTTGCGCGTCTTGGTTTGCTGCAGTGAAGTCAATCTTTTTTCGAACCACTAGCTTACCCTGGGCGTCAACCATGTCGGTTCCTGCTTTGTGACGCTCTTGAATGACCTTATCCCGGCAGGGAGGTGCTGCGTCTGAAACGTCTGAATGGACGTTGCGTTTAGCGTTCAGAGCTCTCTGGCAAGCAGCCCATGCAGCGACGTCACCTTCGACACTGGAGTGCTCGATGGCATCGACCGTTGTATTGTAGTTTTGCACTGCTGGGCGGTCGCTATACATGTAGGCACCCCCATCACTCTTGATGACTTTATCGTCTCCTGTGGAGCCTGCCACGTAATCGATGTCAATCTCTTCAGCCTCACGAACGGTTGGTTTCGTCGCACAGCTTGCGGTAACCAACACGACTAGAGATGCTAACCCTAGGTTCACGGCTTGATGGATGCGATGTTTCATTGTTTCCTCCAAAAGTTCTTAATGTTAAATGAAGCCTAGACTCAAAACGATTAAGGTACAAAAACCAAGGATTAACCATCGAACATAAGGCAAACTAGCCGGTAAAGCATCAGACTGCAAGCTGAATACAGGAACTTCTGCTTATAAAATGGGCTAAAAAACATCCTAAAATTGTGCTCCCATCACGATTTGTATGACTCGCACGAGGCATACATTCACGATATTAGATAATACCACAATATGATTGGTTTATGTTAGGTCATTGTCAATAGGTTTTGCGTCGGGTTGCTCCCACACCAGGACTTCGTCGGCACGATCTTGACTTGCAGGGGTGGAGCTAGCCCCCGCTCGGCGAACGATCAAATGGCTATGGACTGCACGCACCCCGAGTGTTCTGTCAGCGATATTTCGGAGGAATTTTGCCACAGCACCGCTAGGAACGGTGCCACTCAAGGTGACGATATTGTGGGAGCAGTCTATGACCACGAGGCTAGTGTCGAGCGGATCTAAAGATCTAAGCCGAAGGTTGATATCCTTTATAATATCGACATCGGGACGATCAAACCCATATGGATTGACGGCAATCGCGTTGTAAGCGTAGCGGCGTTCCATGAAAAACGGCGGATTAAATGTTTCGAAATAGCGGCCCAACGTAATGAGTCCCCTGGTTAGAAAAAAACCTTGACTTCGACGAGTCGAAGTCAAGGCAATGGCTAGGTCAAACGAGGATTGGGAGGAATCAGAAGCATCCCTGTTTGATCTCGTCAGCAATGAGAGACTTCAGACGTCGTACATTTTCTTCGTCCTGTTTTTTGACGTCCATCCAATAGGCTTGGATCTTATCCCGACCTTTGGCGTTGGCTATATGTTCGTCGCAATGCCAGATGGCATCCAGGCGATGCCCTAAATCTTGCACGAGGTCGTAGTCATGATCAGCGCAACCGGTCCCATGGCCGCAGGTTGTGGATGAATTGTGCTTTTTCGAGACAGTCATCTTGAAATCTCCCATTCAAAAAATTTTGGAAACATCGCATCGTCATCACGAAACGTCGCTCTCACACGTAAAAGCAATCTCTGTGCCAGTCATTGGTGGGGAACGTTTAAATGGAATTTAAACGCAGGTCGGAGTTGGCGTATTGAATCAACTTAGAAATCGAGACACTAAGTCTGCTGTGTGTCGAGAGACGCTCTGATATACGACTAGGCTCTTCAAGGTCGATTACTAATATTGTATCTAATGGATTCATTTGATCGTTTCAAATTGCTTCGCATTGTGACTGAATGGAAACAACGCATGGCTTGATGTTCTATCGGTATCAATTTTTTATGCTTTAGTTTGAGCGTTTCTGTAAGCGGTGATTATGGTCGCGTCTGGCGCAGGACGAAGCGAATCTTGACTCCGATGTCTAGAAATATATACATCCATGCATTGTTTCGCTGTTGTATCGTTGGCAATTCATTGATCAACTTCCACTATAATGGCTCTATAAAACGGGATTTTTAATCATTAGTACGAACGACAAAAATATCGAATCAGCGGTTGTCGTGTTAAGGTGTTGTCCGTCAACTAGGTTTGATTTGCCCCAGGATGAATCATTGGTGACAAAATAAAAGAAATCCCGCTCTAGACAGCAACCCCAATATCGCGGTACATGGATCTCGGTGCGAAACACACACTTTAGGAGATGAACACATGAATCAAGTCCCCTCAGTACCAGAATTGACGAAATCACCAGTTAAAGAAGAGTTCAAGATCATCGGTGAATCTGAGTCGATGCAAAGCCTGCGTCGTAGGATCAAACGAGTTGCCGGCAGTAAGGCCGACACAGTGCTCGTGCACGGTGAAAGCGGTGCGGGTAAGGAGCTTGCAGCCCGGGCGATTCATGAGTGGAGCTCTAGGGCAGGGGAACCGTTTGTTGAGATCAACTGTGCAAGTATCCCTGAGTCATTGCTTGAAAGTGAGCTTTTTGGTTACGAGCGAGGGGCCTTCACAGATGCTAAAGAGAGAAAGCTTGGTTTGTTTGAGGTTGCTGGGCATGGAACAGTATTCCTTGATGAGGTGGGGGAGATGCCAGCAAAACTGCAGGCAAAGCTTCTACGCGTAATTGAGTACCGTAGATTTAAACGTGTGGGCGGGACGAAAGATATCGAGTTTCAAGGACGTATTGTGGCCGCAACAAATCGGCATCTCGATCGGGAGATTAATGAGGGGGCATTTCGCGCTGACTTATACTATCGGCTAAACGTCGTTCCGATCATTGTTCCTCCTTTACGCGAACGCAAGTCAGATGTGCCAATACTTGTTGAGCATCTGTTGGATAAGATATCTGCTAGCCTTGGGGTTGAAAGACCTGATGTTGAGCCTGAGGCGATGCAAGATCTAACCAAGCACTCATGGCCAGGTAATGTTCGTGAGCTGCGTAATACATTGCAGCGTACAATTATTTTTCATCAACCTAAATGTATCACCCGGGATGTATTAGAGATCACTTCTTCAGATCGTTTAACGGGCGCAGTCTCAACCAAGACAACACTGACCCCTGATACAGCGGCCTCGGTACCTGCCGTTGACGGTTTTGTTTTGCCTTTGGGTGGAATTGATTTAGAGGATTTAGAAAAAAGTATGCTGATGCAGGCGCTTGAACGGGCGCGGTTTAACCAAACTAAAGCGGCCCGCTTGCTCCATGTCACCCGACACACACTTCGCTACCGACTCGAGAAATTTGGTCTATTGACAGCAAATGCCTGAGGAGAAGGGAGTGACAGAATGTATAAAGATAGGATTGATGCCGGGCTAAAGCTGGCTGAGTGTTTAGGTGCATACAGAGGGATGCCGGAAGCCGTAGTCCTGGGTTTGCCCCGGGGCGGTGTTCCCGTCGCAAAAGTGGTGGCAGATCATCTTGGGTTACCGCTGGACATTTTTGTCGTTCGAAAGCTGGGTGTTCCCTGGCACAAGGAAGTCGCCATGGGTGCCGTAGCCGAAGGTGGATTCAAACTTCTAAACCGCGACTATATTGACGAGATTGGCGTAGACGATACGGAGTTAGACGAGGTTTTGAGGGAAGAAACCCGAGAACTGAAACGTCGCGAGCAGGTGTTTCGTCGGGGGCGCCAAAGAATCAGCCTCAGTGACAAGGTGATCCTTGTGATTGATGATGGCTTAGCAACTGGTGCGACCATGAAGGTTGCCATTGCAGCCATAAGAACAGAGCATCCTCGAAAAGTCGTCGTCGGTGTCCCCGTGTCCCCAACGGATACGGCTAGCGAGATCAAAGCGCTTGCAGATGAATTTTTTTGCCCAGAGATTACTCCCTACTTTTGGGGAGTAGGTGGGGCCTATGAGTCCTTTCCTCAGCTCAGCGACGAACAAGTAACCGGCATCATGCTGGGCCATCATGTTGGTTAAATTTGTTTGTTTCGCTGAATGATGAGCGATTTTGGGTCTTTGGGGGACTATGGGTCGCCACCGGGCGAGGGTCGTTTGATCCTCGTCCGCTCTTTTTTACGGATACTTTTATAGGTTATGTTGACGACCAGAGGTGATGTGTATGATGTGATTCGCTCTACAGGCAGGTTTTGATTTTAATGAAATGGGAAGAGGGTGGTGGTTAGACGCGACAACTTCCGTTGCCCCATTCAACCGCCACCCTTTCTCACATCCGCGTACGTTGGGATTTCCCCAGTACGCCGTTAGAGTCGGCCCACCTACTGATGAAGCATTCCTATAGATCCCAGGCGATTAAGTCTCTTCCTCCACGTCCTCGCCAAAGGTATAGTTGGCTTTCACCCATAGCACTTCCTAAGCTAGCTTGAAAGTGCCGCCGTTCAAATGAGGTCAGTTATACTTAGGCCTCACTCTACTCCTGAGATCCTCGCATCTTGTTACAGATACTTAATTGATCTCAAATGCCCCACTTTTGAACCCTCGCCTCGTTTCGCAAAATCCTGCTACAGACTCTGCTTGTCTCGGAAAAGTTGTGCTGACTCAAAGGAAGTCATCAACACATTCAAAACTGGTTCCGTGCTTTTCCACACACCCCATCTCAGCATGTCATCCCAAACCATCCCATCAAAAAGACCAACGGGTGCTTCAGTTCGGTGCTTCCCCGCTAATGTTAGCCTTCGTCCTGTTGGCTTGGACTCGGCTCTCTTTGAATACGACCCCCGTCTGCTGGGGGCCGTATCTGGGACTTAAGGTTCGCTTACGCTATGACCTGCGAAGTCGCCCCTGCTCCAAAGTCAGATCTCTTCGGAGCTGTTTGTAGCCAGCATCCTGTGATGTAGTCACCCACATCATCGGTGGCCTTAGCTACGGTAGTAACCGAACAATTCTACCGGCAGATCTCTCATCTGCGGGAGTGTCTGGTTAGCATCGCTGCTTCCCAACACATCTTCAGTAATGCATAGCGCGTGCCAAGACGAGTTTAGCTCGTTCAGTTTTTTAATTATCTGAAATCACAGGACTTGGAAATTATGTAGTGAATATCTGGTCGATCCGCATGGTCTCCAATATTGATCGAAAGACACAGTTTGCTTCCTTTGACGCGCCGAGTCGTCAACACGTGAGTTTTAATGCGACGCAGCTGTGGACTGGTCCGAAATTTGCTCCAGATGACCCGAGGCGGCTTTAAATTTTATCAAAAGGAGTCTGATGATGGTAAGTGTACAGCATGCAATTAGCGATCTTGCGCTCGTAAACAAAGGACCTTGTGTCTCCATGTATCTTGAGACGCATGCCGGTAAGGCTGGGTGTGACGAGACAATTCTTAGATTTAAAAATATGAAGCGTGATGCGCTTCGTTCTCTTCACTCGGGCTATGATGAATCGATCGTAGCGAAGTTTGCTAAAACTCTGCAGCAGATCGAAGACGATGTTGATTTTTGGAATTACCAGAAGGGAGGTGTCTGTATTTTTCTCGGCAGTGATTTTCGATATATAAAAAAAATTATGCAGCGGGTTAGTGATATATGTGTTGTCGCAGATCGTTTTTATCTGAAACCTTTACTGCATCTCTATCAAAATCATGAGAATTTTTTGATACTTTGTGTGTCGATGAAAAGCCCTAAGCTATTTGACGCAGACCGCGATCATATCGAGGCTCAAGATAGTCCAGAGTTGCAGTTGGCGTTTGACGAGTTTTGGGGAGAGCCAAATGCGGATCGGCACATTGTTTCGCTGGCTATCGGAGGATCCGGAATCAATGGCAAAAATCGTGCTTTATTTCATAACTATAATGACGTTCGCGGGCGGAAAAAAATTGATCTAGCTCGATATTTCCGTGCTGTCGATGACGCCGTCTGTAAGTTGATTTCTGATCAGCCTTGCGTACCAGTTGTGCTTGCTGCGTTGCCCGAGTACCAGGATCTCTACCGTACAACTAGCCGGATTAAGGGATTGATGAGTCAAGGAATTATGCATAACCCAGACGTTATCTCCGCCGACGAACTACGGGAACGAGCTTGGTCAATTGTTAAACCCTCCACCGAGGTGGCAAGCATAAAGATGATTGATGAATATAGGAACGCCGTGTTAGTCGGCAAGGCTGCTCACCGTCTCCATGATGTGGCGCGGGCGATCTCACAAGGGCGCGTGGGTAAAATACTAATCGAACAGGATAGGACTATCCCTGGCAAGTTTATTAAAGATTCAGGTCAGATTTTATTCGGTGATCTAGAAAACCCTCACATAACCGATATTCTTGATGAGTTTGCAGGAGCGGTCGCCGTTGGTTCTGGGATGGTAAGGATTTTGCCGAAAGAAAAAATGCCGTCGGATACTGGCGTGGCCGCCATCTGTCGGTATTGACGATCCGAGACGTGTGGCGAAACGCGCGGGTTTCGCCAAATCGCCTGGAGATGTATGTGTTAGCGCCTCAGGTCTCGCCACCTTCATTTGTGGAATTGTAGGCGGGGATCAAGCGCTAATTGTGAGGGCCCTCTTAGATATGTCGGGGAACCCTTTGGTTTCGAAGGCATCGTGGTTGTGGATTGCCATAGGTTTAGTCAGTTGCAGGACAAAGGGTCGTTGTTTTTGATGGGATGATTTTTGGTACTAGATTTGCAGACTCATCCAGTACTCGGCTTTAGAGCCCGTTCATTAACCGCTATAAAAGGAATTTTTTATGACCCGGGAAACATCTCTTATTAATTCACCACTGTTTTCATCTCGATCTCCGCTTTTGAAAGGACGAGACGTATTTCGCGACTACTCGCGGATGTTTGATAACGTGATGCGGATGCCAACGTTGTTTGAATCTATGGACGAGGGCTTGGTGTCGCCCCGGGTTGATGTTGTTGAAGACGACAAAACCATAGAAGTCATGGCTGACATCCCTGGCATTGACGAGAAGGATATTAGGCTTGAACTGCGCAACGGTACGTTGTGGATAGAAGGGGAGCGCCGCGAAGAGAAGAAGGCGGAGGGGCGAAATTTCTTTCGTTCAGAGCGCTCCTACGGCGCATTTGAGCGGGCGATCGCCCTGCCTTGTGAGGTGGAGAAGGGGAATATCGAAGCATCCTTTAAAAACGGGGTTTTGCGAGTTTTGCTCCCCAAAACTAAAGAGGCCCGCGAAGAGGTCACTGCGATCAAGATCAAACATTGAGTGTATGTTTGAGATGTGCGGTCTTATCGCAGATGACGGGAAGTCTATGGTGACTTCCCGTCCGTTAGTCTTTAAAGCCTCTGATCGAAATTGCTTGGTCCTTGGCTGATCGGGCTAGGAGGCTTGGTTATGTCTTGCGAGTCAGATCACTCACGCTACTTCTGGTAAGCGGGGTTGAGCCATCGTGCACGAATCTGGGTCATCGCACATGAAAACACGCCTCCTCGGCTTTGACGGTAGTCCATCCGATGGCTTTTTGCGATGCCGCCTCCCTCGAACAAGCGGTAGCCGTGAATCAGTGCGTGGGGGTGGGCGTCTGGCGAGTCTGCTAGGGTGATCATCCGTTCGAGATGGAGTCCACAGGCCGTCAAACAATCTTGCCAGTCGGTCCCATTGTCTTGGGCGTCAGTGAGCAAAAACATCCTACCATTAGGCTTGAGATGACGAGTGGCATGCGTGCTGAGATCCATGGGAGTTAGATAATCTGCGTGCCGCGCTAAGGCCCTACGTTGATCTCGAGCACGAGGTCCTGACGTGAAAAACGGGGGATTACATATGATCGCATCGAAGGCTTCTTTACTTTCGAAGTCCTGAATGGTTGTCTTGATCGCATGGATTCGGTCGTCCCAAAACTTATCATTACAATTGGCATGTAAAGTCTCAAAACAGTCGGAATCTGGTTCTAGGGCTGTGCAGGATAGGCTCAGGTTTGCACGACTGATCATAAACGACAAGATACCAGTGCCCGAACCGATATCGAGCACCGTCTTGGTCTCTTCGGGAAGAAGCTGAGTGATGGCATCTCCAAATACAATGCTGTCTGTATTGATGCGCTGTCCAGAGGAAGACTGACGCATTGAGAAGTCGCGAAAAAAGAAATACTCGACACCCATTGCGTGATCTTTAGTGTTTTGCCACTGCGATAACAGTGACTCCATCACCACCTTCCCCTTGAATGCCAGGCCGGTAGGCCACCTGATAGGGACAGTTGTGTTTAAGCATGCTTCTGATCGATGACTTTAGGCGATCACTGCCGTGTCCGTGAATGATGACAATAAATGCTTCTCCTGAACGCATCGACCTATCGATAAAATTCAAGGTTTTTTCTACGGCGGTATCAGCATCAGATCCGCGCAGATCAAGGGTGTTAGCTGCCGTTTGCGGAACAAACTCCGGAAGCTCGGGTCTGCTTGCTGGTGGCTGTGCGAGAGGTCTTTGTGTTTTAGCTTCCGCGGCTGGGCGTTGTGTCGGTGATTTATCGGTAGTGCGCGTCTTTCGCAAATCTAGGATGCCGACACGGACCTTTATGATTCCAACGGCGACTTCGATGGGGTCGTTGGCGCTTGCTCCCAGCTTTGAGACGACACCCTCTTTTCGCAGCGGTAAAACATAGACATTTAAGCCTTCCTTGAGCTCACCCGGTGAAACTGGCGTACCCGGCAACTCGGCAGAGGTGCCGGCTGTTGACATCTTAGCAACGTTGGTTTCAAGTTCTCGCAGCTTCGCTTCGGCCTCGCGTTTTTTGTCGTAGGCGGTGCGATGATCGATATGTCCAGTTCTGATTTCTTTTACGGCTTCACGGAGTTGTCTTGTTTTATCCTCAAACTCTGATCTTAATGAATCGACCTCGCTTGATAACTTCTCTGCCACACTGCGGGTGGCTTTGGCGCGTTGTTGTTCAAGGAGGGAGCATTCGTTCTCCCAACGCGCTTTTACGGCCTGCGCGTCCAAAAGTTGTTGGGATAACTCCCGCTTTAGACGTTCGGACTCTCGCCGTGCTGACTGCAGCGCGGATACGGCTTCATCAAGAGCGGTGTGACTGTTTCCGCGGAGTTCTTTGGCCCGATTAATGATGTCTTTGGGTAAACCCATTTGGGTCGCCAGCTCTAATCCATAGCTTTGCCCTGGGACGTCAAGGATAAGTCTATAAGTAGGGCGATACGAAGATTCTTCGTACTCCATTGATGCATTTCGGTAGCGCGGGTCATCGATGGCTAAAGACTTTAAGCTATCATAGTGTGTTGTTGCGATGGTTGTTATGCCGTGGTTTGCTAAATGCTCAATGACCGCTCTGGCAATCGCTGCACCGGTTTGCGGCTCGGTGCCGGTGGCAAGCTCGTCGAGGAGTACAAGATCGCGAGCCGTGGCACTCTCCAAGATTGGTTTAAGTCCGAGTAAGTGCCCGCTAAATGTCGATAGATTTGCTGTTATGTTTTGTGCATCACCCATTTCAAGATGGATCTTTTCAAAAATAAACATTTTTGACGTCGGTTCAGCTGGGATGAGTAATCCAGCTCGTGCCATGAGATGCAGTAAACCGACGGTTTTTAAAACGACTGTCTTACCGCCAGCATTGGGGCCTGAAACGACCAATACATGTTGGGAGGTGGACTCTTTAGCAGTCAAAATGATGGTGTTTGGCTCTGCTGTTTTCCCATTAGCAGTTTTGATGAGCGGGTGTCTTGCCTCAATGAGTTCTATGGATGGGCGGTCGACGATGGTGACGGCGCCAGCGTCAATCTCAGTGGCAAGTATGGCTTCGGCCGTTAGACGGTCTAATTCAATGAGTTCTTGATAGTTTCGAGTCAAAGGATCAAGATCTCGGGCGACGTGAGCGCTCAGCTCACGGAAGATGCGGATCATTTCAAGTTTCTCAGCCACGTCGATATCGCGAAGTTCTTGATTGTAGCTCACAAGGGCTGTGGGCTCTAAGAAGAGGGTTTGGCCCGAGTCAGATGTATCGATAATTGTGCCCTTGATGCGCCCTCGTCCGTCGATTCTGATCGGTATGACATATTTGTCGTTACGCACCGTATAAAAGTCATCTTGGAGATACTGTTGGATGTCGAGGTCTTGCATAAGACGCCCAATGGTGTCTTCAATGCGCTTACGAACTGCGGTTTTTGCTGCTCTGATAGCCGCAAGTTCCTCCGAGGCCGTGTCGAGCAGCAAGCCATCGGGTCCGACAGAGGTTTCGATTGCCTGCATGAGTTTACTTTGACTCTGCAAAATGGCCCGTGTCTGGCTGAGAACCTGGGACTTGGCCGCAAACGATTGAGTAAACGCGAGCACTCTTTTCGTGGACAGCAGTAAGTCTAGAATCAGGCGTAAGTCAGGTCCTTCCAAGATTTGACCTTTTTCAGCGGATTTGAGCACGTGGTGTACTTTTTTCAGTGCGCCAATGGGTGCTTTGTACCCAGCTCGGGCAATGTCACGTAGCGACGTCGCGGCGCTCCAGCGCTGTTCAATGCGGGTGGGGTCTAAGTTTGGCATGAGTTCCTGGCAGGCCTCTTGCCCTTCGTCCGTTTGCGCATGCTGCGCAAGTCTAGCGGTTAGAAGTGACCACTCCAATTTTTCTAAAATTCGATCGATACGCAAAGTTAGGGTGCTCCGTCATCAAGCTGTGCGGTCGAGGTTTTAACATAATCCGAGGGGAAATAGCTTCTCTCATTTTAGGACGGGGACAGGGAGGGGGAGGTCTTAAATTTCTAATATTTCGTTTAATTACAGCAGGTTATTTATTTTTGCTCTCGTCACGAGTCGTCTTTGTGCTAGCCTCAAGCGTGGGCAGTATTTCGGACGTGGAGGGAGAGTGGCTTTATGGATGAACAAACCATTGAGGTTTACAATAGAAGCCATTCCCGATTTGTTCTCGAATGGATGCCCCGCACGCCTGTAAAGATTCGCGAGCTGGTCCTAAAGTATTTTAATCCGGGTAGTAAGGTTTTAGATATTGGCTCTGGATCTGGTCGCGACACAAATTGGCTGTTACAGCGCGGTTTTAACGCCGAGGGTGTGGACGCATCACATGGTCTCTTGAAGGAGGCACGGTCCAGATATCCGGCAGCAGTTTTTCGTTTTGACGCGTTACCACATTTATCTATGACGGAAACGTCTGCTTATGATCATGCATTGTGCTCCGCTGTCCTCATGCATGTGCCAGCGTCGCAGGTCACATTTGCGATGGAGCACACCCTTCGAGTTATCCGGCCGGGAGGTTATCTCATCTGCAGCGTGCGATCGTCTCGGCAAACGGAAGATCGGGAGGAGGATGGTCGGCTGTTTACCCATCTGACCCTAGATGATCTGGCGCGATGTGTTGCAGGGGTTCACGCCCAGGTGTTGGAGTCCATCGAAGAAACGGTGGAGGGGACACAAAGGACTTGGCGCACCATCGTCTGCAGAAAGCTGTCCTAGACAACGAAGGAGTCTCGTCGATCCGAGTGCCTAGTCAGAGGTGTCTTGATCCTGCTCACGGGCTTGGTCGTCAGCCATGGGCTCTTTGCTTGGAATGCGGTACTCATCAGTAGCCCATGCTGCGAGGTCACCGGTTTTGCAAGATTCAGAGCAAAATGGACGCAAGGGGTTTTGTTGGCTATAGATGACAAGTTGCCCACAGGTGGGGCAATTGATGCGCTTTACTGTTGGACCTTCGGCTCCGCCTCGAGCGTCGGCTTGGCTACGGTGTTTAGTCATGTTTTCCCTCCTTGCGCCATTGCTGGGGAGACACGTAGCCTTTTATACCCCATATGCCGGCCTTTCCCGCCTTCGCTTTTTCTTCTGCAAGGTCATACTTGGATTTATCAATTCGCTTCGTTTTACCGCGGTAGCGTTCTGCAAATCCAAGTTCAAGCATTTTTAGGTTGATACAGTCATCCCCTGCGTATACTTCGATCACCGGACGGTTGTAAGGGTCGAGATCAACTTGACGTACGGAGATATTTTTCTTCTTAACGACTAAATCGGCGAGCGTATCTCGTGACTGGGCCCCCATGGGTTGACCCTCACTTTTTGATTTGCCGTACCGTCCGACTTCCGGTGCGTCGATCCCTGCGAGTCTGGCATTAAACCAAAGACCTGACTCGGTGACGACACGGCAGGTATCGCCATCGTGGCAGTGCATAATTTCTGCAGCAGTCTTCTTATTTGATGTTGCTTCATTATCGGATGATGCAAACAGCGGTGTCGGGGTGAGCGCAGAGAGGGATATCATGAGGAAAATTTTATGATGCCATCGCATGGGGAGATCTCCTGATAAAATTATCTGAAGGGAGACTACGAATAAATTATGAAAATCTCAATCAACTTTCGACAAGTGATGTGAGATGTCCGTGAGGGAGTTGGCTTTGTTCGCGCCGCAGCGGAGTTTAAAAAGTCGATAGCCGGCATTGCCGCAGCGAATCTGCACGCTGCAACAAACCTCGATTCTATAATGGTCGAAGACTTTGGTCCCGGGCTAAAAAAAATCAGCTAGGCGGTCGTTCTAGTAAGCCGAAAGCCGATGCTGTGGTGGCGAAAAGTAGGCGGAGGCCCAGTGCGAGATGCTGACCGACTGCGACGGGCGGAGTCGATACAACTTCCACCCCTCGCCACCCGTGTGACGCCTGAAGAGGGACCCTTAGGATCATAATCGTTACGAAACCCGGGAGATACTATCCAAGACTGACTTTTTGTCACCGGCGGCAGCAGTCTTTTCAAACAAGTCGAGACTAGCTCGCTTTCGTTGCTGCTCTTGGTTCTTTTTATCGTCTTGGTTCGAGGACCCTGTGTCGACAAGACGCTCGATGGTTTTCAAAGCCGCGTCAAACTCAGCTTTTGGTAGTCGCAGTAATTTGCCCTTTAATGCGAGAACACGAGATGATTTCTGATCCAACATGCCGAGGTCCATGCAGTCACGCTCAATAGAATCAAAGTAAAACCAAAGGTTTTCCAGATTGATCCCATTCTTTGAGCTATTAGACATGATCGCCTCTTCGAAATCATTCCACCCTAATGCTACGTCTCGGACCAAATCGTAAAAACTTTAGCCGATGTGCTCAGAAGAATGACACCCACGACCCGCACTCTCCAGTGCCGTCCTTTAAAAATTCATTTTTCCCAATAATTTCAGTATTTTAAAGTGAATGGCTTTGCCTGTGTCTAACTAGATATGGGCTGATGCTAAATCGTGACGCTTGATCCTTCCTTGCGGGGCAAGAAGAAGATCATGATGCGGACTTTCCTTTGTACTTTACCGACAGGAAAATCACTTCGGTTTACGCTACAACTAATTTCATCAGGGAATCGTCATAGAAAGAAGTCACATTATTGCGCCCATCAGTACAATGAATGCTCTGATTTTCGTTGATTATAAAGTGTCTTACATATTATGGTCTTTAAAATGACCATTAACGACTGCG
>JBIKKO010000080.1:0-14187 GCA_044360315.1 Oligoflexales bacterium
AAAAATGAGTGGTGCTATTTTGTATATTTGATGTCCATATGCGACTTTACTGAGAGCCAGCCATCTACTCGCAGCATCCTTGGGAGGGACCTGAGCGATCACGCTTCAAAAATAGAATAACGGCATCAATGTCTTCATGGAGCTTATTAGTAAAAATCTGTACGTCTGCGATGTTTTTGCGCTTTGCTGCCGTTTCAATGGCTTCACAAAGCTCCGTGCACCGGGCGCAGCCAAGCATGCTGCAAGAGCCTTTTATCGCATGGGTGATCTCAGAAATTTTTGTAAAACTTTGAGCTTGGATTGCCAGATGCAAATCTCCAAGGCGAACCGCTGAATTATCAATAAAGGCTTGAATGACAAGATCAAGCTGGCCGCTGGCCAATAACATTGATTTCAAGCTTTGATAGACGCTAAGATTGACAGGCATGAGATGATCATTCACTCGCGTTTTAAATTTACGTTTAGTCTTTTTGCCATCCGATAGATATTTGCACGGTAGATTCCGGATAAACGAGCTGCCTCAGACATGTTACCATTCGCTACAGAAAGCAGCTCGGTTAAAAAGTGGCGTTCAAACTCATCAATACTTGTCTTGTAGTTGAGATTGCTAATAGTGCTATGCCTTGACAATCCTTGATAAGAAGATTTTGCGGTTTGTCCATGTGGAAGCATTAACTCAACAGATAGGCGCTCTCCAGTGCCAAGTACCGTGGCGCGTTCGACGGCATTTTGTAACTCTCGCACGTTTCCCGGCCACGGATAATCGACCAACATTTGTAACTCATTGTCGTGGGGCATGGTCAGATGTTTACCGCATTTGCGGTTATAAATCGCCAGAAAGTGTTCAACTAAAAGGGGTATATCCTCTTTACGCTCCTTAAGATCTGGCGCCTTTATCGTGATAACAGCTATACGATAATAGAGGTCTTCCCGAAACTTTCCAGACTCCATCATTTGGGTTAGGTTGCGATTAGTTGCGCAGACAACTCGAGCACGCATCTTAACGGCTTGGTTGCCGCCTAAGGGAGTAAATTCGCATTCCTGAAGAACGCGCAGCAGCTTGGCCTGCAGTGGAAGTGGCATTTCTCCGATTTCGTCTAAGAAGATAGTTCCGCCTGCCGCAGCATCTAGCATCCCTTGGCGATCGACTTTTGCGTCTGTGAAGGCTCCTCGTTTAACGCCAAACAACTCGCTTTCGAGGAGTTGGTCAGGAATAGCGCTACAATTGATTGCCACAAAGGGACCGTGGCAGCCAGATGACTTGTGAATGGCATGAGCAATCAGCTCTTTACCTGAGCCTGAGCTACCATTGATGAGGACCGTACTTCCTGTAGGGCTGACTTGTGTGATTAAACGACCGAGGTTAACAAGTGCTGGACTTCGCCCCTTGATTCCACATTCTTCTAGTAGATTTTCAATCTTTGACTGTAATTGCTTTGATTGGAATAAAGCCTGTATTTTTGGAAGAAGTGAATCCACTGGATCTGACTTGACGAAAAACGCTGCGGCTCCATTTTGGACGGCTTCCACGGCCCGATCAATACAGCCGTACGCCGTCAAGATAACGATCTTTGCATGAGAGTGTCGGGAAAGTTCTTTGATGTGGCATATTGAATTGACGCTACCTAGCTGCATATCAAGAAGAATGAGGTCGACGGTGCGCCCTTCAAAAAAATCTTTAGAGGGGAGTCCGGCAAGAGGAACGGTATCAAATCCGATACTTTTGAGAGCGGCTGAATAAATAATTCTAGCCTCCTCAGAGTCATCAATGATTAGGGCAACCTTGCGTTGTCGCAGCGTGTCCATGTCGTCTTTTAGTCCTCAAGCATAAGCATAATTAATTTAAAAACAGAGGTCTTCAGCTCTTTGAATAGGACGCTTTTATACATAGTTGTGTCAATGGTCAAGAGGCGGAAATTCATCAGTTTGTTAATTTGGCTGAAGTTAACGCGGCCCTCACGCGACGTACTTTTGGAGTGTAGAGTGGGGAAGCTTTTGCTTTACCTTGGGAACAAGTTTTTTGAGACATCTCACTAATCCTGGCACAGGCTATCACAGTAATGTCAAGAGGAATACCGTTTACGTGTGTATCAAATTAATGATGCAGCGCTTCAAAAGGATTCATGCTGACTTGAACGTGGGTGGCCTGGGATCCCTTGGCCAGTCGTCCAATGATCCCTGATTACGTCAAAATTCACCAGGCATAGACCTTGCTATCACTTTATCGTGCAAGGTTTTTCGGGCTTTGATAAAGGGCGTTAGATGACAGAATCATTGAAATTTCTCAATCTACTCCATCTGCAAAGCCAGTATGTGCGCCCGTTCGTCTTGATTCCTTGGGTTGTGCCTTTTGCCACACTAGTTAGCGTGAGCTTCTGCTCATGGTTGATGGGTCTTGGTCTTTTTGGAGCAAAAATGAAAGGAGGTGTCTGTTGTAAACGATTCAAGGTAAACCTGGTGTCGTTATCGCGTTGTAAAATTTTCTTAACGTGTGTTCGAACTCATCTTGTGCAGCTTCTGAGTCGGAATGATCAGATCTCGGGTTTGTTAAGGCATGAGGTATTTACGGATGTCTAGCGATCAGGATAGCAAACATCCGAGTCCAACCTTAAGTGATTGTGATGTTTTTCCACTATTGGAAAGTCGCTTTAGTATTCTTGTGATTGATGATGATCGGTTCTTCAGAGACGTGCTGCAAAAGGTTGGGGTTATTATGGGGCTGAATGTGGAAACTATGGCTTCAGCGGGAGAGTTTGATCCGTTTTCCAATTTGCATTCCTATGACGGGGTGATCATCGACTACTATCTGGGTGGTCAGTGCGGTGGAGACTTGATGAAGCAGCTCCCCATTTTCTTTTCGAGAATGCCAACGCTGTTAGTCAGTGCTGATCCCTCTGTCGCTGCGATCATCGAGCGCCAATTGATGGGAAGTCGCTGTGAGTTTGTCCCGAAAGCAGCAGGAGCCATGGGTATCATCCGGAAGATCGTAGCAATGATCATCCATCAGAGTAGACGTCTGCAGTCGTAATTCGTTGTAGTGCGATGTTTTGAAGAGTTGCGAAGCCATCCATGAATGATGACTTTGTCAAGTCATAAATTACAATAGATGCACGTGGTGTTAAAAAATGATCTGGATGTATCAGTAGTTCGTCCGGAGAAAGACAAATCGGTGTTGTGTTTAAGGACAGGAGTTTGCCAAGCAGATTTTTTTTAACCTGCTCGCTAGCGCTTGCTAGGATGACGTGTAAGGGTCTTTTTCGCATAATAGGTCTCCAAAGAGTCGATCGTTGCTAAGCCCAAACTGCAAATCGTATTCCAATCCGCCCGTGAAGCTTTGGATTGTTTGATGACGGAAGCTGGAATATAATAAGGTAATTTGCAAAACATGTAGGTCTAGGTTTAATGCGACTATGGCGCGTTCCATGTTTGATATTAGCGTTGCTAGGGGTGAGCCATGCAGCACTTTGTGATCATAATGATCAAAAGTCGCAGCGTGGACTGAACGTGGGTGATCCCATTTGGCCCCCTCCGGTCGATGCTATCGAGAGGCTGCGTGCCCGCGAGGAGTCCGCTTCAGGCGTATCACCTATGGGTTCCCGTCTACCGGTTTGGTTGCTGCCCCTTGATGTGGTTGCAACTCCGGGAGTCATGATTTACGAGGCGCGAACAAGACTTTCAATTGCTGCTGACTCAGGTCGTGGTAACACGCGTTCAGACTTCTTATATTATGAATTAGAGAATCGGACAGAACGCGGCGTCGTTACGCTAAGTCAAGCTGGTGTGTTGGCAAAGGGACGTGTCTACCTTCAAGGAGTCGCCGGCGTAAGTCGTGACGTCATCAGGAAAGAGGCGCGTCGGGATGATTTTCGGGTGTTAGTTACAGAAACAACCGATATTCCGGTGGGGCGACTTGTTATAGCGGGTCAACTGGCCGATCGCGTTTGGTTAGGTGTGGGATACGAGTGGCGACGGTACTTCGAAAAGACGAGCAATGAGTTTGTGATATCGAATGCGTATGGATCCACTGGATCAACCGAGCGCAGGAAAGGTGATCGGGTTTATTTTGGAGTCGAGTATCAGTCGCGAAGGATCCATTTTGGTATTGATGGATTTCTTGAATCAGATACATCGAAGCCCGTGCGGTCAATATCGGCCCCCGTACGTCTTGGTTTTGGCGAAGATCTCTTTTTGAGTAGTGCAATCACACAAATATCAGTCAACGACCGCGCCAACGAACAGTCCCACCGGAAGTTGATGGTCGAGTTCGGTTTGGGACTTCAGGCCGAATCTTGGGCCATCGAGATGGGTGGCCAGTCGGTGCGCGGGAGCATGACATCGGTAGAAGGATCTGGATCATCGTCATCTCGTGTCTTGTTTGTGAAAGCAGCCTTTGGGCAGAAGTCAGGTAGTCAGTTTTTTGGGCGAGTGGCAAGAGGATCTCATGAGATAAAGTATCCAAGTCAGCTGGTTACGTCTGAAAATCGCGTGAGTGGCGACTTTGGGTTGACTTGGAATCGATAGCTGCTAGGGATTCGTTGCAGAAGTCTTTTCTTAGACATTACAATTGTCTAGGTTTGTTCTCAGTGTATATGGGGTAAGTTTATTTATGCGCCAGGTTTGGCTCGGGTTAGAGTGTGTGGTTTCCTGCAGTGGGGTTAATCATGAGTATTGTTTCTCTTCGGCAACAGATTAAAGACTTACGCGAAGCAGTCACCAGGCATCCTCTCTTTCGCCGGCAGTGGTCGGTTGTAGACTTACGGATTGTGATGGAGCATCATGTCATCGCAGTCTGGGATTTTATGTCACTCGCGAAAACTCTGCAGCGTGGCTTAACATGTGTTGAAGTACCTTGGTCGCCACCGGTATATGCGCGCGCTGCGCGTATGATAAATGAGATCATTTTAGCAGAGGAGAGTGACTGCATTGCGTCCTTGGGATTTTATGGCAGTCATTTCGAATTGTATATGGCGGCTATGGAGGAAGTGGGGGCCGATGTGTCTCCGATCAAAAATTTTTTGGAAAGTGTGGGCTCTGGCGTCTCGTTTGCCCAAGCTTTGGAATCCAGTCAGTTACCAATATCTGCGCAGCGTTTTGCTCGTCACACGATCGGTGTATGTCAACGCCCACTCCACGAGGTTGCATCAAGTTTTCTGTTTGGTCGTGAAGATGTGATTCCTGATATGTTTAAGAGGATGCTACCAATTTTACCAGAACGGGAATGTCGTCATTTCCGAGGCTATCTAGATCGTCATATTCATTTGGATCATGATCAGCACGGACCTATGGCCGAGTCTGTGCTTCAAAACCTTTGTGATCGCGGTGAATCAAGTCAGCATTGGCGGGAGGCTGCAGAAGCTGCCGCCGAGTCACTCGCGTCAAGGCGTGCTTTGTGGGATGATATCTTGCAAAGCCTCGAGCAGGTCTCTCCACGGTCACTTCGAGTTTAAAATTCTGTTTCGGCAGGCCATCACCTTGTTTGTTAAGGCAGAGATTTAGCCGTTGTCACATGATTGGTCGCGCGTCCCCTAAGCGGCTTAAAGTCCGCAGTAGGGTGAAGGTGTAGATTCCGGTTTTATGCCCATCGGAGAAGTGGATTGACATCGCGTATTGGCCAACGGATTCGATTTTCGTGGGTCGAACCGATTCAGCAACCGATTCGGGTTTTAAAATCGGCTCATGGGTCCACTCGTCAATACAGGTGGCGCAAGGGCATTTGCGCCGGAGTTCAACGGTATCTAAGCGTGAGGTTTGCCCATCTGTCCAAGTGATGCCAAGGGTTCGATCATCAACTTGATTGATTGATTTGATCCGAACCGAAGGTCCTTTGTGGAGTGTTGCCTGTTTGGTTGTGTTCATTTTGAGTCTGCCCTTCGGTGGTTACTGTTTTTGTTCCCAGATCAACGTAAAGTGATTAAGAGCGTCTTTATAAGCTTCATGGATGATGGACACTTGAGCCGCTACTGACCCTGCGATATCCATAAATGATTGCGCTGCGAGTGATGTCGGGTGCGACAGCACGGCGGGTGTTCCTTTGTCGCTAGCCGCTGCAACTACAGGCTCCAGTGGAATCTGGCCGAGGAAGTTAACCCCAAACTCTTTTGCCACGCGCGCTCCGCCACCTTCACGGAAAATATTGTGTTTTTTGTCACAAGAATCACAGATGAAATAACTCATCGTCTCAACGACGCCAACAACGGGAACTTTCATGGTGTCGAACATAGCTATGGCTTTGCGAACGTCAATCAATGCAACATCCTGGGGTGTCGTCACAACGACGGCTCCGGTGATCGGTGCTGTTTGCGACAGCGTAAGCTGGATGTCGCCAGTGCCTGGTGGGTAATCAATGATCAGATAGTCTAAGTCTCCCCAGTTTACCTGGGTTAGAAACTGCTTGATTACGCCTGATACCATCGGTCCTCGTAAGATGGTCGCCTTTTCACCCCCGGCAAATAGTCCAATCGACATGATTTTGACCCCGCCGGCCAACGGCGGATTGATGAGACTACTGTTGCTGTGCATGGGTGCATCTGGTCTTGTCATGTGAGGCACAGATGGGCCATACACGTCAGCATCCATGAGGCCGACTTTGGAACCTTTAGCGGCGAGCGCATATGCTAGGTTGACAGCGGTGGTCGATTTTCCAACGCCACCCTTACCAGAGGCCACCGCAATGATATTTTTAACTTGGCCTAGGCTGGCTGCAATTGGACTTCCAGCTTGGGTGATTTGACCGCGCGTTGTGGCCGTCATCGTAACTGAGATGCTCCCAGCATTGGGAAGTTGTTTTAGGGCTGATTCCGCTTGACTCTTGATAGCGTCCTTCACGGGGCAAGCCGGAGTCGTAAGGTTAATGTCTAGTTTAACATCGTTGCCAGTGATCTCGATGTTTCTCACAAAACCCAGTGTGACGATATCCTTGCCAAGGTCTGGGTCAAGCACAGATGATAACGCATCTTTAATCATAGATTCTGTGATTGATGGTTGCCGGCCTAGGATTTTTTCTTGCATTGACTTGATAATGTTCATTATGAGTGGTCCTCGTGTTCTTCCAAAAATCTCTGTGCCTGAATAGCCGCCTGGCAGCCCATTCCGGCTGCAGTGATCGCTTGCTTAAACGTTGGGTCAGCGATGTCTCCTGCAGCAAAGACACCTGGGGTCTTGGTGGATGTGTGTTGGGTTGTCTTAATGTAACCATGAGTGTCTACGTCAACCCATGGTCGGAAGATTTCACTGTTTGGTCGGTGTCCAATAGCCATGAAAAGGCCATCAACCTTGAGCTCTTTGGTGGTGTCATCCTCTAAATTTTTGATTACAAGTCCGACGACCCCGGAGTTGTTGTGAAGGGGGCGCTCGATCACCCATGGAGTCATGATCTTGATTTTTGGGTTTGCAAGGACGCGGTCAACCATGATCTTTGATGCACGGAACTCGTGACGGCGGTGGATCAAATAAACCTCCGCGCAAAGTTTTGAGAGATAGTTGGCTTCCTCCATTGCGCTGTCACCCCCTCCGGTGACGGCCACCACTTTGTTACGGTAAAAAAAGCCATCACAGGTTGCGCAAGTGGAAAGACCTCGCCCCATCAGCTCAGCCTCATGAGGAAGTCCTAAGGTCTTAGCTGTGGCGCCGGTCGCAATAATAACTGCTTTTGCTTTGACTTCGCCGTTATCGGTCCAGAGGGTGAAGGGTCGCTTTGAAAAGTCGACTTTAGTGATGGATTCGTAGATAATATTCGTTCCAAAGCGTTCAGCCTGAGCCGTCATCTCGGTCATAAGTTTTGGTCCCATGATCCCATGCTCAAACCCAGGGAAGTTTTCCACTTCAGTGGTAGTTGTGAGCTGTCCGCCATGCATCGTTCCAGCATAGATGACGGGCTTAAGGTTTGCCCGAGCTGCGTAGATGGCAGCTGTTAGGCCAGCAGGGCCAGTTCCAATGATAACAACGTCATGCATGGTGCCTCCTCGGGGCGGTGTGTTGGGTTTCTGTCGCTTTAAATCACTGATAGCCGGACTCTTTGCAACGTTCAACACACGGCCTGTGTTGAACGATTGATGCGGTTAGGCGACCGGAATCCGTCAGATCATACGAAAGACCTTGAGCAAACGAAAGCAATAACCGCAGGGATATTTTGGATTTGTGGCCGCAATGGCTAAATTTTGTGCTTACAGCTGTTTTGTTGTGGACGTGATCCATGATCACCCTTAACCTTTTGGGAACACTGAATGGGCGCAAGGCAGGGGGGTCCGGGTGAAACGTTCTCAGGTGGAAGGGGCTGCCATCCATGAGTATCAGATTAAGATTCTCGAGCAACACCTAGACGCATATGGTCATGTCAATCATGTGGCCTACATTAGTTTTTTCGAGCAAGCTCGGTGGGAACTCATTAGCCGTGCCGGTTGTGGGCTGGACTTTGTAAAACGTACAGGGGTTGGCCCAGTTGTCCTCGAACTTCAGACGAAGTTTCGCAAAGAGCTAAAACTTCGCCAATCAATCACAATCAAAAGTCAGATGGTTTACTGGCGCTCAAAAATAGGAACCTTGCGGCAGTGGGTCGTGGATGATCAGGGAGCTGAATGCTGCGAAGCGTTTGTTACTCTCGGGATGTTTGATTTAAATGCGCGCAGGTTAGTCCTGGCCGATGCCTTGTGGAAAACCGCGCTGGGGATCCAAGCCGAAGATTCTTAGCTCAGTTTCAGATTGCGAGTTAAAAAGAGCCTGCCGGTCCAGGGCCATCGTAAGGGGCTAAAAACATCTATGT
This sequence comes from Oligoflexales bacterium, assembly GCA_044360315.1. GTDB lineage: Bacteria > Bdellovibrionota_B > Oligoflexia > Oligoflexales > RGVZ01 > CAMDKS01. Next base: position 8,759 of record JBIKKO010000080.1, read on the forward strand.
AGCTTACTCTTTGGCATCATAGCCTGGTAGGTCGGAGGCACTTTGTTCCTTAGCTATTTCCTTGGCTCGCCTCACGGCCTCCGAATAATTAGTTTCTACGAGTTGACGATTGATACGCGGTCTAAAATAGTTGGCCCACTTAAACTGCTGGAAAAAAACGCCGTTTTTCGTATAAGCTCCCGCCTCGGCAGCATTCTCGGCCAGGGAGCGGTAGGGGTCGTCTTTTAGTTTAGTAATCTGCTCTGGAATTCTATCATATTCGGTTTGACGTTGGCCGTTTTCGTCATACATCCATAGAAGATTTTCATTTTGAAGTGTTTGAAAAAACTCCGTGAAGCTCATTACAGAATAGTCTTTGATTATGGTGATATAGACTTTGGATACCTCAGCCTCGGCTAATGCTCTCGTCGTATGGTGGCCGTCTACAATATAAAATTTCGCCTTTGGTCCTTTCACGGCCGGAACCTTTTTTTGTGCGAGATATGTGTGCAGGGCGTCTCGATTATTCTTGATACTTGCAATCGTAATTTTTTTATCGTTCACGTCGCGAAGTCCCAATGCAAACTGCGTGGGATGCACACTTGTTGGAGCAATCCAGCACATTTGGTTCAACTTAGTTCTTTTGGAACATGGTGGTGGTTCTTTGAATGTTTGATTGTTAGCAAGGGCGCTTTTGGTAGACTTGCATCCCAACGGGGTGATCATCGCTAAAATGAATATTATATGTTTCATAGGTCAGGGTCCTCCACTTTTGGTGCGCATCCTCGCACCTGTAGGTTTGCATCGAGAGCGCAAACTTCGATGTCTTGTATTGGATTTTCAGGCATATTTAGCAAGACCTGGGACTTCGTCGTGCGTGCGACCTTGACCGCAGCATCACTGGCTCTAACTGTCACCTGGTAGCGTGGAGCCTGGCTACGACTCCATTCAATCAACAAATAAGGCACGTCCCCCTTCATTGATTTTGATACTTTGATATCTGATGGGGCTAACTGTCCAGATTCAGTTTGAACCACGTCGAAAAAGGTTTCTGCCCAAGGGCTGCTTGCGGTATCATCGCCGCGGATTCCATTGGCTCGGACTCTGACTGTGTAACGTCCGGGAGGTAAGGCGGGCAAACGACGGCGAGTGCGATCACCTTCGAGGGTGTATTGTTTTACCGGGTTACCAGAGCTGCCAAAAATTTCAAGATCGATCGAATCGACCTGCCCTTTGGTGGTCCACTGGATGCGTTGATCGGCCACGAAATCTACCGGGACTTTTGCACCACTGGCGGGTTCTACGATTTTAAGGCTCGGTTTGTCAAATTCGGGAGATTTTTCAGACTGTGGTTTCAAACTGTTTTGCGACGCACTGAGCTCCGGGCCGTCTTTGGTCGAGGTGAGTGTTGACTTGGCAAGTTGTGGGTCAGTTTCCCCGGAGGCACCTTTTATATGAAATCGTCTGGGTGCTGAGATGATCCCGCCCGTGTTGACAGACCATGCGTATGTGCCCGCGGCCAGCGTCACGTGATTTGTGCCTTTTGTAGCTTCGTGAATCGATAACTCGCCAGTTTTCAAATCCCGAATAAGAAGGTTAGCATTGTCCGACGAGATGTTGGACTGCCACGAAAACTCAACGGCTGCAAAGCCTTCTTTTGCAAAAAAGACCTCTTCGGGCGGTGGTGTTTTGATCCATATGGCAGATTGGCTTGTTGTGGATAGCAAATGGGGCGTGTTAATTGGCGTCAGGGTTAAGTGAGGCTTGCTTGAGCCTGATAAAGAGACCTCTCCCTCGGACACCTCAATGACCGCAAATGACTGTCCGGCAGGTCTACTGATGATCATATTGCTAGGTGACAGCAGCTGAACTTCGCCAGCGGTCGACGTGATCGCTATGACCCCGCTATTCGTTCCCCGGCGCACGATCAATTCACCAGAATCTAGGCGAACCGTAACGGCATCCGCGTCCCCTGAAAACCTCGCAGACGAATCTGGGCCAATGACAATTGTGCCGAGCAGGCTTGATATTTTGGTCATGCTGCCGGGACCAGTTTTAATCACGCTTCGATTCGTGGTGATTTGGTCGCCTTGAGATAAGCCTTGAGAGCGTTGAGCATCGTTGTCATAAAGTTCCGCAGGTCCATCGTGCTCACTGATACGTCCTAGGATGTTACGATCATCCGATCGTCCCAGCCGTGCAGCGGCGTATACGGTAATCAACAGGGCAAAGATGCCTACCGAAACAACTAAAATGGCGCGATGGATGCTTTTCACGTGAGTTTAACGGTCCAAAGGATAAATGATAGATAAGTAATCAGTATCTTAGCCTGTAAATTCCAATAATTCGAGTGTAAATTTAGCAGTGTTCAGGGGGTGCATTGGGGGCTAATTGATCGCCCGTGATGATACCATTCGTTGAAACGCTTTTTATGCCAAAGTTAAGCTTCGGCAGGTCAAAAGCCAAGGCTTTATGTGACGGGCTAGGGCGGATGTCTTTAGGTAATGGCTTTTGATTCAGTAGGTTATTGATTGTGCCGGTTCAAAGATCAAAGTAGGGTGGGTGTCCCTGGCTGATCGGGATCGGGCGTCACAGTTAACGGCGAGATAGTTGTTTGATGAAAAGATGGGACGGGTATGGGATCATTTTCCACAATCTTTGATCAAGACGGTGAGGTTCGCTATGCCCCAGCTTTTTTCGAGCCCGGTGAGTCCCATTCGATTTTGCAGGATCTCTTAGCTTCTGTTGACTGGTCGCAGGAGCCCATTAAGATGTTTGGGCGGCTTGTTATGCAGCCGAGGCTCACTTGTTGGATGGCTGATCCAGGGGTAACCTATAAGTACTCTCATCATTTGATGAGCCCGAAGCCTTGGATAAGATCTGTTTTAGAGATGAAGCAGCGTCTTGAGGATGCGATTAGTCACCGTTTTAATGGCGCATTGTTGAATTTTTACCGAGATGGCAGCGACAGCATGGGGTGGCATCGCGACAATGAAAAAGAACTTGGATCTAGGCCTGTGATTGCTTCCGTCAGTTTTGGGGCGGAGCGGCTGTTTGAGTTGCGTCGGTATAGTTCAAAGTCAGACTTGAAGAAAATTAAATTGGGGCACGGTAGTGTGTTAGTGATGAGTGGGACTTTACAGGATTTTTGGGAACATCGTATTCCCAAAACAGGTAAATTGTCGCCGGTAGGTCCGCGGGTTAATGTGACGTTTAGAACCATCTGTTGAGACAAAAGGAAATATAAAGTGGCGTCTAGTAAGTTTGATCCATCTGCACTACTGGTCATCCTTGGGAATCAGCTTTTCCCTACAAAGCACCTCCCTGGTCCGCACGTATGCCGGATATTTATGGCTGAAGACCACGAGCTTTGCACCTATTATAAATTTCATAAACACAAGATCGTTTTGTTTCTGACAGCCATGCGCTGCTACTCCGAGGAGCTGCGCACCCAGGGTTATGATGTCCATTACGTAAAACTTGATGATGCCGAGCCCCGTTCTCTGTCCTATGAAGACAAGCTAGAGCGATATCTGAATCGTACTCCGGTGAAGTCTTTGTCGACATTTGAAATCGAAGATAAGTTTATGGAGGTTCGCCTGTCAAAACTTGCTGCCCAACAGGGGTTGCCGTTGAATGTAATGCAGAGTCCTATGTTTTTAACCTCAAGAGCAGACTTCGCGGCTTACCTCCGTCGCAGCAAAAAACCATTTATGAAGACCTTTTATGAGCAGAGGCGTCGCGAGCTTGATGTGCTGATGGACGGGGATGGCCGACCAGTTGGTGGTAAGTTTAGTTTTGATGACGAAAATCGGGAGTCCTTGCCACAAGATGTAGTGATCCCAAAGCTTCCTAAAGTGAATCCCAATACGGTCATGGTTGACGTCGGAAACCTCGTTAGCAGGCTGTTCCCAGAGCATCCTGGATCGGTTTCTGATTTTTGGCTACCCGTGACGTTAAAGGATTCGCAGCTATGGCTTGATGATTTTCTCGAAAAGCGTCTTGGAGACTTTGGTCGCTATGAAGATGCGATGACGAATCGAGACGTTGCGTTGTTTCACTCTGTGCTGTCTCCTATGATGAACCTCGGTTTGCTCACTCCAGATGATGTTTTACGGAGGGCTTTGTCGGTGGCAAAAAAACGTAACGTCGCTTTAAATAGTCTTGAAGGATTTATCCGCCAAGTGATTGGGTGGCGAGAATTTGTTCGTGGGATTTATCAAAATTACAGTGAACGCCAGGACCGAGATAACTTTTTTAAGCACACGCGCCGTCTCAATAGCAATTGGTATGAGGGGAAAACAGGTTTGCCGCCCCTTGATGATGCGATTAAAAAGACAATGACGTATGGTTGGGCCCACCATATTGAGCGTTTGATGATCATCAGTTGTGTCATGTTATTGACTCAGATTGATCCGCGAGACGTCCATCGGTGGTTTATGGAGATGTACGTGGACTCGTCGGATTGGGTGATGGGGCCCAACGTTTATGGAATGGGTCAATTTAGCGATGGCGGTATTTTTGCGACAAAACCATACATCTGCGGGTCAAATTACGTTTTGAAGATGAGTGACTACAAAAAAGGCCCTTGGTGCGAAGAGTGGGATGGACTTTATTGGAAGTTTGTTGCCGAGAAGTTTCAGTACTTGGGTAAAAACCCTCGCCTCTCTATGATGGTGGCCATGTGGCAAAAAAAGTCCCCGGCCCAGAAGAATTCGTTAATGGCTGCTGCCGACCGTTTTATCCAGCGCAATTCCTCGGACGCCTAAAATAAAGAGGTGTTCTGACTAAATTATGTGCGGAACTTTGCAACGTCTTGCCAGTGCTCATGCAGTTAGAGTTGGAGATTTTCGGTTTGGTGATTTAATTTAGGATAGTGGACTTATTTAGAGATGGGAGATGGTGATGTTGACAACTCGTAATATTCTTCTAACAGCGGCACTTCCCTATGCAAATGGCGATATCCATATTGGACACATGGTTGAGCATTTGTTGTGTGACTTTTGGACCAGGTTTCAAAAGATGCGCGGTCATAACGCGATTTTTTTGTGTGCAGATGACACACACGGGACTCCGATGATGATTGCGGCTCGCAAGCAAGGACTGAGTCCCGAACAGCTTATCGAGAGAATGTGGCAGCGTCATGTGGACGATTTTAAGGCCTTTGAGATTCACCACGACCATTACTCCTCCACGAATTCGCAAACAAATCGTGAATTAGCTAATTTTTGCTTCGAACAGTTAACGCGAGCAGGTGTAGTCGAGCGTAAGCCGATGCGTCAGTTTTACTGTGATCATGATAAAATGTTTCTACCCGACCGATTTGTGAAAGGAACTTGCCCCAAGTGCGGGACGGCTGATCAGTATGGTGATAATTGTGAGTCATGTAGTACAACTTATGATTCATTGGACTTAAAGTCGCCATACTGCGCCATGTGCGGAGCTGTGCC
>JBIKKO010000015.1:0-37966 GCA_044360315.1 Oligoflexales bacterium
GGATGGAAACATGATCTTTAAAGATCGATCTCTGGACTGAGCGTCAACGGACGCAACAACTTCAAGCCGACGCACCTTTTCCACCGGGGATGTAGATCCACCCCCAAGACTGGATTCGCTTGATAGGTCTACGGATAATCTTTGATAACTCCGGGATCGAAGCACCGGAGCTGTAAGCACTGGCGACCATGTCCTTTAGATCTTGCGGGCAAGGTCCCCTCTTCGTACGCTTTGCAAACCGCTCCTTTAGCGGCAACATCGATGTAGACAACTCATCTCGAACCATCCTCACATGCACCTCCTGTAATCCAGACACTAGCGTCTGGTTACAAAAACCTTAGGCGGCGGGATAAAAATCATCCACAAGTGCAGAAAGAGTGGCTACAACAATAGCAAGATTCAAAGTGAAATCGGAATTCAGACTACTCCTATTAGCATGCTAGAAAAATCGGCCGCCTAAACTATCTGACCTGCTAGTCTCGATTGAACCCTATTTTTCGGGTCGTGTGCTGTTCGTCCGGCTCCATCAGCTCCCGAATGGCATCAAACACGACTCTAAACTGCTTGTCATATTTCATTTCGAGATTGTTCAGCTTGACGGCAAGCTCCTTGTTTTCTTTGAGAATTCGGCGCAACTTCGAAAAAGCTCTCATGATCGCGATGTTCACATCGATGGCCTGATCGCTGCGAAGAACACTTGAAAGCATTGCCACTCCATGCTCTGTGAACGCATAAGGCAGTTTTCTTAGCCCCATCTTGTCGCCTGGATTGGAAATCACAAGTTGTGATTTCCAATTCCCAAACTCCTCTTTTGACAATTGGAACATGAAATCAGGTGGAAATCTCCGAATGTTTCGCTTCACCGCCTGACCTAAAACTCGGTTCTCAACACCATACAACTTAGCCAAGTCTCGGTCCAAAATGACTCTCTCGCCTCGAATAGCAATTATTGTATGCTCGATACCTGATATCGTCACCTGGACGGTTACTGTCGAATCCGGCGTGGTGCTGTTTGCCATGCCACTCCCCTTACATTGAGAGCTTTGTGTTACTTCATCTGAGCGGAAAAACGAAGCGACATCAACACACCTTTGGAGATGTTGCCCGAGGACATCGTCGAGGTCATTATCCCAAAAATAGAAAATCGCCTCATTGAAGTTAGATCAGTCCGAGTTCCTGGATTTGTTTTGATATCGAAATAAAATCCATTTTTTACTTCTCCGGAAAACATCGTATGAAGCCAAGAAGATTAGCGTAGCACCTAGATATATTGAATAATATCTGGTCGTTCGCCACGAATACTCTGATGAAAGTGCCATTGGGACTATAAAACGGTCGTCCTTGATTGAATGTTCCAATCGATAATGCTGATAAATGAAAAATGATTCCGATATCATAATGCTGCCTGCGACTGTGAAACAGCGAACTTCCTTCTGTAGTATGCGCGCATCACCTGTAAGATAGGAATCATAATCACAGCCGGAGCAAACCATAGGAACGGGCTTTGGCCGTAATCTCCTAATATTCGAGGTACCGCAGTAACGATGAATGCCGTGACTGTTGCTATACATGCCGTAAACATGCAACTCATGTGCTGAAACCACCAATGCATCTTATGCTCCGTTGGCTTTAGCCAGTATTGAACCTCCTTTGCGCCAGTGAAAAATGCGAGTATTGGGAACCACGTTAAGAGCGGGCTCCCTCGCATAAAGCCGTAAGCGCTCACCAAGATTGAGGCCATTATCCGTACCACGGTGAAGCCAATATCAATCATTTCCGTATGTCTTTCTTGCCGCCCCTTGAACCGCAACACCCGAATGCCAGACCAAACTGCGCTTGAAGCAAATAGTGATAACATAAGCAAAAAAATTGCGAACTCTGCTTGAACAGCATCAGTTGCTGGGTCAAAAAGCCTCAGAAGTGATATTGCCGTAGCAGTCACGGCAACACCAATCATTGCTCCAACATATACCCACCCGAACCTGACGTGGGCGTTTCCTCCCTTCTTCGCAACCATTGGGATTGCGAAAGTTGCTAGCGCAACAATGCCCGATGCGACGTGCAATTTGAGGAAGACTGATATGATGCTCATATATTTCACTCCCGAAGTGGATAAAAGGATCCCGGGACTTTATTTTCGTCGCGGACAAGTCGATTGAAATTAGGGCGTAAGTTGTCGCTGGCGGAATCATCACGGGCATATCGCAGGCCAACATGCCTACGCTGCTGATAGATGTTTTATTGATACAGGTGTGAGATCCCGGATTGGCGCCGGCCTCTGGGAGGCATCGGAGGATGAGAGGTTTGCAGGATGGTTCGAATACTGCTTGCAATGGCGGCCCCACCTGGAATCGAACCAAGAATTAACCCTTAGGAAGGGCTCGTTATATCCATTTAACTATGAGGCCAATTCGGAGCAGTAGCTCCATGTGGTAAATACAATATTTCTTATAGGTTCCGCCACTATATAACGTACACCTGATGAGTTTAAGCTACAAATTGTCGAGGCGGTCCGGTCTTGGCCCAAGTCTTTATGAGGTGCCCGGTGGAATTGGGGGGGGGTGGTCAGAATCTGTAGGGTCACAGGGTCGATAGGTCCGTTGGCGTTTTAAACTGCAGACCCCGCCGCAGGGTAGGCGTGAATAAAAATTTGAGGGCTGGGGCGATGTTCTTGAATTGATCTTGACCGGCCCTCCCGTTATAACGCTGTTCGGGCAGGATGTTTGTTTGTTTTTTACGCAGGCCTTGGGGGGTCGATTGGATCAAGTATTACAACGTCACCTTGTGCTCATGCGGCCAGGTTTTGAAGCCAGCCTTAGAGATGAATTTTTGGACCGATTCGATCTAAATGGCGAAGTGATTTGCCGCGCCGGCGTTGGGTTTTCTGATTCGTTGCGTCTTCCTCGTGTGCGTGACTCTGTTTTTGCGCGTCAGCTTATGCCTCGGGCGCGGGTGTTCACAGAGGCTGATCAAGATTGCCTGGCAAAACTTATCTTTGAGCGTATCAGCGTGTTAACGAGGCGTTCTAACCGGCAATCAGGTGTTTGGACGCTGCACGCCTTTGCAATTGATGATGATGATCAGTTGGCGCGGGCAAAAAAAATTGGCAAAGTCGTAATGCAGTTGCTTCGAGAAAAACATAAAGGCTTTGTTGCGCGCTATGTGGTCCCTGAGGAGTTTGCCAGAACAGAGCGATCGCCCCATGACGTTATCATCCAGCTGTATGCCTCGGGTCCTTGTGAGATGTGGCTTTCTGCCGCGGCCTTGGCTGATGGATTATCACCATGGGAGGCTGGATTTCAAAGGATGAAAACCCTGGCCGGAGCGCCGTCGCGGAGCGCAAGCAAACTTGAAGAAGCGCTGCTTGTCTTAGGAGAGTTTCCAAAGCGCGGGCAGACTGCGGTTGATCTTGGTGCGGCGCCTGGTGGTTGGAGTTATGTTTTGGCTCATCATGGTGCTCATGTGACCGCGATTGATCATGCAAACCTGGATTTACCGCGTATGGGTAAGTTAAAGGGTCAAATCATTCACCGTCGTGAGAATGGCTTGAAGTTTCTGCCCGCGACACCAGTCGACTGGCTTGTGTGTGACATGGTGATTGGTTACCGAGAAACCTTGCGAGTGTTGCAGGCATGGCTTGATGCTGATGCGATGCAGTATTTTGTGGTCAATGTTAAACTTCCCAAATCAAAGCACTGGCCCATGGTGAAGGAGGCCTTGTCGCTTATTGAAGGCTATGGTTGGGGGGTTGTAACTGGGCAACATTTGCTTCATGATCGAAGTGAGATCACCCTGCTTGGGCGCCGGACAGTTCGGTAAAATTCAATAATATTAGTATATTATATTAGTAGGCTTTTTTTTCCTAAAGGTTTTTCATCACCCGCCGAACCCCTCAGTAAGAGCCCCAATGTCGAGGGCCAATGGAGGTAAAGGTATGAAGTTGGTGAAAGGGAATAAAGAGGCGGGCTTCAGCTTAGTGGAGCTCATGGTGGTGGTCGCGATTATTGGTATTTTGGCGTCAGTTGCGATGCCTAGATTGCAAATTTTCATGGCAAAAGCGCGTCAATCTGAGGGTATTGGCATTGTCGGTAAGGTTATCACGTTGCAGGAGTCCTGGAAAAACGATCCAATTAATAATCTAACCGGTACCTTTGGATCTACTGTCGCTGACATTGGCTATGTGCACAAAGCAAAATACTGGAACGCACCTACGATTTCCGGCGCTAGTGCCACCGCATTTACAGTGGCTATCACAAATAGAGTGGAGCTATGTCCTGGGGTGGCAGTCGGAGCGTATACACTCTCTGGTAACCAAGACGGGCCGATTCAAGCGCCAAAGTTTACCTGTAACTAAAATCGTAATGAACGTGGAAAGCTTAAAAACCCGCGAGCTAGGCTCGCGGGTTTTTCTTAGCCCCGCACGTATTGAATCTTTAAGATTTAAGCTCGGGCCAAAAGATTCTTCCATCGTCCTAATCACGTAGTAGTTAGAGCCCCGTAGATAAAGCTCCAATCCACTTCGGTGAACGGCTACCAGTTATCAATCACTGGTAATCCGGTGGTCTTATCCGTGTTCAGCGATCAACACAGGGCGTCGGCTTCGCAGCATTGAGTGAAATGGCAGCTGTCCTACGGCAAACGGCTTACGTCTCCAGGTGCGATGACGACCAAAGATCATCAAATCGGCTTTTATCTCATCGGCGAGCTTTAGAATCGTATCGACTGGGTCGCCTTGCAATAAAGTAGTTTTAACGCTTCCCCCGCGAGCCTCAACTAGGTGCTTTCGACCCGGGGCCCGAGACACTAGTTTTTCTTCCACTGACTTCATTGCCGCAGTCCAGACTGTATCAAGGTTTAGAGCTCCTTCCGGCGTGTGCGCGGCTGCTGCTGCTGCTGTAAGGGCATCCTGGAGGTCCTCTTTGCTCAGTTGATTGACGTGGACATGATTAAGTTCGGTGTGTCCCAGTGCGGCAACCCATTCGTAGGCAACGAATACGCCGTTATCGCTTTCAGGCTGAAGGTCGTCAGCTAGAATGGCTTTGAGTGTTTTGTTTGACCAGGAACCAGTATTGCCTCGTGGCAGAACCAAAACAGGGCAAGGAGCGTCGGCCATCAAGCCCAAAACCGTTGATAACCCTCGAGGCACATACCTATAATCGTCGGCAGCGCCGCCTAAAACAATGAGCTCCGCGCCGATGGTGACCGCGTGAGCGCGGATTGATTCAGCTGGGTAGCCGAGCAGGACGTGTGTGCCGACGGTGGTGGTGCCGAGGTTTGCTTTAACAATGTCTTTGAGACGGTTGTGAGCAATATCCATAGTTTCGTCTTCCACAGCAGAAACAAGGCCTCCCATCGGGCCTCCTAACATCATTTCTGTGGGCCATGTGCGACCCACCCAGTATTCGCTCACATGGACCACTTCAATCGATAGACCGGTTCGAGTGGAAATCTGACCGGCAGCCTTTAGCAGCGGGCCACTCGATTCGTCGAGATTAATAGGGACCAAAATTTTACCTTTGGGATTCATGAAACGTTTCGTCATTTAAGCCTCCAATTGTGGCGTTGATTGGTCGCGTCCTCGTCTGATCTCTTTGGCGCGCGCATCTCTTACTTAGTCATTTAACCAAACTGTCAAAAACTTTGCATCGTGCATTGTATGAACATTGACGAGGGTCTGTTGGGGCGCAGGGGGGTATTTTTTATTTTAATAATTTCAATAATTTAAGTCTTTTCCCGATGGCTTTGGCGCTGGCTCGCCTTTTGCTAGCTGGGGAAGAAGTGCCGCTTAGCGTGGCATTTTACGGAGGGGCCTTCTCAATGGCTGTACAACTGGGTCAAGCATTGATAGTTCTGGTGTTAAGTATGCTAACCTGCGAATCCTTGATGGCTCAGTCTTTGCCAAGGACCTTAGTCACAACCTTGACGGGCGAACAATTTTGTTCGCGTTTGATACAGACCGCGACAGGCGCTTTTCGAGGTCAGGGTTTAACGTTACCGGAGGCTAGTTCTTTAGGACGCGGCTTTGCTAAACAATTTTTGCAGGATGCGCGGCGTGGCGATGTGTCGCTTTATAGTCCATCTCTGAATGAAGCACCCCATGACAAAGCCCGGTCGTGGTACGCGGTATCAGATCTGGTTTTGGCGACTCTTGGTCATCAAGGAAGCCGCGTGATGATGATTGATGATAGCGACGAGCTTCGGTACGTGTCCCACATGATGCCACGATCTCATATCATCTTGGTGATGTCAGGTCCTTCGTCGTTGACGAATGAACGTCGTGATCTCGTGATTTCGACCATGCAAGCCTTGGGTGGATCCTTACATGTCATTTGGACAGGATCGGGAACAAGAGTGAAAGACTCCAGAATGCTGATGTCCCTGGCTGGATCAACCGGCGGTGTTTTTGTAGACCTAGCGCGTTTAAGGTCTTGCGGTTAGTAATATCGCCTACTAGAATTCAGCCATCTCCTGGGGGGTGTTCTATCATGCGATGGTGGCAGTGTTTTATAAGCATAGGTGTCATGGCGGTTTGCTCCTCTGAAGCGGTCGCCAGGGTGAGGTCTGATGGAGAAAAGACGATTACAGTTGTGGCCGATGCTTGGTGTCCTTACAACTGTGAACCATCGAGCCATGACTCTGGAATTATGGTTGACATTATGCGTCAGGTTTTCAAGGAGCAAGGATATGACGTTTCATATCGGATGATGCCATGGAGCGAAGCGCTTGAATCTACGCGAATAGGGCACGCGGATGCGGTGATCGGAGTCTCGCCTGAAGAGGCCAAAAGCTTGATTTTGGCTGCAGAGCCTATAGGTCAAAACAAAACATGTCTCTATACCCGCGCCGATGATCCCTATCTCTACCGTCCTGGATCTTCGCTGCAGGGCAGGCGTTTAGGTGTGACGCTCGGATATATGTATGGTGGGGCCCTAGATCAGTTTATCGAGGCTAATCGTACTCAGTACGAGCTCGTTCAGTTTGTGGGTGGACGCAAGCCTCTGCTGAACAACTATCGTAAATTGACAGACCGTCGCATCGATACCCTGGTGGAGAATTTTCTTGTGATGGAGTTTAATGCAAAAAAATACGGCTTTCAGGATATTAGGATTGCCGGATGTGAAGAACCCAGTTCGCTGCACGTAGCTTTTTCACCGAAGCGTCCAGACAGCGGACGGTTGGCTGAGATGGTTAACGATGGTCTGCGGTCCCTGCGTAAAGGTGGTCGCCTTAAAGAATTGTTGGCCCGTTACGGCACAGCGGATTGGCGTCCATAGCAGTGTGGTGCGCGGCAGTTGTCGGTGAAGCGCATCGTAACACGGTGTTATAAGGAGTGCTTCGCGATTAGGCCCGAAGATACGCGCTAATTTGAGCTAGACTGCAGCTTTTGCGGTCTTATAACAAAACCACGAAAAACGGTTCTGAGTTATGTGCGCTCTATGACGACAAGAGTCACGTCATCACCAACCTTTGTGGCTGCGACCTCTCTTGTATAGGTGCGCCAAATTATATCGCTAAATGAAGTGACTGGTGCGTCGGCATGGGTTGCCATCAAGTCTTTAAGCCACTTTTTCCCAAGAGGTGCTTGAGATTTTTTGCCAAGATTTTCCACGAGGCCGTCGGTATAGAGCACGATTTTATCGCCAGGCTTCAAGTAAGTGATTTGCTCAAGCACAATAGATTCTCGCTGTAGTCCAAGAAGGTCGCCTCGAGCTAGCAAAGTTTTGGTTCGTTGACCTTTGGCCAGTCGTTCGTCGTCAGATTGCCGTGGGATGATGATAGGTTGAAGGTTCCCCGCATTTGCAAAGACAGCTTGGCCTGTGAGGTCTTCGATCCTAAACATGAGAAATGTCATGCATGCCAGTTTAGAATTCATGGCCCATAAAACGTCATTTATGGCGCCAATGAAAGCCGTTGGTGAGATCGTTCCAGCGTCGGCGATGGATAGTTCGCGATCAAACTTTTGACTCACGGAAAACGCGACAGCCGTCACCAGTGCTGCTGGCATTCCATGGCCGACGGCGTCTCCGAGCATGACGTAGGTGTAGCCGTTGCGGCGATAGACCCCCCACCAGTCCCCGCCGCATTCGCTTGCCGGCAGAAAACGACCATCGACTAAAATGTTTTGCGTTGAGTCACTGGATTGTTTTGGAAAAAAAGATTGTTGTACAAGAGTCGCCACCTCGAGCTCCTTAGTCATCCGCACTTCCTCGATGCTGGCCATGGTTGCATGAAGGACGATACCTGTTAGACCGCAAATCAACAAAGATACTGTGGGGAGTACAAACGAGTATACGAAACCTCCGGCTACAAACAAGCTGATTGATGCGCACGCGAGGAGAACACTGGCCAAGGCTAGCGTGGCCAAGGCTTTGCTTGGTTTTAAAGCAGCACCGATGGTAAAACCAAAGAATGCCATAAGAAGAACAGAAATTCCGTAGTCGTGCATTTCTGTTAACCAGGAGCCTCTGAGGGCACTGTTTAGCATAGAGACCATCAGTACGCCTCCTGGCATCGGACCAAAGGGTGTTTCATGATAATCCGTGCTTCCGGTGTACATGGCGGGCAATAATAAGACGTAGTCTCCTGGTTTGACGATAGAGATGTCTTGAGATCGGCGTGCCCGTTCGACAACGGCAAGAAGTGAATAGGATGCTTTGTGAAAGGTTTCTTTTGGGATGAAGTTTACAAGGATCTTTCCATCTTTGCCTAGAGAGACTGATGATCCTTCAGCTTTAATTTTGTGGTTATCAAATTCTAGAGAGTCAACCCCAGCAAGGGCTGCATGTGGCAGTAGACCTTTACCAGCAAGCACCAAAACAGGGGCTTGTCTATGATCTCCTTTGTATTCGTTATGCCCGAAAGCTGAAAATGCGCTCAAAACCTCGGCGTTTGCGCCGTACGGCGTGTTCCGAAGGGCTAAGTCTTGGAAAATTACTGACTCAGATCGGGAAACGAAGGTCTTTGCTTCGTTGTCTTTGATTAGGGCGTCCGTGATTGGTTTGCGGTAAGAAATTTCGCTGCCAAAGGTAAAGACCATGATCACGGTTTGGGCTAGGCTTGCTTTGGTTTGTTCCTTAAACGATTGAACCTCCTCAGCAGTGTAGGGGCTGTCAAACAACTTATTGATCAAGATTTTGGTGTTTGGTTTTTGACCAATGGCCGCAATAACTTGTCCCCAAGAGTTAAGCGGCATATCGTGAGCCTTTAGATAGGCAGCCGTGCGATTGTCGAACTGGAAAATTTTTATACGAGGGTCGAGGGGCAGAGGTCTTATCCTTTCTCGGATTCGAAACACGATCGGGTGGAATAGCTTTTGATCAATAAAACTGGCAACGGGAGTCAGTGATAATGACTGTAATCCCAAGGCGGCAAGGACTGTCGGTATGATGATGGTCATTACCGAGCGTTTGGGTAGGGTCAGTAGTCGATCGCGAAACTGTTTAAAAAAATCTCTCCAAGCTTCAAGTCTACGATTCAAAGAAGACTCCCTGTCTAGAATCATGGTCCGAGGTCTGGTGCACGGCCAGCCTCCCAGTGAACAGTGGCATTTGACCACTATTCTAGTGCTTTAATCGCAGTTAAACAATGGATGATGGATAATCGCGCGTTGGTTTTGAGGATCATCTGCTCACGGGTTTTCAAGTGACCAACTCCGATCGAGAGTTTGCTCATGAACTGATGAGGCTTTGATCGCAGTTGCGTCAATCGCAAGCACGCGATGCTTTGGCTGGCCCTTCAATCTTCTAGGTCATGTGGGTATTAACTCACCCCGTAAGCGTGCTGCGGGAAGAGACTGCCACTGCCAAGCGGTTTTAATGTCATCGGGGGTGACGTGGTCTCGGTTGGCAACGTCGGCGATGGTTCGGGCTACGCGCAGGCAGCGGACAACGGACCTAGCGCTCGCATAGGTAGGAATTAGGTTTTCTATGAGGGTCTCGGCCTCCTTGGGTGGTATGCCAAAACTATCGAGAATACCCTGAGCAGGTAGATCTCGGTTAAGCATCACGCCGCTTTGGGCCTGTCGCTTAGCCGCGCGTGTGCGAGCCATCATAACGTGCTCGCGCATTTGCTCGGTTTGTCCCTGTCGATTGACAGCTTGACTGAAAATCGCGGCTCGTTGGTCTCCAGGTTCTAGCATATTGACATGGATATCAATGCGTTCTTGAAGCGGCCCTGACAAACGATTGCGGTAGGCCTGCATACGCGTGGGTGGGCACTCGCAAGTTCTGCGGCGACTTGCGCTCCAGCCACAAGGGCAGTTGTTGGCTGCCGCGACAACTAAAGCCCGCGCAGGCCAGACGGTAGCTCCGGCTGCGCGGCTTACGGCGACTTCTCCTGTCTCTAAAGGCTCTCTTAGACCTTCTAGCACGTCGCGTCGAAACTCTGGCAGCTCGTCTAGAAACAAAACGCCACCACTTGCCAATGCCAGCTCGCCCGGAGTCTTGTGTGTACCTAATAATGCCGATACTGATGCGTAGTGGTGAGGAGCCCGAAACGGGGGGATGCCCTCCAAGATCGAAGGGTCGACCTGCCGTTGGTTCACTGTATGCGTGCGAAGGGCCTCAAAGTGTTCGCTCACGCTCATGGTTGGCAAGATGCTAGGCAGTCGACGGGCAAACATGCTTTTGCCTGTTCCTGGAGATCCCCGCAACAGAACGCTGTGCATGCCAGCGGCAGCTACCAATGCAACCAGACGAAGATCACCAGGTAGATCCATATCATCAAACGACGGGCGAGCTGGACTTAGCGTCGCTGGAGGATCCTCGGAGAGGGGTTCCCCGTAAAATCCAGTCTCAAGCCAGTTTAAAACATTATCTATCGATGAAAAGCCTACGCAAGCGAGCTCATCGTGATGAGGCGAAGGCAACGCCGCAGAGACTCGTTTCAAGCAATTTAACTCCTTAAGATTGGGCTTTGCAACGACGATCCCAGCTAACCCGGCGTCGCGAGCTGCTGACGCCCAGCCAACAATGCCACTGACGGGACGAAGTTCGCCGTTCAAGCCCACCTCAGCGGCCATAAGCCACTGGCTTGGCTTGATGGTCCAAGACTGTCGACTTGTGACCTGTGCGAGCAAGACGGCTATGGCTAAGTCTAAGTGACTTTGGTCAACTTTAACATCACCAGGACTCACACTGAGGATGATCTTTCGCGCTGGAGCATTCCATCCTAGTCGCTCCAAGGCGGCCTTAGCTCGCTCCTTGCCGTCTTCGCAAACTTGACCGGCGCTGCCGATCATCACAATTCCACTAAAGCCGCGCCCGAGGGCGCATTCGACGCGAATAGCCAACGGCCCGTCGGAGGCTAATGTGGCACTCCAGCACGAGGCCACTCGATCTTCTTCATGGTCATGCTCCATAATTTTGTCCTCCGGGTTTCAAAGTCTTGTGTGTGAACCTAGCAAGATCGAATGAGGATGGGAAACGACATCATTCGTAGCCTGGGCTTGTAATGGGAGCTCTAAGTGCTGATGATGATGAGCTTGGTCGTTAAATGACAACTTGCAAAAACTATTTAAATCACTGCTATAAAACTAGTTTAGCCACTCGCCATTGGAGGTCATGATGGCCGTTACGGAAAAATGCAACAAAGAGGATGATCGGCCGGTGCAGTAACTTCCGTTGTGGTGTGACAATCCATGGGAGGGTTGTTAGATTTGCATCGGCCTGTTTGGTGCGTTGAATGGCTGGTCTATAAATTAGTCATGCCTATTGGTGTCGCTGTTTTTAGAGATTTTTTTCTTTCAGTGAAACTTTACAAATGATTGTGTTTTGGCCGGGTTGCTTTGATTCGGCCCCACGATTCAGACTACCCGCCTCGTGGCTAATATGCTAGGATTGGAACGTTCTTTGTTTAAGAAATTCATCGTCCCATGACAACGCCCATTGGGTAGTGTCGCTATCTGCACTGAGGAAAGCCGTGAGTCTATCTTTAGATCCCTGTAAGACATACCTTGCCACCACAATCTTATCTCATCTTAAGAGGATCAACGAAGCGGCCCTTCAAGAGTTTAGTGTCGCAGATCTATTTGCTTTGATTGAAAAACCGCCTCAAGACGATATGGGAGATTTTGCTCTACCGTGTTTTCGCTTTGCCAAAGCCTTGAGAGTTGGCCCCCCTAAGATTGCGAGTCAGCTTGCCGAGATGCTGCAAAACGATCAAAGTGGGTGGGTGGACAAAGTGGTGACCCTCAATGCGTTTTGCAACATCTTCATCAACAAAAACAAAATGGCCGAGGCCATTATTCCTAGCGTTTTGTCAGGTCGTGCGTTTATCGAAGCAATAGCTCCAGCGAAGTCGCGTGCCCGTGTCATGATTGAATACTCCCAGCCCAATACGCACAAGGATTTTCATGTGGGACATATCCGCAACGTGTGTTTGGGGAGTAGTTTAGTCAAAATGTTTCGTTATTGCGGATACAACGTGATTGCGGTCAATTACTTTGGTGATGAGGGCACTCATATTGCCAAGTGTCTATGGATGATGAAGCGATTAGGAGCGAGACCTGGACCGGATGATGATAAGGGGGCTTGGCTTGGGGCGGTCTACGTAAAAGCAACAGAAGCCCTGAGTAGTGCTAGCGCCACTGAGGCGACGGCCTTTGAACAAGAGATATCTCAGGTCTTGGCTGGTATCGAGAGTAAAAGAGGCGAGTGGTTTGACCTGTGGAAAGAGACGAGACTTTGGTCACTAAATGCCTACAAGGATATCTATGATTGGTTTGGGGCCGAATTTGATCGTGATTTTTACGAATCAGAGGTAAGTGAGGAATCGCAATCAATTGTTTCTGAATATCTGGCCAAGGGTGTGTTTAAGGAGGATGATGGGGCAGTTGGTGTTGACCTTTCTGATCATAAATTAGGGTTTATGTTGGTTCGAAAACGAGACGGTAATACTTTATATGCGACCAAAGACTTAGCCCTTGCCCGCCGAAAGTTTGACGAGTTTAAAATTGACCGATCGATCTATGTTGTTGGTAATGAGCAAAATCATCACTTCAGGCAGGTGTTTAAAACGCTGGAGCTGATGGGATTTCCGCAGGCTGCAAAGTGTTTTCATTTGAGCTACGGCATGGTAGTCGGGCCCGAGGGTAAAATGAGTTCTCGTGCTGGCAACACAATTCCTTTTATGCGGCTCAAAGACTCAGTTCTCACAGAGCTTTACCAGATATTGGAAAAGTACAAAGGTGAGTGGCCTGAAGACGAGATTCACGAGACGGCAAAACGCCTTTGTATTGGCGCTTTAAAGTATGGGATGCTCCAAGCAGACCCAGCTCGGGAGATCGTATTTAACTTAAAAGACTGGTTGAGTTTTGAGGGGAACACCGGACCTTATTTAATGTACAGCTACGCTAGGACGATGTCGATTCTAAGGAAGGCCGAGCAGGCAGGCTTCATACCGTGGACCTCCGCAGATGCTCAGCAGGAAAGGTTTGCTCTCTCCGCTACCAGTGAAGTTGAACTGCTGCGATCAATTTATGATTTTAACAGTATTGTCCAAGATGCGACGGAGCATTGTCGTCCGAGTCAGCTGTGCACCCATCTGTTTTATATGTGTAAGGGTTTTAATCGCTTCTACAGTGAGGTTCCAATTCTTAAGTCAGAGGAGCAAACTCTTGTGCGCATGCGTTTGAGTTTAATCTCGGCGTTTGCTCTGACGTTAAAACAGGGGTTAACCCTTCTTGGTATCACGCCCCCTGAGCGGATGTGACTGTTGCGATCCCGCGAACGATGGCGCCTACGTTTAAATGAGGGGCGTATCTAAAACGAGATGAGTCATCAGCTAGACGACTCACGCAAGTTTGAAAGTTGCGTGAAGCGTCTGAACAATAAAACCGACGGCTTACTTAAATAGCTGCGTAGCGTACCAAGCTCCATTTGAACGCTGTGTCACGCCGACGCCGATCGTGGTGAAGTTGCCAAGCATATTACGACGATGCCCTGGGCTATTCCACCACATCACTGCGAACTCTTCTGCAATCCTCTCGGCGGTCGCGTCATCTTGCTGCCCACCGCGTCCGACACGGCCCGTATAAGCTACGTTTTCTCCACGGATTCCACCGGATTCATTGAACTCGGTCTGGTAGACCCGGTTGCGTGCGCTCGGAAAACCCATATGGCTGATGAAGCCTGATCTGGATTGCTGGATACTCCAGTCTCTTGATACAAACGAAATTTTGCTGTCGTGATTGAGTGGATTCTTCCCGGCGCCCTGACGATACTTGTTTGTTTTATCGGTGATAAGTCGCTCGATTTTGCAAATGAAAGGTTCGGCTTTATGGCATTCTAGGTTTAACTGAGGGGTAGTGTTTGGCCATTGGGTTTGGTTTTGATTCTGATTTTGATTTTGGTTTTGATTCTGATTCTGATTCTGATTCTGCCATTGGTTTTGATTCTGATTTTGGTTTTGCCGACCCCAATCGCTACTCTCATTCTGTCGGTTGCGGGACTCAGCCCCCGACTGTTCACCATTGGATTGACGGTTGGTCTCTTTCTTTTTTGGCGCCTGTTGATTAAGGCAACTCATGGTAAAGCCTGCAAAGGCCAAGGCGATAAAGATAACGTTCCGGTTTGAACCTTGAGCTTTCATGGTAGTCCTCCATTTACAATAGGCGCGGCGATACAAGATGGTGGCAGCAAACTGTATGCCAAGAGGTGTTATGTGCAAAACCTGGTTTTTTCGGCGGGTTAACAGATCATCTCGGGGGGTAACTGAAGGGAATTTTGACAGGTTGTCCTATCATTTGACAGATGACGGTCAAACGGCCGGCGGTAAACCCATGAATTGATAGTAAGTAGGTGGCTGGAGTGCGCTGGTACAGCTGTTGCTCCGTTGGTGGGTGGGTTTTCTCTTTCTTGCTGTAGTGGGGTCTTTCAGATGGCTGTTCTCTTTCCAGATATTAAAAACACAGAAGTGGCTTTTGCAAGTCAAGCCGAAGAACAAGTTTATCGGCTGGCAGCAAGTTTGCCAGATCCGTGGCGTGTTTATTATTCTGTTACCCTCTCCATGAAGGAAGAGGGCCAGGGTGTCCGTGATGGCGAGATCGATTTTGTGTTCTATCATCCATCCCATGGTGTGGTGGTGTTTGAAGTTAAGGGTGGACGTATCAGCCTTGATGGACAGTCAGGTAAGTTTTATTCGATTAATCGACATGGTCGATCATTTCTTATAAAAAATCCTTTTCATCAAGCCATCACCTGGCGTAACCGCTTTGTGCGCTTTCTGAGAGGGCAAAATGTAAACGTACCCGTGAGTCATGCGGTGTGTTTTCCCGGGGTTGATGAATCGGAATTTCCCGTACATGCATCGATTGAACATTCAGTTTTGGTGGGGCGTCGGGGCCTAGAGCATTTAGAACAGTTTTTGTCGAATGTGGTTCGTTCATTTCATCGAGATGACTTTCTTAAGTTTGCTGATGTTGCATCCGATCTCGATCGACTCCTGATTGGCACCACGTTTGAGTCCAAGCCTATGCTGCGAGAGTATATCGATACTCATGAAGCGATGGTCCTCGAAAGTGATCTCATGCACGATATTCTTGTGAGTCCTGTTACGGGAGTTCCTCGTCTTGGCGTTGAGGGCGAGGCTGGCACCGGTAAGACTGTACTTGCAATGAACCTCGCAAAGCACTTCCGCGACCAGGGTGCTAGCGTTATGTATCTGGTCAGTAGTCCGTTGCTAGCTGCAAAGCTGGCGTCTGACATTGGCGAGGGTATTGAGGTGAGGGCTGTCCAAGAGCTAGCAGCAAGCTATGGTATTAGTCTTCTGGTGACCCCTAGTGATTGGTCGAGATCTCATCAAGACTACGTGCAAATTGAGGCTCCGGAGCGTCTTCGCAAGGCTGTTTTGAATGGTCAGCGTCGATACAGCGTTCTTATTGTGGACGAAGCTCAGGATATCCAACCATACTGGTGGCTAGCTCTTGAAGCCCTATTGACAAACCCAGAAGTCGATCGCTTGTATGCGTTCTTTGACCGAGAGCAGGGGATTTTTGGCGGGGGCGGAGAAGAAAATGAAAAAGCGTATCATCCGGAAGAGACGCTTCCCGTTCCCACAAATTATATGCGTCTTCATCGTAATTATCGAAACACGAGGCAGATAAGTCAATTTGCGAGGGGCTTACGGCGATCGTCCCAAACGCAGATTCCTGCTTTTAGTGATCGCGCCGGTTATATGCCCCAGATTATTCGTTACACCGATACGGAAGATGCACGGCGCAAGATGAATGATTTAGTGCGAGAGTTGACTGTCGATTTAGGTGTTCACGAGAGCGAGATTATGTTGTTATCAGCTCGTGCCCCTGAAAATAAAGATAGTGTATTGAGTGGCGTAGATCGTATTTCAGACTTGAAAGTAGTGAAGCTTACGAGTGACCGCGTACGCGAAGGTGATGTGAGTCGGGACGGGGAGCTTAGCATTGCCACCATTGCAACCTTTAAGGGTCTAGAAGCCAAGGTTGTGATCGCTTTTAACCTAAGTGAATATAATCTACCGGCACAGCATCCGATCATGTCGAGCTTGATCTATGTTGCTATGACTCGAGCAAAGCACATGCTCTATGTTTTTGTGAAAGAGGGTGATCAGAAAGATGCAGCTCTGGCGGAATGTCACCGATCCGTTGTGCGCGGAGGGGCGATGGTATTAAATGCTGAGGAGCGCGCAGGAGAACGATTTGGTCGGGTGATCCACTTTAATCCGGACCGTGCCGGTGTCATAGAACTTGAAGCCGGACAAGGGCAGTCAGGTCAAAAGATTTTAATGTTTGGTCCAGATCTTATGAGATCTGGTATTGAAAATCTGAAGCGAAACGACGAGCTTAGATTCCGTATTAGAACAGAGGCAGGCCTTGCGTTTGCCGTGGACATTCGACGAGTCGAAGACGGCTGAAGACAATAATGAGCCCGAAGGTTTTTTTGTCCAATCGATCTTGAGATTTGCTAAAACGTTTTGCCAAAATTGAAACCAATGAATGTGGCTGTTTGCAGCTCAGTGTAAGGTGTGCCATCTTCGGTGATCGAAACGGTTCTTCGGCGATAGCCGACGGTGAAGTCAACGACGCGACGTGTAATTTTAATTTTTGTACCTAGTTCAAGATCCATACGCGACCCCATGGTCACCGTGCGAGCCTGTGTGTCAACTGGCGTAGCTGTGGCCACGCTCATCATATTGAGGTAGGCAAGGTTTGAATTTCCAATCGGCATCAAGATGCCAAAGTAGCCGCCAAAGCCGCTGCCAACGATATCAAAAATCTCAGCACTCTCGCGCTTTGCAGCCATTTTAACTGATCCAAGTACTGGGCCAAGCTCGAAGGCCCAAAGTCGGTACTTGAAGATTGTGCTTGTCCAACTTGTGGTCAAGCTCGATTGATTTGTTTCAAAGGAGACGGCGGTGGACTCAACCCGGTATTCGACACCGAAGCTGCGTTCAGCGCCAGCGTTTAGGCCAAAGCCGTACGTGAGAGCTCCAGCGGTATCGTTGCTATCCATGAGCTTAGATTTATATGTTGCTAGTCCATAGTCGAAAAATAAAAATGCAGTATGAGTGCGGTTAGCCATCTCATCGCTGCCATCACCGGGTGCACTCATTGCAGGATCAAGGCCCATAATCAGTCCAAGCGCTAGACACGTCCAGCGCATGAAACCTTGGGTGCTCTTTAGTTGATTGCCAGATTGACTCATGGAAGGTGGTTCGGCATGAGTTCGGACAAATTTAATTGTGCTGACAATAACGCGTAGCTAGAATCAGCCGAAAATCTTATAAAATCAGGATCTTATACCATAAAAATTTCAGGTAAGTCCGATTTCTTTTAAGCGCTCCATGAGGTAGTCGCCGGCCGTGATGTCACGGTACTTGACCTTTCCATCTTGTCGTTTCACGCAGGACTCAAGCGGTTTGAGGCTGGCCTCTGCCCGAGGGTGCATAAAGAACGGCATTGAAAAACGGCGCTCGCGACTGTTGTCGGGGTTCACGACTCTGTGGGTTGTGGACTTTAGCACTCCATTCGTAAGGTTTTGGATCATGTCGCCTGTGTCGCAGACGATTTGACCCTTAAGAGCATGAATGGGTCGCCAAGTCCCGTCACGCTGCAGTAGCTCCAAACCGCCAGCTGTAGCCTCACAGAGAAGCGTGATTAAGTTGATATCCTCGTGGGCTCCTGCTCGAATGCTGCTAGGATCTCGGTCTGCAGGTATGGGAGGGTAATGAATGATGCGCAGAATCGAGTTGCCATCTTCGGCGATTGATGTGAAGCGGTCTTTGGATTCGCCAATATACAGGGCGCAGGCTTCAAGTAAGGTCATCGCGCATTGTTCGATTTGGCGGTAGAGTTCGAGGTACACTGTCTTGAACTCGGGAATTTCTCGCGGCCAAATATTGTCAGGATAAACACGCTTTAGATGATGCCCTGGCGAAAGTTCTCGACCAACATGCCAGAACTCCTTTAAGTCGGGGGCTTTGCTGTCTTTGGCGTGCTCGCGCCCGTAGCTCGTGTAGCCGCGTTGGCCTTTGATCGTCGAATCCTCATAGGTTAGTTTTTTTTCGTCAGGTAAGGCGAAAAACTCGTGGGCAATACTGTAAGCTTTATCGATCAGCTTTAAATCGACCCCATGATCTTCTACAGAGAAAAAGCCAAGATCTGTTAACGCATGACCAACAGTCGAGATAAACCGGTCGCGGTCGTTGGCACTGCCTTGTTCATATGATTTTAAACTAACGACCGGTATAGTTTGATTCATGCTGCCGAACTCCAAAAAGCATGGGTGAGGGCGTTTAGGCCCGAAGATTAAATGGTTTTTGCCCAGTGTTATCGGTGTACCACAAGGCATGTGGCGTAGGGAATGCCAAAAGCAAGGGAGTACCAACAGGCGAAAGATTTCTCGAGAAAATCAGAAACTTAACGAAGAGTTTGCCGCGTTCTCTCGGTCTGCTGCTTCCAGCTTAGTATGGCTTCCGCGGCAAGCTGAGGGGCCTTGAAATGAAAACGGTCTTCCAGAACAACGACCGATGAGACGGCGATCTTTGGGGCACTGACCGGGTACAATCCAATGAAAAGTGACGTTAAGCCAGCGGGTGTTCGACCCGTTAGAGTCCCTGTTTTTCCGCCAACTTCGCGGGCAATTTCACGATAGCGTCCACGTCCAAATGTTTGCGTTGCCGTACCACCGTGAACTGTGCTCCGCATCATCTCCATGAGTTTCGTAGCGGTTTGTTCTGAGTAAATGGGAGTGTTCGTTAGCTTATTGGGGCTATCGTCTGTGCTTTGGCGCAGGATCCTTATGGGTTTAAGTTGACCGCGGTTAGCAATAACGTTGGCCATCCAAGCTCCGTGCATAGGGCTTATGCCCACGTGACCAAAGCCTGCTGCAAAACGCCCAACCGTGTGTGTCGTTGAATTGGCAACCGGGGGAGGCATCATTTTACTCACATCGACGGACACATCGATCGGGAGTGGGGATTCCCAGCCAAAGAGTTTTGCAAACCTGGTGATTGCGCCTATGCCTAGTTGGTTGATGGCTAGTTTGGCAAAAAATCCATTACAGCTCTTGCCAAATGCACGGCGAAGACTCATGGGGCCTCCGCCCTCATCATACATCCAGGTGGCAGTCGGTGTGATGTCTTGGCTTCCGCATCCACCGGGAAGGCCGAAGGCTTGATCAGGCCCAGTTCCTGTCATCTCAAGGGCTGCCGTTGTAACGACTGTTTTGAAAATCGATGCCGCTGGAAAACGACTGTATAGAGCTGTGTGCTCTGTAGCCCCCCACTTGGCTGGGGCTCGACCTTGGGCCATAGCCAAGACCTCGCCGGTTGCTACGTCGATAACGACGACACTGGCAATAGGAGAGCCGCGCTCTGCAATAAAAGCCTGAAGGTGGTTCTGAAGCTCAGGATCTAGAGTGGCATGGTGAAATTTACCCAAGTTGTCGGCGATGGCTAAGCTTTCGTGATCCCATCTTGCGTCGACGTCAGAAGCGAGACGAAGACGATGAGCCGACTCAACCGGTGAGTTTGAAACACCGGCGGCTGTGGAATTGACCACGGCTGCTGCTAAAAAAAGAGCAGAGGGCCCAAATTTAAATCGACATTTTCTTACCATATATCAATAGTATAGAGCGATCTTGGCTCGTATGCAAAACTTCCGCTAGGTGAGGCAAAAAAAATTTTGTGGTATTCTTAAAAATCTACGTGAAGTGACATCAGACTCGGCAGGTTAGCGTTGAAGCTCCATTGGTACATCGTCAAAGAAGTAATGCCTCAGTTCTTTTCAACTCTGGTCATCCTCAGTACCGTGTTGGTTGTCTCGCAGCTTGTAAGACTAAGTAACACGCTTGTCGCCCTCGGCGTGTCGGCAGAGAATATTTTGCTGCCGTTTCTGTACATTATTGTGCCGTTTCTTGCCTACAACATCCCCATCTCCTTTCTGGCAGCTGTTATGCTTGCGTTCAGCCGTTTTTCTAATGACGGCGAGTATGCGGCCATGCTGGCCTGTGGCTTTCCGCTGAAGAAAGCTGCGCGTTCGGTCATGATACTTGCCGTGCTTCTTTATGGGGTTGCCTGCTTTTGCTCGGTCTACGGTGAAGCGTGGGGTCGCAAGGAATTAACGCGATTTTATTTTCGTAAAACCCAGAGTGAAGTTGATAATTTGATTAAAAATAGACTTCAAGCCGGGGTGTTTAGTGAGGACTTTCTTGGCTACATGCTCTATGCGGAGTCGATCTCTCAAGATCGGACGCGTTTTGGCAACCTCATGATCGCTCCGACGGGGTCGGTTCAAGATCGGTTCATGATTCTTGCTCCCTCAGGCACGATCACTGGTTCGGTGGATGAAGGTAAATTGAATTTGGTCCTTGAAAAAGGTGTTATGCATTCTAGTGACCGACGCACTGGTGAGCAGTCTGTTTTGAAGTTTGATCAGTTTGAAGTTGATTTGTTGCGGATGTTTCGCGAGAAAATTCTCGGAGGCGAAGATTCCAGTGACGACTATCGAAGCTATCCGCCTGGCAAACTCTACCATTTCGTTTCGGAACTTGAGAAGGACCCTAAAGCTGATAAAAACCTTTATTTTAAGGCGCGTTTCTTAATGCATCAGCGGTTTTCTACGCCGTTTATTGTGATGTTTTTTGCATGCTTTGGCATGGTGTTAGGAGTGACTGACCCCAGGGCGGGTAAAAATAGGGCCTATATGGGCGCTATCGCGGGGATTATCGGTGGCTACGTTGTGGTTATGGGATTTAAGTGGTTTGGAGAGAAGGGGGCTGTGTCTGCACCGGTAGGAGCCTGGTTTCCGATGATCGCCCTCATGTGTTTTGCCTGGTTTTTGATGTATCAGAAAAATCGTCTGCCGCCGTCAGAATCAGCCTTAGACCCGCAGCATATTGAGTTGTGGGTGAAGTTGAAGAAGAAATGGTCTCTTTTAAGGCAGCCCATTGATTGAGAGTGATCAAATGGATCGTCATGGACTTATGAGCAACTTCTTGGGACGAAACTATCAAATGGACAACAGTTAAAGTTTTCGCCATCATTTTAGGCCAGATGGTTTTCACTGCTGGGGAGTTAGGTATGCGACGAGTTGTGGTGACAGGTTTAGGTATGGTGAGTCCTGTGGGTCTTGACGTCACGGAATCATGGAAGAATGCAGTTGCTGGTAAGACTGGGGTTGGGCGGATCACCCGTTTTGATACGTCGCAGTATACGGTTCAAATCGGTGCAGAAGTGAAGGGTTTTTCTGTGGGTGACGCCATGGATGCAAAAGAGGCCAATCGTGCGCCCCTGTTTTTGCAGTTTGCGGCGAAATCAGCCCAAGAAGCTATGCGCGATGCTGGTCTGAAGCCCGATACGTTTAATCCAGATAGAGCTGGCGCTTGTGTGGGGGTGGGAATTGGCTCTCTTGAGATATTAGAGGAAAACCATAAAACATTACTTGAAAAGGGGCCACGCCGGGTTTCGCCATTTTTGATACCCCATATGATTGCGAACATGGCTGCGGGACTTGTCTCGCGGTTGAATAACCTAAAAGGTCCCAACATGTGCACGACCACGGCCTGCGCCAGTGGTACCCATGCCATCGGTGATGCGATGCTATATATTCAAAACGATATGGCCGACATCATGGTCTGTGGTGGCGTGGAATCAGCGATGTCTCCCACATCCATCGCTGGTTTTGCGGTGATGAAGGCTTTATCGGCAAATAACGATCACCCTGAGGAGGCGAGCCGTCCTTTTGATGTCAACCGCGACGGCTTTGTCATGGGTGAGGGTGCAGGAATTTTAGTTCTTGAGGAGTATGAACACGCTAAAAAGCGTGGAGCAAAGATTTATGCTGAGATCGTTGGTTACGGTATGTCTGGAGATGCATACCATATCACGTCTCCTGCGCCTGAGGGTGAGGGGGCGCAACGCTGCATGAAGATGGCGCTTAGTATGGGACGGATACCCTTTGATCAACTTGATTACATTAACGCACATGGCACATCGACGAAGTTAAATGATTTCTATGAAACGAGGGCTATCAAAGGTGTGTTTGGAGACCAGGCGCGCATGATTTCCATATCGTCAACGAAAGGTGTGACTGGGCATTGTCTTGGTGCAGCTGGAGGCATCGAAGCGGTGTTCACTGTCATGGCATTGAAGGATCAGCTGGTTCCGCCGACGGCTGGATTGAAGATGCCAGATCCTGAATGTGATCTTGATTACACCCCGTTTGAGGCGAGGCGTCGCACGATCCGTTATGCCATGAGTAACTCGTTTGGTTTCGGTGGTACGAATGCCACGGTGGCATTTAAACGCTGGACTGAGTGACGGATGTCGTTGCGGGCCATGCTTCATAGCTCCACAGAAAAAGCTTATAAAAGCATGGCATAATCAATGCTGACTAATCTTCGGTTCCAGTCTTTTTAAGTCTGGGCTTATGATGGCTGCGCTCCTCGTGATGAGCGAGGGAGAATCCGATACCTAAAGCCAATGCCCCTAAAATGATACTCAAGGCGATGCCGACGGGAATATGATACCAGTGTTCGATGCCAATCTTGATGCCAATGAATACCAAGATGAATGAAATGGCTTTGTCGAGGTGCTTAAACAGGTTGACCATGGTCGCGAGTACAAAATATAGATTTCGAAGACCTAAGATTGCAAAGATGTTAGAGCTGTAGACAATGAATGGATCTTTACTTACGGCTAGTACGGCTGGGATCGAGTCCACGGCAAAAATAACGTCTGACATTTCCACAAGTACCAGAGCAAGAAACATTGGTGTTGCCATGAGAACACCGTTTTCTCGTGTGAAAAAATCATGACCTTTGTAATGATCGGCGACTGGGATCATGCGTCTTACGGTTTTGGCAATCAACCCATTTGACGGGTCGTCATCCTCGTCGCCACTGCCACGAAGGGTTTTAATTCCAGCCCAAATCAAGATAAGGCCAAAGACGAAGGTCAACCATTGGAATCTCTGTAAAGCCGCAACACCGGCCCAAATACAGATGGCTCGCATGACAAGGGCGCCGAGAATGCCCCAAAACAGGACCCGGTGCTGATATTTAGGTTGAATTTTAAAACTAGTAAAAATCAAGATAAATACAAACAGGTTATCAACTGAAAGCGATAATTCGACCACATAGGCTGTCAAAAATGTCATGGCAGATTCAGCGCCTAGGCGCGACCATACCCATGCACAGAAACTGAGGGCAGTTAAAATATAAAAGCCACTCCAAAGGAATGCTTGCTTTGAGGTGGGAGCCTCATCCTTTTTGCGTAGGACGAAAAGGTCAAGTGCGAGCAGTGCCAATACAATCGCAACAAACACTGCAATCAGCTGAGGGTGACTATGGGGAACAAGCTCAATCGGGTCTGACATCGAAGCATCCTATCGTCGTTAAAACGTAAAAAATTAAATAGACTCTCATGCTCCATCGCGGTAGGAGGCCCGACGCAGCCGGTCCATGATGGCCAGCCAGAGTCCCTCTTCTTTAGGAATCGCGGTCGCTATGATAGCCTTCCCAGCGGAATCATCAAGTGTTCTCATTGTCGAAAACAACCGACGCGCAGCCTCCAAGGGATCCCCTCGTTCGGAGAGTGCCATGACCCGAACAGGTGACAGTCTTTCTGAGGCTAATGATGTTAGGGTGGGTGTTTGTTCGCCCGACACGACAAGGAGATCAAACGAGTTGGCGCGAACCTGCTCTGGGAGATCAATCAGATTATGTATCAAATATAATGGCTTTCGCGGTGCATAGTGACTTGCGAGCATGCCAGGAGACGCCTTCTCATGAACGGTAGGGGCTCGCTCGACGGGAATTCCTGCTGCATTTTTAAGCTCCTCTGCTGAAATCTTGCCCGGCCGCAGAAGCCATATTTTTGTGTCGTCGAGAGCAATCACCGTGCTTTCAATGCCGATGTCACAGGCTCCACCATCGACGACATAGGGGATGCGGTCTCCCAGCTCATCCATAACGTGCTGGGCTGTCGTCGGGCTAATGCGTCCAAAGCGATTGGCACTCGGTGCAGCTAAAGGTAGCCCTGTGCGCGCTAGAATTTGCTGTGCAAGCGGGTGTGCGGGCATGCGAATGCCCACTTGGTTAAGTCCACTGGTCACCAAATCACTAATCTCAGCATGTTTGGGAACGATGATGGTCAGAGGACCCGGCCAAAAAGCTTTAGCGAGGGCATCAAAGACTCCGCGCGTCTGATCAGAAATCAGCGAGCGGTCAATAATCTTAGCGGCGGAAAGGCGCTCAATCGAGTTTAAGGCTAACTGTACATGGACAATCAACGGGTCAAAAGAGGGGCGCTCTTTGGCTTGAAAAATTTTACTAACTGCCTCTGGGTTGCGAGCATTGCCTGCCAGACCGTACACGGTCTCTGTCGGAATCGCCACCACGCCACCTCGACAAAGGGCTGTGATCGCCAAGTCAAGATTTCCGGGTGTCAGGAGCTGGGCTCTGGGATCGCTCATTTTTCCGGAAGCTCCGCGTCAGCGGTGATGAGTTCTGTGAGCTCAATGGTTAGATTTTCTTCACCCCAAAGCACGCCTTCGGCCTGTCCTACGATGTCTCCTGGTGTGTCGCCGCCGCCAAGCCCATCCATATCAAGCCTTGCTTTGACAGTAATTTTTGCCGGGTGCTGCTCTTCGGAGGCTCCCATCATGCGCAGGTTGTCTTTTGTCAGTTTGAACTCATAGACGGTGGCCGCTGGGTCCTCGCTCAAGGTCACGGCGAGCGCTCCAAGCGGCATAGGCATTGGCGACGAAGGGTCTCTTACAATAATAAACAAGGTTCTCATACCCTGAGCCTGGGAGATTAAATCTGGCTTCAAAACGATTTTTCCGGAGGCGATAATGCCCGAAGTTTTTCCGAAAAAAAACGCGGCGCCAATCGCAGCTGCAATTACAATAGTCATAAGAGCTAACATGATCAGTCGTTGCTGTTTTCTTGCTTTTGCCATCGCAGTAGTCTCCATCAAAGGGTGCGATCGTTGGTTTCTTCTGCCCCATGAACAGCGAGGTGTTTGTCCATCTCTGACAGAGTTTAAGTCCTATAGGCTCTGGGCAATAAAGTCAACGGGTTAAAGAAGTGGCATAAGGCTAATCGCCCCTGCCTTCATACCCGTTGGTGTAAAGGGTCATGATGGGTCAACTGTGCCGTGCGGACCTACAGAGTCAAGCTCGTGATGGGACTTAAACCGTTATTTCTTTGGAACGGGCCAGGACAACAACTGGACTCGATGCTTGACATGACAAAGCTACTATTGAAATTCTCATCTATAATGCTCTAAGATGAAGGGCCAGCCATTGTGGCTGGATTTAATTTTCCATAGGAGCTATCTCAATGAAAAGCATTTTAAAACTTGCTCTTGTCGCATCGGCCGCCATCTCTACAGGTGTTATGGCTGAGCACCATGAAAACTGCCAAGTTGGCGAAAACAAAGTTCACGTAAAAACCAAGAAAGAGTGCACTGATCAGCAAGGTACTTGGATCGGCAAGGCTACAAAAAGCAAAAAAGGCGACAAAAAGTCAGCAAAAGATGCTAAAGCTCCAACTCACGAGGCAGCTCCAGAAGCGACTCCAGAGGCGGCTCCAGCTCAGCAGTAATTTGCTGTTGGCATCACTCTCATTTGGTTGGGACATGACGGCTTTTCGCGCCGCTTAACTGCGGTAGGTCGTTACGACCCTACAAATTTTAGCTGCAAAAACGGAAGCTTTTTAGTTTCCGTTTTTTTTTTGGCTTTACGTTGGCCTCCACCCCTCGGTTTTCCTGGTGAGAATGGTTTAGGGTGAAAGCTACGAAACTTCGCCTCTAGTCTTTTTGTGCGATAACTGGTAGTTGGGGGTGATCATGGCGATGGTGAGCCCGATGAGCTTTGAACAAAAAAGAGAAACTTCGAAGGTTTTAATTGGCCTTGCTCCAATGGAGGGCGTGACCGATTTTCCAACAAGGCTGTGGTTTCAGCTGATTGGGGGAATGGACTTTACATGGACCCCCTTCCTGCGTGTGACAGATACATTTCCTCAAAAGTTCCCAGAACTGTTTGCCCCTGAGCTAACTCTGTTAAAAGGCCTTATGCCGAAACCCTTGGTGCTCCAAGTGATGGGATCTCGGCCTCAAGATATCGTGCGCGCAGCTCAGGTCATTGGCGAGCGAACCCCCTTCATTGACCTAAATTGCGGATGCCCATCGCCGACGGTCGTTGGAAGTCGAGCGGGCTCTAGCTTGTTACAATACCCGGAAGATTTTGGTGCATTTATCGAACATGTTGTGCAGGAGCTCGGGCCTGGTCGTTTAAGCGTTAAGATGCGTACCGGCTACCAGGATGATGGGGAGTTCACCGGTTTGTTACGATGTTTAGAGGGGCTGCCCCTGAGGCATTTGACGGTGCATGGTCGCACGAGGCCAGCTCGCTACCAAGGCTTAGCCGATTGGTCCTTGATCGATCATGCAGCACATCGATGCCCGTTCCCAGTGTATGGGTCTGGCGATATTAATGACCGGACGTCTCTGCAGCACAATCTGATGCGGGCAAGTAAGATTAGCGGTGTGATCATTGGGCGGGGAGCGTTACGTAATCCTTGGGTGTTTCGTGGAGACCGTGAGGCCCCAGTTGTGGTTGCATTTTTAGCTTTTGTGATCTTTCAGGATGTTTTCCTTGAATCACCTTTGAAGCTTATCGAATGGGCGTCCAACCTGTCGGTAGATGATTTTGAGCAGCAAGACGAGTCAACGTGGTCGCGGCTTTTGGTCGGTCTTTTGAAAAAAACTCGCGGTCAAACTTTGGGTGAAGCTGTGATTGGACGAGTGACGGTCAGCTCGAGAGCGTTGTCACGAGGCAAGATGCTATGGAATTACCTGCGATCAAGCCTGCCACCAGCCTTTATGGAGCCTGCTTTGATGCGCTGCTCAACATTAGGTGCCTGGTTTGATGCCGTAACGGAAATTGCTCGACAGCAGCAGTTATCGAGCGCTAGGCTACCAATAGTCTATAATCCGGATCACGATTGGATGTATAGTGGCGCTGGTCGGGGTCAGTAGGTTTGCGTTAAGTGTTATCGTTTTGGTATGCAGGGGCTTGTAACATGGTAGACATCCGCTCGGAACACCAAACTAGGGTAGGTCGTCCGTTGACCTTTGTGTTGATGGTTTGGATGCTTTACATCGTTTGTTTAGTCCTTAAGTTTACATGGCGTGTGCGTGTTGTCGGTCTAGATCGTCGCCGGATGGCGGTCAGTGAGAGTCCGTCAAAAAGTTTTTTGCTGGCTACGTTTCACGAAAATGCAGTAGCTGGGCTGTTGACCCATGTGGGGCAAAACATCTGTGTGATGGCAAGTCAGTCGAAGGACGGAGAGATCGTTGCATTTGTTTGTGACAAAATCGGTCTGAAAACGGTCCGAGGAAGCTCGTCACGGGGTGGAAAAGACGCCAGAGATGGGATGATTGATGAATTGTTGGCGGGTTTCAGTGGTGCCATTACGGTCGACGGTCCTCGGGGTCCTCGCCGGGTTCCCAAAAATGGAATTGCCGATATTGCCCGTAAGACGGGCGTGCCTGTGGTTCCGATCAGTTGCGTTGCTGACTCGGCATGGATTTTAAATAAAACTTGGGACAAAACCCGCATACCTAAACCATTTGCTCGGGTGATCGTCTTCTATGGAGAGCCAATCAAGGTCCCTAAAGACCTCGAAGGGGAGCACTTCCAGGGCGCTTTGTCAGTGATTGCTCAATCACTGATTCGCGATGATGACGTCGTCGGGCTTCGTTTTGATGAATTGTGGTCTGGTTCTCTGCGATGATCTGAGATCTTGAGTGGGGGCGGTTTAAAAAAAGTGGGCGTAGGAGTGCCTGACGTTACCGTGGTAATGCGCTGGTAAAGCCTCTGCAAGTCAATAAAAACAGTTAGCTTATTTGTAAAAACACAATCCTGCACCAGGATGGCCACCCGTCAGGCCCCTCTTTGTGGTCCGGGCATCAGCGTCAAATGGAGGCGACCGCCTCGGTCGAGATGGCGCAGCCCACCTTGATCTGACGGTTAGTAATGTTTGACAGACGGGTTCATGATAGGTACATTGCAGGGCACAGAGTGCACGTAATATTTATCCAACGTTTTCAGCTATTTGCGGAGTTTTTTACGATGAAGCTTCTTGTCTCCTTTCTCGTCCTAGCGGTGGGCTCATGGTCGCTTGATTGCTTGGCGGCAGAGTCGAAGAAAATTAAAATTGGGTTTGCCATGGACACGCTGAAAGAAGAACGATGGCAAAGGGACCGCGACATGTTTGTCAGCAAGGCTAAAGAGCTTGGCGCAGATGTCCTTGTGCAGGCGGCCAACGGCAACGCGTCGATGCAGATCAGCCAAGCCGAAAATCTTTTAACGCAAAATGTAGATGTTCTCGTGGTGGTGCCGGCCAACGCGGTTACGGCGGCAGCCATTGTTGACAAGGCGCATAAGGCGGGGAAAAAGGTTTTGTCCTACGATCGCTTGATCAAGAATGCCGATGTCGATCTCTATATTTCGTTTGATAACGAGGAGGTTGGGCGCCTTCAGGCCCGTTACCTCACCGAGCGTGCGCCGAAGGGGCAGTACGTTCTTATCGGTGGCTCGCCGACCGATAACAATGCCAAGATGTTGCGAGATGGGCAGATGCAGGTGTTAAAACCCTTCATCGACAAGGGTGATATCAAGGTTGTGGTTGATCAATGGGCGAAAGACTGGCAGGCGAGCGAGGCTCTCAAGCACACTGAAAACGCTCTTACGCGAACAAAGAATAATGTGCAGGCGGTGGTTGCCTCCAATGATGGCACAGCCGGGGGTGTGATCGCAGCATTAAGTCAGCAGAAGCTTGCGGGTAAAGTTTTGGTGTCAGGGATGGATGCTGATCTTGCGGCTTGCCAGCGGGTTGCCGAAGGGACACAAAGTATGACCGTCTACAAGCCAATCTCTTTGATATCCCAAAAAGCTGCTGAGTTGGCGATTGCCATGGCCAAGAACGCGCCGCTGCCGGGTGACTTGCGCACGGTTAATAATGGTAAAAAGGACGTGAGTGCTGTTTTGCTAAAACCCATTCAAGTCGATAAGACCAACCTTGACGGCACGATCATCAAAGACGGGTTTCACAAGAAGGCGGACGTCTATAAAAATGTGAAGGGCACCTGATGTCATCGTCGGCCGAGACCGTTTTGGAGCTTCGTGACATCATCAAAGAGTTTCCCGGAGTTCGGGCTCTTGACGGTGTTCATTTTGCCGTGAAGCGAGGCGAAGTTCATGCCCTTTGCGGGGAAAACGGTGCTGGTAAGTCCACGCTGATGAAAATCATAAGTGGCTTGTACCCGGCTGGTTCATTTTCCGGCGAGTTATTGGTGGATGGCTCGGCTTGCAGGTTTTCGTCAATCAAGGACAGCCAAGCTTGCGGTGTTGCGATCGTGTTCCAGGAACTCAGTCTCGTGCGCGAGTTGAGTGTCGCCGAAAATATTTTTTTGGGGCGAGAGCCTTCGCGTTGGGGTGTGATCGACTGGGATGAGGTTCATCAGAAGACGGCAGCCTTGTTACAAGATCTGGGATTTAATATTAGCCCGTTTGCTCGTGTTAAAGACCTGGGTATCGGTCAGCAGCAGATGGTCGAAATTGCCAAGGCGCTGGCACTAAAAGCTCATGTTTTGATTCTAGACGAGCCAACATCCGCTTTAAGCGACACCGAGATTGAGGTGTTTCTACAGATGATTCAAAGGCTGAAACAGCGTGGGGTGTCGTGCGTTTTAATCACCCATAAACTTAATGAGGTTTTCGCTGTGTCTGATCGCATCACAGTTTTTCGTGATGGACGGTCGGTGGTCAGCTATCCCGCGTCTGAGGTTAATGAACACCGCGTCATTGCAGACATGGTGGGACGTGAGTTGACTGATCTGTTTCCCCGCATTGAAAAAGAGGTTCGGGGGCCTATCTTAGATGTTAGGCACCTGACAGTGCCGCATCCGACGCTTCCTGGTCGTAGTCTTTTACATGACGTTTCGTTTTCTGTGCGTAAGGGTGAGATTTTAGGGATTGCTGGGCTCATGGGATCGGGACGAACTGAGATCTTGATGTCGATCTTTGGCGCTCTGTATGGACGGCGCTCAGGCGAGATTAGGCTCGAAGGTGAGCTCCTTAATTTTAAAAGTCCTGAAGAGGCGATAGGACGAGGCTTAGCCCTTGTGAGCGAGGATCGAAAACGCTTAGGCCTCGTTCTCGAGGAGACGGTGTCACGCAACATTTCCTTGGCTAGTCTAGCCAAGCTAACTCGGTACGGTGTCCTTGATGATGATGAAGAGATGCAAATTGCCAAGGACTTCGTTAGGGACTTGCGCATTAAGACTCCGGGTGTAGAAGCTCAAGTAAAGAACCTGAGCGGAGGAAATCAACAGAAAGTGGTGTTAGCAAAATGGATGCTGACCAAACCCAAGGTTTTGTTTTTGGATGAGCCTACCCGGGGTATTGATGTCGGGGCGAGGGCTGAGATTTATAAAATCGTAGGACAAATGGCAAAGGAGGGTGTGGCCGTGGTTATGGTTTCCTCGGAGTTGCCTGAGGTATTAGGTTTGAGTGATCGAGTGTTGGTGATGTGTGGTGGACGGGTGACTGGTGAGTTCAGCCGGGATGAGGCTACCCAGGAACGAATCATGGCTGCGGCCACACGTTTTTCTTGAATTGCTAAAATTTTTTTAGAAGGTCGAAGAAACAATGGAAGTCATTGCAAAGTTAAAACAATCCTGGCGCACGTTGACGATGGTTTTTGCGTTGTTGATGATTTGGGTCATCTTTCAATATGTGACTGACGGCGCTTTCCTCGAATCACGTAATCTTTCTAATTTATTTCGGCAGATGACGGTCACTGGCGTCTTGGCTATGGGGATGGTGCTGATCATCGTTGCAGGCCACATCGATCTGTCGGTCGGCAGTGTGGTGTGTTTTTTGGGTGTGACCTTAGCCATGCTAATGCAAAGGGGTTATCCACCAACGTTGGCTTTGCTTGCCACCCTAGGGGTCGGTCTCAGCATTAGTGCGGTTCAGGGTTGGTTGACGGCTTATCAGAAGGTGCCAGCGTTCATTGTGACCTTGGCCGGGATGATGATTTTTCGCGGCCTCAGTATGGGTGTGACCGCGGGTATGACGATTCCTCTCGAAGAGAGTTGGTTGAAGTCATTTGGGTCGGCCTATGTCCCCGCGTCGATGGGATTGGCCATCATGGGCGGTAGCATTTTAGTTTTAGTGGTCACGCGGCTTCGGCGGCGAGCTGCGGCTCAACGCCATGGGCTGGCGCTGTCTTCGGGCGTTATGTGGGTTTTGGGGTTAGTGTTGACGGCGTCTTTGATTACTGGATTCACCTTGGTTATGAATAGCTACGAAGGTGTGCCACTTCCTGTTCTTGTCATGCTTGGGTTACTGGTCGTTTTCAACTTTATAGCAACAAAAACAGTATTTGGCCGGCACGTCTATGCGGTGGGTGGTAGTGTTGAGGCCGCCCATCTTTCCGGTGTGAACGTGCGCAAGGTGATTTTAGGTAACTTTTTATTGATGGGACTATTAACGACCGTCGCGGCTATGATTTTAACGGCAAGGGTTGAAAGT
The DNA here is from genome assembly GCA_044360315.1 of Oligoflexales bacterium. GTDB lineage: Bacteria > Bdellovibrionota_B > Oligoflexia > Oligoflexales > RGVZ01 > CAMDKS01. The sequence goes on from JBIKKO010000015.1 coordinate 32,084, forward strand.
GCCCAGCCGGATGCTGGACAGTTGTTAGAGCTTGACGCCGTGGCCAGCTGTGTCATCGGTGGGACCAGTTTGATGGGTGGGAAAGGTACGATCGCTGGGGCTCTTCTTGGGGCCTTAGTGATGGAGAGTTTAAACAATGGAATGTCGCTCGCCAATATGGAGGCCTTTTGGCAGTACATCGTTAAAGGCCTCGTGTTGGTCGTGGCTGTCTGGTTAGACGTGGCAAGCCAAAAAGCACGGTAGTTGGAGGATAAGCATGAATCGAGTCGTTCATCTAGGAATTTTGTCGTTTATCAGTGTAGGGCAGGCCCTCTTTTTGAGTAAGGCTGCCGTCGCCGGCGTGGAGCAGCGTGTGTTCACGGACGGGATCAAAAATCAGGTGCTTAAATTAGAGTGGCTATCTGATGGAGTCTTGCACTTTGAATTCACCCACGGCGTGCGGCGTAAAAGTCATGCCCCCATCTCCTTATCTCCTATGATAAAGCCGCAGGATTTTTCTGGGCCAGCAAAATTTCAGTTGGCTGCAGGCGCTTTTTTGACAAGCGAGATGAAGGTCTCCCACAGTGACGGTTGCTTTAAAGTGGAGGACCTACGCACGGCCAAGCATATGGCAAGGATTTGCGCCCTTGATACCCATCAAGCCTGGAAACGACTTGAGGTTGAAACTGAAGGCGTGCGTAATGCCTACGGTCTTGGGCAGATGTTTGGAGCCCCTGGGGATATGACCTCGGATCGTCATGGTAAGGTGACGGCAACCCGAAGTGCTTACGGGAATGGGATGCCAGCTTATGCTGGAGGGGCAACCGGTGAAACGCTTTTTCCTGTGGTGATGGCTCTCGGGGAAGGGGACGACGCTTGGGGTTTTATCCTCGACAACGTTTACAAGCAGACGTGGGATTTAAGTCACCCTCATTGGCGCGTTAGCATGTTCGGCGATCAGATTCGTGGTTTTGTTTTCACCGGGAACAGTCCACTGAAGGTGCGTCAGCGATTCATGGACCTAGCAGGTCGCGCCCCCGTACCGCCAAGGAAAATGTTTGGGTTTTGGATGAGTGAATACGGTTATGATAATTGGGACGAGGTGAACAGCGTGTTGGCGTCCCTGCGCCGTGATCAGTTTCCTATCGATGGGTTTTTTCTTGATTTACAGTGGTTTGGTAACGTGATCCCCGGCAGTGACCACACGCGGATGGGAGCTTTGCAATTTGATGAACGGAATTTTCCAAACCCTCAAGCAACGATTCACCACTTTAAAACGAAAGAAGACATAGGCCTGATTACGATCGAGGAGTCCTACGTTGGTCGAGCCTTGCCCGAGCATGATGATTTAGAGTCCAGGGGCTTTTTGGCTCATGAGTGTGGTCGTCCTAACACGGCCTCTTATCTTACAGGTGACGTTACAGGTAACTCCAGTGAATGGTGGGGCCGCGGTGGTATGATCGATTGGTCAAACCCTGCTGCTGGGTCCTATTGGCATGCTTTGAAGCGTCAGCCGTTGGTTCAGATGGGTGTTTTTGCTCACTGGCTTGATCTGGGTGAACCCGAGATGTTTGATCCACGGTCTTGCTATCATGGGATTGGTGAGCCTCGACTAGTTCAGCACCAAGACGTCCATAACGTGTTTTCTTTGTTGTGGGCAAAAAGTCTATGGGATGGCTTTGCCGCAAATCAGGTGGCGCATCGGCCGTTTTCGATGCTGCGCAGCGGAAACATTGGCTTGCAACGATTCGGTGCTGGTATGTGGTCTGGAGATATTGGTGGAAACCTTCAGTCGTTGGCTGCCCATATCGGTTCACACAATCATTTAAGCTGGTCAGGGATAGACTACTATGGATCAGACATTGGAGGGTTTCATCGTAATCGAGCCGATGGCAAGCCCTTATCATTTAACGAGACCCAAGAAAACTTTACGCAATGGTTCGCCAATGCGGCTTGGTTTGATGTGCCGCTGCGTAGCCACGTGATGAATTTGGATCATAATCGCGATACAGCACCCAACAAGATCGGACACGTGGAGTCGAACCGGGTCAATCTTTTGACGCGGTATAGTCTGATTCCCTACTATTATTCCTTGGCACACCGGGTGGCCCAGGATGGAGCGCCTCTGATGGAACCGATGGCCATGCGTTTTCCGTTTGATGGGGCCGTGCGTCAAATGGGCGGGCAGCGCATGATCGGGCAGTTGATGGTCTCGGCGGCCGCCGAAACGGCCGCGGTTCATCGAGACGTCTATCTGCCTGAGGGTCTTTGGTATGATTTTACAGATGGCACCCATAAACACTCGGCTGGTCAGTTCTTACAGGGCTATCCCTTGTATCGCGATGGTCTTTTTCGCTTGCCCGTCTTTGCTCGTGGTGGGGCGATCATCCCGCGGTATGCGGGGCACTTAAACAATCATGGCCTAGGGAGTGGATGGATTGATTCATTGGCTAAAGCAATGCTTTTGGATGTCTATGTTGATGACCAGCCTGATGCGACAGAGTTTTCACTGATCGAAGACGATGGTTATTCAAGGGATCTAAGCCTAACGCGATCAACTCGTATCCAACAAAAAAGTGTAGATCTGACCACGTCCATCAAGATTCTTGGAGCATCGGGTCGCTATGAGGGAGCTCTTAATGATCGGGCGTGGACCGTGCGGGTCTGGTCTCCTGGCTGGCAGGTGGAGGGTGTCGTCGTCGACGGAAACTCATTGACGGCATGTCCGGAATCCGCCTCGAGCCGACGGCTTGCTTGCTTTAAAACCCTAGGGACATCAGCTGTAATTATTGAACTACCAGCACAAGCGGTTCTTAAAGATCGCGCCATGACTGTTCGTTGGGCCGAACTGACCTCCCAACCCTCTGCGTCGTTGCATTTTGTTTGTGATGAGGGTCGCGACGCCCCCCGCGGGCATGGGATCTATGTGTCGGGAGATCATCCGGCTTTAGGGCAGTGGAATCCAAGCTTGGCGGTGGCTTTAAAGCCTGCCGAGTTTGCGCGAGGTGTCTGGACAAAATTGATTTCAGGCCTTACACCGGGCGCCAATGTGGCCTGGAAGTGCTTGCGGAAGCTTCCTGGAGGCGGGGATTCTGACGTGGAGTGGCAGCAAGGATCTAATAACGAAGTTAAATTGTCGGATGACGGTGGCTTTTCAGGAGTGGCGGCGTCTCGGTGGTAGGATGCGCAAGGCTGCCTTCAGCACTGTGCGATTTGCCGCAGCAACGAGTACTGCTAGAGTCGGGTGAGTCATCGTGCTAAGGTCTGGTTGGGTCTTTGTTTCTCGCAATCGAGTTTGGTTTGAAGTGCTGTGGCGTGCGTTAGTTCTTAGTGCATAATCCCGATCCGAGGAGTTTGTATGGGCTTGAGAGAGATCCCTATTGGTTTTCTGGTTCGGAATTTGCAGCTTTGACAAGCGTGGGCTTAGGTTTGATTGCCAAAGTTAGTCGGTCGACAAAGAGCTAAGCCATTTATTTTTTTGGAAAGGATAAACACATGCGTATTCTAGTTTTTTCGATTCTTGCATCACTGAGTGCCTCTGCGTTTGCTTCAGATCCCGAATGCACTAAAGAGCCTAAAGCCAAGTGGAAGGATAAGGCTGCGTTTGAAAAGGAGCTTCAGGGTCAAGGCTACAAGATCAAGAAGTTCAAGGTCACAAAGACCAACTGTTACGAGATCTACGGTCACGATAAAGAAGGGAAAAAAGTTGAAATCTACTTTAATCCTGTGACCGGTGATAAAGTGAAAGAGGAAATTGATTGAAGCAAGCAGCAGCCCCCAAAGTATGGTCTCGACTGACCAGGCTTTTGCACTGGGGGCTGGCTCTTTGTATTTTGATCAATTTCATCAATGACGGTGATGGCTTCAAGGATGCTCATCGGATTGTAGGGTATATTGCTACTGCCATCGTCGTCACGCGCCTCATCTATGGTTTTTTAGGATCGACCCATACATTCAAACATCATGTGTTCTGGCATTGGCCGCTTCACCCGCGCCAGCTGATCCGGTTTCTGCGGGCAGAGGTGCATGGTAAAACCAGCGAGCATTATGAAGGACATAATCCAGCCGCCGCTTGGACTTATTTAGCGATCTGGGTCTGTGTCATGATACTTGGGGTGAGTGGCTTTATGATGGGCCTGGATGCATTCTGGGGCGAGGAGTGGCTGGAGGAGCTTCACAGTTTGACCACAGATGTCCTGTTGGTGCTGCTTTTAGTACATCTCGTAGGCCTTATAAAGGATGCGGTGAAGCATAAACGTCAATCATGGAAACGCATGATCTCCGGCGGTTATTAGATAGCAACGACTGCGCCACCTTGAAAAGAAATTCTTAAGGCTCTTCAAAGCTCGGCATTTTATTGCCGGGATAAATGGCGATGTTTGCTTGCCGGTTGTCGATTAGATGGATCAAATAGATTCAAACTGCCCCACTTAATTGTGCATAGAGAGCTATCCGCCTGAAATTACAAGGCATGCATCAAGTTTGGGCGCGTGATATGCCTTTTGATTTCAGGCAGCTAGTGTAGTTTGACAATTAAGTGGGCCACTTTTGAAAATTTAAGTACTGGGTGAGCTTGGTCGAAACAATGGGTCTAGAGTCAGTGCGTAAGATCAAAGGCTTCCATGACGAGCCTTTGAAAGGTAAAAGATCAGGACAGCGCTCCATTAGGTTAAATAAATCTTACCGGGCCATTTACGTGATCAATCGTGATCGCGGTGTCGAGATTGTGGAAGTTCAAGAGGTGAACAAACATGAGTACTAAAAAGAGAGGTGAAACCATGCAGTTTCTTGAAAAGCTAACTGGCGGACCTTTAACGATCGGGGAGCTACTTCGCGCACTTCGAAAGAGTGACGAGCAAACTCAGGAGGAGTTTGCGAAGACTTTGGAAATATCAAAGCAGCATCTTTGTGACATCGAAAAAGGCCGTAAGGCGGTAACCCCGGGCAGGGCAGCCCTCTTTGCCACAAGGCTTGGCCAGCCGCCTGCCATTTTTATTCAACTGGCATTGCAGGAAGATCTAAAAAGCGTCGGCCTAAAGATTAAAATAAAAGTGGATGCGGCGTGACTAGATGATGAAAACTCCAGATTGGCATCAGTCCATGTATGATAGCGACTTTGCGGATCGCACAATCAATTCCCAAGACTTTCTTGAACTTGCAGAAAAAGAGATTAACGGCCTAGTTCAATTACTGAATTTGGAATCGGGCGTTAAAATCCTTGATGTGCCGTGCGGCTCCGGAAGGCACTCGAGAGCGCTCGCGCGCCGGGGTTTTCAAGTTACGGGTTTAGATATCAATGAAATGCTACTGGAGAAGGCTAGTCAGAATTGCGCGGGTCTGCCCTCAGCTAATTTTGTTCAAGGTTCAATGCTGGATCTTTTGACACAAAGAAAACAATATGACGTCGTACTGAATATGTTCTCAAGCTTTGGCTATTTTCCAAGTGACGATCAAAATATCGCCGTTCTTCGCGAGCTAACCCAGTGTCTGAGGCGAAGAGGTTCTCTTGTCCTTCATAATATTGATCGAGATTGGATGATGAAAATTTATACGCCAGTCTCTTGGCGAGAGAGCGATACCGAGTTTTGTATGGAAGCGCGTAAATTCGACCCCCAGACCAACTACAACGAGGTAAATGAAATACGACTCGACAAGGCAACAGGACTGGCTAAGAGGACGTACCACCGAATGCGCCTATACAATAGCGACGAGATTAAGCAGATTTTTGCCGCTGCGGGTTTGGTCGACGTGCAGATTTTCGGTGGTTTTGATGGTCGGCCATTTGTCCGAGGAGAGACCACGCATCCGATTTATATTGGTCGGACAACTTATTAATAAAGGTTCACTCCGCTCTAGATTGACTTAATCTCATGCCGCAATTCGATAAAGCCATGGACGCTTCAG
>JBIKKO010000310.1:0-2797 GCA_044360315.1 Oligoflexales bacterium
CCGCTGGTCGCACAGAATGACCAGATAGCCATCCCGTTTTTGTAATATGGCAAATCTCAAATTCCAATTTGTTTGCAGAGTGGTTCGAAGACTGCTGGCAGTGGCGGCTGGTTTTTATGTAATACGCCGGAATTGTTGATTTTATAAGCATTTGCCTGAAGCTTGGGGCGATGCCCTTCAGGTTTGTCGGCATTTAGAATCCGTCCTATTAATTACATTACATATCGATTTTATATTAACAAATATTGACATTTTAATAGAATGTGTTAAAGATGAACCGGGTTGGGAGTTCGTATCCCCAAAGCCCCTTGTTGTTGCTGTGGTTTCCCGCTGACTTGAAAAGGAATAGACCTATGATCCGGATGCATGCCTTACCCCCTCTGATTTATGTGACGCTTCTTCTATCGGCCTGCGGTGGCGGAGCCAAATTCAAAGGGGACTCGTCTGAGAAGTCCCCAACCCCCAATCCAAATCCTGAGCCTCCCGTAATCCAACCAAAGGATGAAGAAATCAGATTTGGCGTTGATAAAGTCTTCAGGATTGGTGATGACAACTACTCAAACACATCGTGTAAGCAGGAGGTAGCGTCCTACAATTTATCGGGAACGCGTTACTTCTTCGAATTTCAGGTGACACAGCCGCAAACTGTCGTGAATATTAGCATCAACAAAGTGTGTGGTGTTGATTATGCGGACTCAAATGCAACGCGTTTGACAAACGGCGTGCAGGTTTTACAGGTACAGCCTGTTGCTGCCTCTAACCAGAAGATTCAGTATCAGTCGGTGACTCTTAACCCTGGAACCTATGCCGTTTTGGTGGAGTCAAAAGTCAACTATTCCCGGATTCGGCAAGGAGACTTCGATGACTTTCTTGTAGGTGACATCGCAATTGTCGCCAGCAAGAAAATCGAAGGTGGCCGCGTGCGGACCGAATGATGATGGTGAACTCTCAAGTCGATACAGATGTTGTCAAATGTTGGGGCTGTTTTGCCCCAACCTGATAAGGCACAGACGATGGTCTCGTTATGCGAAGGCTTGCGTCGAAATCGTTAGGGCTGTTTTGTCAAAGTCATCCCTCAGCCGCCGAGTTGCGTTTTCCTGTAGGCAAAGATCGTTTGCACGTCTTTTTTGACCATCGGCAGAGCGACATCCCCAAAAGGCCAAAAGCGAATTTTATATATGACGCGATCCGTCATCAAGGTGCCTTCTCCCAGGGTCTCAAATGAGTGCGTGTGATGCCAAGTGTTGTATGGTCCTTTGAGTTGCGTGTCGACAAATTTATGCGGAGGATCCCAGTTTTCAATCCGCGTTCGCCAGGAGATGGGGATTCCTTTGACGCGAAGCCTGTAATCAATCAAAAGTCCGGACTTCATTTCGGGTGAAGATTTTTTCGTGATTTTAAAGTTAAGCCATGGAGGAGTGATCTTTTCAAGATTCTCTGCTGCCGAAAAGAATGGGAAGTTCTCGGACGGTGTCCCTTTTAGCCACTGCCGCGCTATATAGACGCGAGCACCTCGCGGCGCACTCGGCGAAATGAGGCTTTTAAGTGCTGCCTGTGGAGTAGAGTATTTGAATTTAAACCCCGAACTAAGAAGAGCTTTTGGAACGACAGCAAGGCTTTCGGTTAGCATTTGGCTCATTTCACCAAAAACAAGGCGAAGTACAAATTTCGGCACCGGCAGAGCTGATGGCATGCCCATGGCAGCTCCAAGACACGTGCTCAGCTCCTTGTTCGATACGGGTTCAGGAGCCACAACATTGACCGGCCCACGTAAGTCTGTGTTGATCAGGCAGTGGATCACCGCCTGGACCGCATCGTCGATATGGATCCAGCTTAGCTGTTGCTTGCCGTGACCAATGGGTCCGCCAATGCCGTAGTAAAAGGGATTCATCATTTCGGGAAGGGCTCCTCCCTCCTGAGATAGCACGACCCCGAAGCGACAGAACACAAGACGACTCCTGTCTCCTACTTCAAACGCAGACTTTTCCCAATCGCGGCCGACGTTGGCCAAAAAGCCTTCCCCCGCCGGTGAATCCTCATTGAAGAAACTTTTCGTTGTTGTATCGGTTGGTGATGATCCGTAAATGCCAATTGCAGAGGCGTTGATCCATGTCTTGGGGTGGTGCGTGAGATTTTTTATGGATGCAATCAGAGCCTTGGTGGATAGCACTCGCGAGTCATAAATGCGTTGCTTTACTTTTGCGGTCCATCGCTGGGCCACGGGTTCTCCTGCTAGATGAATCACAGCATCAAACCCCAAGCCTTCAGGGTCAAGCTTTTGTTGATCAATCGTACTGCGGTGGTCCCAGGCTAGGCAGCGGCAGGGGAATGGCACGTCAAGGGAGCTGCCTTTGCGGGTGAGTGTCGTAAGATCATGCCCAAGCCTCACCAGTGTGATGCCAAGCTGGCTACCGATTAAGCCCGTGGCTCCAGTCAATAAAATTCGCATGAGCTGTTGTCCCTTTCTCGCGTTGTCGTTGACTCTCATCGATCGCAGGTTTAAGTTCTAAAGGCTTGTCAAGTTTTGCCTTTTCTGGGCCAGAAGTAGTTTCAGGGTAAGCGTTTGCCTTCTTTTATCTGAACGGGTGTTTTGTTCCTGTCAGCCTTTACTATGATAAGCCTCTATATTGTGCATGCCGGAGGAGTTTATTCGTTATGTCAAATCATACATCGGACTTGCCAAAAACTGTAGCTCCACTGCGACGCCTTCTCAGTTATAGCAGGGTTTACCAGTCTGTGGCCACTAAGGCTAGCCTATACAGTGTACTGAATAAGTTTTTTGATGTGCTTCCGGAAC
>JBIKKO010000081.1:0-14154 GCA_044360315.1 Oligoflexales bacterium
CGTCACCGTCAACAAGGACTGTGTAAATTCCAGAAATGGACCCGCGCATCTGGGGCCCGCATCGTTCGAGAAGGCGCGGCAGTAATGAAAAAACCGAGGGCGGATATCCTTTGGTTGTTGGTGGCTCACCGACAGCAAGACCGATTTCACGTTGTGCCATAGCGACGCGCGTAAGCGAGTCCATCATCAGTAGGACTTTTTTGTCGCGTGCCGCAAAGTACTCTGCGATAGCCGTAACCACTTTTGCGCCTCGAATCCTTAGCAGAGGTGACTGATCGCCTGTGACAACCACGACGACGCTTCTCGCCAGGCCTTCGGGACCCAAATCTCGTTCAATAAACTCTCGAACCTCACGGCCGCGTTCACCGATTAGGCCGATGACATTGATATCTGCATCCGACCCTTTGGCCATCATGCCCATCATTACCGATTTGCCGACGCCAGATCCGGCCATGACGCCAACACGTTGTCCTTCGCCAAACGTAAGGAGACCGTCTATGGCTCTGATTCCTAAGCCGAAGGGTTGACTGACGCGCTGCCTCGTCATGGGATTTGGAGCTTCTCGTTCAAGACATGCTAAATCACAGTCGGGATCAATAACAAGGTTTGGTCCAAATAGGGGGTTCATCATCGGATCAATGACTCGACCAAGAAGGTGATTACCCACTGGTACTTGATTAAGAATCTTCATGCCCTTGACTGGGCTGCCAGGTGCGACGCCTTGGACAGACGAATAAGGAATCAATTGAGCTCTGTCATTACGAAATCCGGCAACTTCTGCAAGAATAGGTCCATTGGAACCTGGGCTCGAAATGGAGACGATGCTACCGATCGGGGTACCCGGTAGTATAGCCTCGATGACAGTTCCGACAATATCACAAACCCGCCCTTGTGGATCCCAGTCGATGGCTGCCATTGTTCCCTTGAGCTTAGCTCGATCAAAACTTCGAATTTGCATACTACTCGTCATGGCTCAGGTCCCTTGTCAGCTCACTTTTTTCTCGTCAAAAAGATTGATATCGGTTTTCTCAAGAAGCTGTGTCACAAGTTTTTTTGCAGAAACATCAACGACTGTAAGATGACTTTCAACCCTGAAGTCACCAAGTGGAATGGATGTGTCTTTCACTAGGAACTGGTCTAGGTCTGGAATCGACAGATCGTGGACTTTCTGCCAGGTTTCAGGATGGAGTTTGATTTTGAACTCATTGGGCGTAACTGTGTCTTTGATGACGCGTTGAATCATGGTGGCGTAGGCCTCGGGCCTGATGCTGAACTCTCGGCCTAAGAGAGCTTCACTTATAGCTTGGCTAAGCTCGTAAAAGTTTTTCTGTACGTTCATTAGGATCAGCTCTTTGAGACCCGAAAACTCTATTAAAATCTCGGAGACCTTTTCGTACACCTGCGCGGCGGTTCTTTGGCCAGAGAGCATGCCCTTTTCTTCACCCTCTCTAAATCCAGCCTGAAAGCCCTCTGATCTTGCTTCGTTTCTTAGCTCCTCAAGCAGCTGTTCGTTTTGCTTCGCCAGATTCTGTTTTGCCCTCCATTGCTCGATGGCTTGGTCTTCTATGGCAATGTCTTTGTCCGTGTCGGTTGGAAGTGGCTCGAAGTGAGTATCCTCTTTTGATAGAGGCGTCCTGCTGGCAGTTTCGCTCGAGCTTTGGGATTGTTGTAAAAATGCTTTGTTGATTGCAGACGCCATATCGCCCTCGTTCAGGCTTTTTAGACGTGGGTCTAGGTCGCTTGGCCGGATGACGTCTGGCGAGCTGATGGACTGTGTCAGGTTGCGATCGTGTTGCGTCATTTCCCGGTCGGTGGCAATAGTCTCGTCTTTCGTTACATTCAGTGTGTCGGCTCGCTGGTTTCGGGTACGATTACGAGACCTTGCCTCTTCGAGGATATCAATTTCTTCATCGTCATCTATACCAAGGGCTCGCCGCTTGCTGTTTAGTCTTTCATTGTGCCAATCTTGCGTGAAGTCCGCCGGGAATATGACACCTAAGTGGGGATGATGAGCATCATAGACAGGCTCGTTCATTGCATCGTGCTGTTTTACAACCTGACCTAGCTGGTCTGGCTCGTGGTAGCGCGAGTGAATGATAGACCCCTCGGCATTGTCAAAGCTAACTAACGCATTCGTTGAGATTTGCTCAAAGCTGAAGTCCATCAAACTAACAGACGATAATAGTTTGGCATTTTTTTTTAGGACTCTTCCCTGCTTTTTCTGGCCATCGGTATTCATTGCCATATCCCTTTGCCCCGCTAGCTAACACTTTGGTTTGGATTGAGCATCATCCGGATTGCTTCCGTCGTGCGTTTTGGCTCGTGCTTAGCCAAATACAATATCTGCTCGCGGGGTGTTAGTTTCTCAAACGGGACATCCTCTTTGACCTGAATGCTGTTGCTTGCGCTAGACTCAAGATCTGTCCGATATTCCTCGGCCAAGGTCTCGCTGGCGCGGCGTTCGGGATCATAAGATAGCCAACGGAAATAAGGCCGTACAATGAACATAAAAAACATAATGATGGCGAGGCCGGCCGCGGCGGATACAGCGATTGTTGATAGATATTCGCGACTTTCCTTTTTTGAGTCATTGATAGCCATTGCCTGGACGGGATCGATTTGGAACATCATATTAGTTACCGTAACCTCGTCTCTGCCTTGCTGAAACCCAATGGCTTTTCGGACGATATCTTCAATTTGTTTCATGTCTTCGGCTGATCTTGGCTCGAAGACGGGCTTACTTCCGTCGATCGGAAACTCTTGCTTGCCGTCTACCAATACGGCGGCACTGATGCGCTTGATGCTACCTACGGGGAGGGTCTTTTTTGCGACCGTCTTTGAAACGTCATAGTTGATGAGTTCGCTTTCCTGCTTGTTTTGGGCTCGTGACGCATTCGATACGACTTGTTCTTGCTCCCCCGGGACATTAGACTTGCTGCCCGGGATGCCAGTTGGGTTGAGGCCGGATCCCTCCATGGAAGACCCCTGAGTGTTCTTCGAAATCACGGCTACCTTCTCAGGGTCAACCTCGCTTATGGTTTGCTCCTCTTGTGTGAAGTCAACGGTCACATCAACTTTCGCTTCGACACGTTCATGACCCGCGACTCTTCCGACTAAAGACCTGATTTTAGTTTCAAGATCTTTTTCGACAGATTGTTTGTAAGTCTGCATTTCTTTTGTCATTTTAGAGGCGAAATCCTCACTTTCAACCTTTGTGAGCATTTGGCCTTCCTGATCAATGATGGTTACATTGTTTGGCTTAAGACCTTCGACTGATCGGCATATCAGGTGTTGGATGCCCCGGATTTGTCGATCATTTAGAGTCACTCCGCGTTTAGTTTTTAAATAGATTGCAGCTGTAGGCTCTTTCTGGTCCTCAACAAAAAGACTTTGTTTGGGACTCACGATGTGAACTCTGGCAGACGAAATGCCGTCGATTGAAGTAATGGTCCTTGACAACTCTCCTTGGATGGCGCGGAGTCGATGAATGTTTTGTTCGAACTCGGTGCGCGTAAAATCTTGGGTGTCAAACTTCTCCCATCCGACCACGCCGTGTGCTGGTAAACCTTCTTGTGCTAGTTGCATTCTCAACTGAGCTGAGCGTTCTGCCGGCACTTTGATACCTTTCGAGTCAACTTCATAGTCAGTGACGTTGAGGCGGCGAAATTCAGCGAGAATAGCTTGTGTATCCTCGTTAGAAATATCAGTAAAAATATATTCTGATTTGCTATCTCCCTTGGTTAAAAAAAGAGTTGAGATGGCTGCGAGGACCAAGGCAACAGTGCCCGCCAACGTCATTTTCTTAGTTGTGCTGAGTGAACTCCAGAATCCCTGAATCTGAATCATTAATTTCTTGATAAACTCACTGATATTATTCACTGGGAGCTCCCGTAATTATGGTCACAAAATTATGTTAAAGCCTAAACGGGCATTCTCATTACTTCTTGATACGCCTCTAGCGCTCTGTTGCGAAGCTGAACCATCAAATTAAAGCTTATTTCTGCTTGTGTTGCTGCTATCATGGTCTCGTGAAGATTTTCGCTTTTACCCGATGCAATATTCATTGCCATCGCGTCCGATTTTTTCTGCATCGAGTTCACTTCTTCGAGGCCAGATTTTAGGTGATCCATGAATGACGTTCCGGAGTTCTTGCTGTCGCCGATTGAGATTTGCCCGCTTTTCCGGCTCTCCGACTGTATTTCTCGGATCTGAGCAAGGACCTCTTGTGCTGCGCTTTTTGCTGACGAGATGGCCATTGTTAGTTCTCCCTAATCATCCGGTTAGTTCATTGTAAGCCCAACACCTGTATCAACGGCCAATTTCTAGTGACTTTACGGCCATCTGTTTGGCCTCATTGATTGCTGTAGCATTGGCCTCGTACGCCCTTGTCGCGGTAATCATATTTACCATCTCTGTCATCACTTGAATATTTGGCATCTCAACGTAGCCATCAGCGTCAGCATGTGCGTGAGTTGGATCAAAGACACGGCGCGGTTCCTTCGTGTCTTGATGGATATCAGTTACTTTGACCTCGCTAAGCTGAGCGCCGTGGGTGCCGTTTAGGAAATCCTCAAATGGTGAACCGATTGGATTAGCAGTGAAAACCACATCTCGGCGTTTGTATGGGCCGCCTTCTTCAGTGATAGTTGTATTAGCGTTTGCTAAGTTTGCACTCAGAGTATTCATGCGCAGGCGCTGAGCACTTAAACCCGAGCTGCTGATGGCCATTGACTTAAAAAATCCCATAATCAACGTCCTCCATTAATTGCGTATCTTAATGTACCGATCTTCCTGTTCAGCGTTTCGACAGCAGTTTTGAATAGGATTTGGTTCTGAGCTAGCTGGGCCATCTCGGCGTCCATGTCAACAGTGTTTCCATCTTCGTCAACTGATTCCGTAGGTCGCACGTAGACCTCTGGTGTTAACGTACCGTCGGCTCTCGTAAAAGCATTTCGCAGGTGTCGTGGATCTGACACTTTAACGGGTGACGCTATATTTGCTTTCGACAAGTCTTGAAGCTGCTTTTCAAAGTCATACCCAAAAGCTCGATAGCCAGGCGTCTCGGCGTTTGCAATGTTAGCAGATATGACTTCAGAACGCCGATTTCTCTGTCCGAGCGATTCAATTTGGAGCCTATCGCTAAAATTAAATAGTCCGCCGATGATGCTACTCATCATTTGCCTCCGTTGGCTGCCGTGACGTGTAATCCGTGTGACGTAAATTCATTGATTTTATTTCTAAGGGTCCGAAGTGAGATGTCGAGGGTTCTCGCGGCGTGTGTGCGATTACCGTCGTGGAACTTCAGGGTTTCTAGGATGAACTGTGTCTCAACATCTGCCAAAGTTTTTCCAATTGGTAATGCGGCTATCCAGTTGTCTGAGCTGATTTCCTGGCCTAGCTCTACAGGGATATCTCGTGCCGTGATAATTGGAGCGTTGGCTAGCAATGCGGAGCGTTGGATGACATTATTTAGCTCGCGGACGTTTCCAGGCCATCTGTATGTCATTAGTTTGTTGACAGCGTCTGGCGCGAAGCTGAGAAGTGGTTTGTTGAATTGATCGCTGTAAAGAGCCAAAAAGTGATTGGCGAGAAGCTCAATATCTCGCGGACGATCGCGTAGAGCTGGGACTTCGATGTTGATAACGTGTAGACGGTAGTAGAGATCTTGTCGGAAGTTGCCAGACTCAACAGCTTGAGCTAAGTTGCGGTTTGTTGTAGCGATGATTCTTACATCCACAGCAATCGGACCAGAACCGCCGAGACGCTCGATCTCGCGTTCTTGTAGCACGCGCAAGAGTTTGGCTTGAAGAGCAGGCTCCATTTCTGTCACTTCATCTAGAAGAAGGGTGCCGTTTTGTGCTTGTTCAAATTTGCCAGCATGACGTTGGTGCGCCCCTGTAAAAGCTCCTTTTTCGTATCCAAAAAGCTCGGCTTCCAGTAGGGATGGTGGCAGCGCCGCGCAGTTGATGGCAACGAATGTTTTGTCGCGGCGGTTAGATGCATTATGGATGGCTTTTGCGATGATTTCCTTTCCGGCACCACTTTCACCTGTGACCAGTACGGGGACGTTTGCGTTCGCTATCTGCTCGATCACGTCTTGGATTCTAAGCATTTTATCGTCAGCCGCGAGGAAGTATTTTGCACCTGTCGAGCGGCTCGAAGCTTGTGATGAGGCTTGCTGCGCATATGTGACATAGTCTTCGCGACTATTTGGTTGATGAATGGCTTGTGCGGCGTTCGTTTTTTGCGTCAGTGTCATGTGTAAAAGCTCCTTCGTGGTTTGGGATTTAGGTTTGATTATTTGGTTTCGATTTGATCAAGACGTTCGGATGCTAGCTTTGAGTAGAAAAGATTGGATGAGTCATTTTTCGCCTTCTCGAGGGCGGAAATGGCTTCTTGTTTTTTACCTGCTCGAAACAAGAGAAGTCCGCCCTTGTAGAGCGATTCCGCCTTTTTCTCCGTTTGGAATGTTGAGTCTCCGATCAGGGTATAGAGCTCCCCTGCCGCAAGGAACTCATCTGCTTTACGGTAGTCTTCCGCTAGGTTTGTTAGTTGGGACTCCCAGAGTTTGGCAGCGTCCCGATCTTGTTCAAATTGAGTTGGTTTTAGAAGCTTCATAAGTTGGATGGCCTGCCTTCTTTCTTGTGTCATTCCTAGCTCTGCAAATTTCCGGCCAAGATCATCTAGCAGGCGAACCGTTGAGGCAGATGGGCTAAAATTGCCTAACCAATCTGTATTAGCTGTGCCGCTTGTTGCGTTCATCTTCGGTGCGTTTTGAGTGAGTGCTGTCTTGTATTGCTCTAAAAGAAGTTTAGGCGGAGTTCGAAGTCTGGCGTCAGAGGCCACCGTATCTTGGATGGCTGTGCTCATGGAGGTCATGATCAGTGAACGCTCGTCTGACTTCAGGGTGGCCCAGGTTGCGTCCATTGTCTTGTCAGCGGCTGTTATGTTTGACTCAAGTTGACGAATTGAGTTGCGGTTTCCATTTGTTGACGATAGCCCTGCCAGTTCCTTACTAGACAAGGACGCTAACCAAAAGTTGGTTTTGAACCGGTCTACGGCTTTGTTTGTTTGAGATGCGCGTTTATAGAAGTCGATGGCGCGATCTTGTTGTCCCAAGGTTCTGAGACTTTCCGCGATTTGCCAAGCGATGACTGGGTCTTTCGCGATCGACTTCATTTCCTGGGGTAGTTGATTGTATAGGGTTGCAACATCAAGATATTTGTTTGAGTTAAATAGGTCAGTAAACTGCTGATTTAAACGTTTTTTGGCTGAATCGGAGAGAGCTTCTCGGTGTTCGGCTGAGGTTGATCCTTTGTAGCGTTTGAAGAAATTGGAGAGCCAGGTCGCGTAATCGTTCTGCCATGAAGTGTCCGGAGACGTGATCTTTTGTGCAATGAGTGCTGATGCCATGTATCCGGTGCGAGGACTTTCAACCTTTGGCAGGACTTTGGTCAGTAGGACCTGAGTTTCCTCTGGGCAGACAGGCAGAGCTTTTCTCGAGTTTTGATCGATCGTGCTGTCGGTCCACCAGCAGTTTCGAATTGCAATCTGGGCCGATAACTCTGGGTTGTCTCGCGTCGAAATCATTCCAGTTTTGTTAGCTAGATCTGGTAGCGCGGACGATCGACCTGGTTGGATCGATCGGATGGCCTGTGTGTCGATTTTTCGAAGTCGTGCAAAGCGCGCTAGCAAGTGGTCTGGATGAGTATCAATCAAGGTTTGATAGTAACCGTCTGCTAACGTTAGGTTTCCTTGCCCTAAGTGTGTTTCGGCAAATTTCCAGAGGTGCGTAGGATCTTTTTCGAATACTTCAGGTTCTTTTTGCAGGACTTGCTGGTATGCAGCCAGGGCGCGTCCTTCGTGGCCAAAGTCAAAGAGTTTTGAAGCGTAGTCGGCCATGGCAGACGTTGCTGTTAAAGCCTTCGCCTGCAGGTGAATGATTTCTGCTTGGGGGGCTTCACGGCCTTCGTATGGAGCCAGTTGCATCCGGTATATGTATGCAGGGTAGGTTGCCCAGCCTTTACCAGTGCCCGGTGCGATCTTAGTGATGAAGGCTTTGAGTTCGTTTGGTGAAGAGATGTCAGGAGCCTCAGGCTGTAGAAGCTTTCGCCGATTACCCGTCGCATTCAAGCTCTGTGCCGTATCTTTGGTTGGTGGCGCGAGATCCGTTTGAGTTGTCGCCGCTATGGTTGACGGTACGCCAGCCATGGGTAGGCCAGTTGCTGGATCTTTTTGTTCCGCATAATTTTTATCAAAGAGGTCGATGGCAATGCGAAATGGGTCTTTGAAGGTGTTTACAAGAGCCCTGACGTCAAGATTACGCAAAATGAGTCGAACTTCACTACCTTGAGGCCCTAAGTCCTTGATCACAACCCTTCGCACAAGACGCTCGTCATAATTGTTGATCGCTTCTAGTTCCCGCGGTGAGCTCTGTGGAAAGCGCAATACCAGTGCATTATCGGCTTTGATCCACTCGTATGTGAATGGTCGTTGTCCGGTAAATGGGATGATGATCTGGGAATAGTTTGCGGCTGCGCTAGGCGCCGTTGCTAAAATCCGCCCAGCAAGCGCAATTTGGCAAAGGATTAGACCTACTGCAACCTGGCTGCTCCACTTCATGGGGACCGTCCTTGGAGATTGTCGTCAAAACGATAGGGATGACTGTTTATTTCTCTAGGGAGAAGCAAATGCCGTGCCAAAGTTTCCGACCGGCAATTTCTTTACGATTTTCACGATTCTTTTTGCCGAATGGGGTGGCAGAACTTTGGCGATTGCGCGTCCAGAGCCGTCAATAGGATGACTTTTGTGCCAAACTTTCGACTGTAGTTTCATTAAGTTAGAGCTCCTTTGGCGGGTTGAATAAAGATATCAAAAACTAAAGTTTTTCCAGGTCCTTACCGAGATTTGAACTTAGGTGGAGGGTGAGAGATGACAAAAAGGCAAAGACGTTTAGAGCATGCACCGCGCTATGGTGTGACCCCCCAGTGCAAGGGGCACGCTTTCAACGCTGTGACGGGAGTTCGCGTCGAGTTTCGAGGTGTTGATGTGAGTCACCATGGATTTGGATGTGTGATGGTGGGCAGTTTTCAAAATCAAGATACCTTGGTTCTCGACTTTGCAGGAAGTAGGATTGGATTTGAAATTGTTTGGATCGAAAGCCACTTAGGCATAGAAAATACTTATCGCGTTGGCTTGCAGTGTCTTGATAGACTACTCGACGTGCGAGGTAGACTTGCAGCCCTCGGATATGTAACCTTTCCGATAGACGAGGACTCTGCTGCATAATCCCTCGCTTTTTGGATAAACCAATGCGAGGAAACTGATTCAATGACAGCTCTATCAATTGCCGAATTGTCGTTTCGTTACGACGAAAAACTTCAAGACGTTGTTCGTATAAAAAAGTTTGATCTCGACAAGGGACAAAGAGTGTTTTTGCATGGTCCAAGTGGATCTGGTAAATCAACGCTCCTTGGTTTGGTTGGTGGCCTTTATAAGCCTCAAGTAGGTCATGTCGAGGTTTTAGGCCAAAATTTGATAAAAATGACCCAGTCGGAAAGAGATAGGTTCAGGGCCCAACACATTGGATTTATCTTTCAAGTGTTTAATTTGGTGCCGTACTTAAACGTTCTTGAAAATGTTGTGCTGCCGGCTCAGTTTGGGCGAGGCGTGAGTGGCGGTTTTAATTCATCTCGAGATGAAGCTCTAGATCTTCTCAACAAACTTGGATTAGGCTCGTTGACAACAAAGCCAGTGACGCAATTGAGCATTGGTCAACAGCAGCGAGTTGCAGTTGCCCGGGCTTTGCTCGGAAGTCCTGGTCTGATTATTGCCGATGAGCCTACGTCGGCACTTGACCATGATACTCGCGTTAGTTTTTTGGAGACACTAACAGAACACGCACAGCGCGAGGGTAGTACGGTTATTTTTGTAAGTCATGATCAGTCATTGGCAAGTATGTTTGATCGATCAGTGGCTTTGAAGGACATAAACCAGGTTTCCATTGCGCCAGGGGGTGAGCCATGATGGGTGTTTTTTCACTTGCAATAAAGTCGTTATGGCATCGGCGCGTCGCCACGTTATTAACGGTTCTATCCATCTCGCTTAGCGTGGCATTATTTGTTGGTGTGGGACGAACGAAGGATGCTGTGCGCGATGCATTTGGCGGGGCTATAAGTCGGGTCGATTTAATAGTTGGTCCCCGGTCAGGTACCCTGTCTTTATTGTTATATTCAGTGTTTCATGTAGGAACTCCAACGCATACAGTTTCCATGAAGTCTGTTGAATTTGCAAAGAAGCAGCCGCAGGTTGAGTGGGTGGTTCCTTATAGTCTAGGTGATGGGTATCGTGGGTTTCCAGTTGTTGGTACGGTTCCAGAGTTCTTTGATCGCTACAAGGTTCGTGACGGGGAGTCCCTAAGATATCAAGTCGGGCAAGCTTTCAAATCTAATAGTGAGGCAACCATAGGATCACAGGTGGCAAAGACCCTGGGTCTTGGGATGGGAGAAAAGATCGTTCTGAGTCATGGGCACACAGAAGACGGTGATGGTTTTGAAAAGCATGATGATCATCCATTTAGTATCGTTGGCATTCTTGCGCCAACGGGAACGCCCGTTGATCACTCGGTTTTTGTTTCTCTAGTAGGCATGGCAGAAATCCACAGAGAGACAATCAAAGAAGAAAGTGGAGATCACGCCACGGCTGCGCATAAGTCTGGGCAGGCCCATGATCATGCTGAGCATGTAGATGACCATGACCATGATCATGATCATGAAGATCACGTTCATGGCGAAGGAAGCTTTGACGTCAAGGATGGAGTACTTCAAGTCAATGCGGTGAGTGGATTTTTTCTTGGTGCAAAAAATCGCATGGAAACGTTAAATCTGCAACGAACCCTCAATACTTGGGATGGTGATGCGCTGTTGGCGATTATCCCGGGGATGGCGATGGCCGAACTTTGGAAAAATTTGGCAATTTTTGAGACGGCTTTAGCGGTGGTCAGTTTTTGTGTTGTGATTGCAGGGGTTCTTGGATTGTTTGTATCTTTATACGTGGCAAGCACCTATAGACGGCGGGAGATGATGATCTTACGCGCCATTGGGGCAGGTCCTGGAACTGTGTTCACGTTGTTGGCCGGAGAAGCTGTGTTTTTGGTTGTGGCCGGAATTGCTTTAGGTGCTGGTCTTATGTATGGTGGCTTAGCGATGTTAGGGCCTTGGATTGAGGGTAGGTTTTCCGTGGTGATGCCTCTGACGCGCCTGACGTTGCAAGATGGTTTGTTTGCTGGCGCCATGATGATCGTGGGTTGTGTGGTTGGTGTTCTTGCATCATGGAACTCCTACAGATCGGCGATGCATGATGGTTTGGGTACAAGATTTTAGGGCATCGCAACGAAGGGGAGCCAATCGAGAATGAGTGAAACTGCTGCAAATGATCTTTTAAAAGATCCGTCGGGTATGCCGCTTTCCAAAATAATGGTTTTAGTTGCCTTGTTTGCTTTGCCCGTCTTGGCGGTCGGTATTTACGGACTTTCAAGTATTGGTCGTCAGGCGTCCCAACAGTTAAAGATTGTTGATTGGGGTATGTACAGGCAGCTTGATTCAAACACAGGCGCAATGCCCGCTGATTTGAAGGCTCTTGATGGTCAAAAAATTAGGTCTCCAGGATTTATGGTTCCCCTTGAGGATAATCGAGCGGAGGTGACCGAGTTTCTTTTGGTACCCAATCCACAGGCTTGTATTCATGCCCCCCCTCCACCGTCAAATCAGATGGTTTATGTGCGGATGGTTGCAGGGCCTGCGAAGACCTTGTACGGCCCCGTCATGGTGGAGGGGGTGTTAAGGGTGACGAGTCAGTCGCATCAGTACGGCACCGCAAGTTTCCAGATTTATGGTGAAAATGTCGAATCTTACCGGCCCGATTGACCTTATCCTTCTAGCCCGTTGGCATGCCGTTAAGCGCGGTCAGCCCTCTTTATGAACGCCCCCATTGAGTAGCGGCCGGATGTGTCGGCTGAGGGTGTGTGCATTTAATTTTTTAATAATATCATAGCTTTGGCGCGGTCTTGTGCCCCTTAAGAGGTGACGGGATCTTGAGGGTAGGCAAGAGCAATGAGTGAAAATCTCTGGACAAAATGATGAAAAGACGAGGTCTGGTTACTTAATAAGCTTCTCATCTTCTTTGTGGTGAACTATAGGTAAGGCTGGATCCTTGGTTATCGATCGGTGTTGTTGGAGTCTTTAAGTAGTGGGAAATCTCTCTGCAAGAAACGTGTTGGATGATGCTTCCAAAGGCTCATGTGGAGCCCGAGTGGTTGCTACCACAAGGTCCTTCATCGCGTTTCTTTTGATTGGTTTGTCGACGAATGAGACTGCGGTTGTATTGATCTAAGGTCATCTTGGTTTGGGCTGAAAACCTGATTGGAACTGTTACGAGGAAGGAACATTCACATGCGTATTTTAGTCGTCGAAGATGATATGGTTATTGCCAATTTATTGCAGCGTGCGTTGCGCGAAGAAAGCTATGCTGTTGATTTGGCGCATGACGGAATTGAGGGTGAGTGGCTAGCCACAGAAAATCCGTATGATTTAATTATCCTTGATATTATGTTGCCGCGAAAAGACGGTGTAGCTGTGCTCCAGACGATCCGTGCCGCTGGAGTAAAGTCCCCTGTTTTGATGCTGACGGCTCGAGATGAAGTCAGAGATAAGGTGACAGGTCTTGATGGCGGCGCTGATGACTACATGACAAAGCCGTTTAGCTTAGATGAGCTTTTGGCTCGTTGTCGGTCCTTAATGAGACGGCGCTCAAATGATTATGCTGGAGCCGTGCTCGAGGTGGGCCATCTAAAGATCGATCCAGCCCGACGAGAAGTGTCACGCGCAGGGCAGCTGATTGAACTCACGACCAAGGAATATGCTCTTGTTGAATATCTCGCGCGGAATGCCGGTAAGGTTGTGTCGCGAACAGAGCTCAGCGAGCATGTTTGGGATATGGACTTCGAACCCTCGAGTAATGTCGTGGATGTATATGTCGGTTATCTGCGCTCGAAGATCGATAAAGGCTTTGAAATACCAATGTTGAAGACGGTGCGGGGACATGGTTACATGTTGGAACAACCTAGCTAATGCGTTTACATGAGTGATTTTTATGTTTGCTATTGACCCATCTAGATGGAGTCGGCGCGCCGTGGCTAGGTTCATGGCGCGTCTACCGATTAGCGTAAGATTAGCGCTTGGTCACTGTATTCTCATGACAGTTCTTTTGCCCCTTGTCGGTTTTGGGATGTACAATCTGGTTAAACGTGATCTTTTGAAGTCTGTCGATGCAGCGTTACTGGCGTCGGCTGAATCGATGCGAGCCAGTAAAGCATCCGAAAATTTAGCCATGGGCCTGGACCAGTTTTTAGATAACTTTTTGACTGGTCGGGAAGTGAACGCCTATGCAAGGCTCGTGGATTTGAGTGGAAATGTTCGCAGTCGATCGGCTCGTGACGATGTATCATTGCCGATTACAAAGCTAGCGATGTCGCGTGCTGAGCACGGTTTTCACACCTTTGAGACGTGGAGTCGTGGCGAGAAGGCCCCACTTCGGCAATTGACGATGCCAGTAATGGTGGGTGGCGTTTTTAGTGGTAATTTGGTCCAGGTTGGAGCGCCCCTAGATGCGACATGGACGACCCTAAGAGAAATTCGAAACGTATCTTTGCTGGCAATTCCCGCCATATTAGCCGTGTCGATGCTGGCGGGCTATATTATGGCACGTAAATCACTGGCGCCAGTAGACGGCATGCGCCGTGCAGCTGACCAGCTATCTGCTACGGATCTTTCTCACCGTATTGAGGTGCCAAAGGTTCGTGATGAACTTTACGACCTTGCATCGACCTTCAATCAAATGCTGAGCCGCCTCGAGGATGCTTTTGAGCGGCAGAAAAGATTTAACAGTGATGTCTCTCACGAGCTACGCACACCACTCACAGCAATCCGTGGGGAGACAGAATTGGCTCTTAGGCGGCAGCGTTCTCCAGAGGAATATCGAGCCGCACTTGAAACGATCCAGCGTGAATCGGTGAATATGGCCGCTACGGTTGAGGATCTCTTATTGCTAGCGCGGGCGGAAACCGGGGGCCTACCATCGACGCGGATTCCAGTTACA
>JBIKKO010000231.1:0-4543 GCA_044360315.1 Oligoflexales bacterium
CATTGATAGCTCGAGAAAGGGAAAGATCGGCGGCGTTTACAAAAAAATTAGCATGACCCTGACGGATGACGATTCCAGATCTCAAGAGTTCCGCAGTCGTAGCGCATATGGGTCTCGATATAGCGGCTTCTAAGGGTTGGCTCTCAATAACCCTGCCACTGCGGATGACGGTTACGTGCGAAGCAACATTAAAGATATCATCGAGATCATGACTGACCAATAAAATCCCAACTTTCGTGCGGTTTTGCCAAGCCTTGAGCCAATCCAGTATCGCGATTCTTGTGGGTCGGTCTACGGCAGCAAAAGGTTCGTCCAGCAATACCCATCGAGCTGGACGAAGTAGGCACCGGGCAAAATTACATCTTGATAGTTGTCCGCCAGACAGCTCGATGGGCCGTCTTCGAAGATGAGTGTGATCGAGCTTTATGAGGGATGTAATCTCTTCAATTCTTTGCGAACGCTCAGATTTTGTTAATTTTAAGTCATGTAATACAAGTTCCAAATTCTCTTGAATATTTAAATGAGGGAGCAAAATATTAAATTGGGCCATAAAGCTCATGCTGCGCAGATGTGGTGCTAAACCCACCAGATTCCGCCCGTTATCGATTACGGCTCCAGCGCTTGGTTTTTGCAAGCCGAGCATTAGTTGAAATAATGTCGACTTTCCAGATCCACTTCCTCCACATAACACATGCCAATCCCCCTCCGCGAAGGTACAGGAAAATTGACCTCGCCAAGATCCAAAGCTTGTTGCTAAATCGTTGCACTCAAGTGTCCCCATGGTTTAGCCCCCCTGGTTTTGCATAGATAAGTAGGGAAATGAATGTCAGCATGATCAGAATCGACGCTACAATAGCTGAGTCAGAAAAGCGGTAATGACCCATTAAGCCAATCATTGTGGTGGTCAGTGTAGGTGATTCCGGATCTCCGAGCATGCTCACTACGGCAGTTTCATTCACGCTTAGAGAAAATCCAACGATAAACATTGTTAGTAAGGCCTTCTTCATTAAGGGAAGCTCCACGCGGTAGAGCCAGCCAAATCTAGACATTCCGGTCAGGTACTTTGTTCCAAGGTGACGACCAACAGTTTGTTGATAGATATGGAGTGCATGCATCACAAGAAACGGTAACATCGCTGTTGTGTGCAATAAAATCACCGGCCACGTTGACCATGGAATGTGAGGTACCCAGGCCTTCAAAGCAATAAAGCCAAATGCTCCGGCCATACCGGGAATAATATTTAGAGCAAAGACTCCCAAAAGTATCAGCGAGGCATGGACAGGACGTCTTAAAAAACCAAAAAGAGTGTGGGCCCGTGCAATGATCCATCCCATCGCAGTCGCGAGTACGGCAGACGGCAGTGCATAGGTGATTGACTGCGCGAGGGAGCGGTTTAGAACCCTGAAAATACTAGATTCCGGATCTAATAGGCGCCCGATGTCTTTAAACGCATCATACCACGTTGCAAATATGGGTGATGCAAAGATCACGTCAAAGATAATGGATAAACCCAATGCCGCCCAGCAAAACATTTTACTAGCTGGCAGGAGATCTTTGATTCGATCATAATCAATCTGATCTTCGACGACAGAAAGGCTTTTTGATTGACGAACGTATTGAGGAGCAAGTACGGTCAGCGAAACTAGGGCCGAGCAAACGGTGTGTAAAATGGCATAAGCTGCTCCCATGGGCCAATTACTGTTCAAAAACAGGGACTGATAGATGCCTAATTCCAGAGTTGTAAAACCATGAGATCCTGAAAAAATACTTAATGCGCCAAAGCTACCCATACAAAGTAAAAATATGAGTCCAAACATGTAGAAAAACTGGCCACGAATTGCTGGCCAAAACAATAGTCTGAAATTTGATAGATGATTTAATCCTAGGAGCCGAGAAGAAATGATCTTGTCGTTTCCAATCGACGCTAACGCGCGGCTCATTGTAAGTGTTGCAAATGGCAGGTTCATAAACACGTTAGCAGTGACAATGGAGTATTTTGAATAGAGCCATGTATTTGTAAACGATAATTGAGAACTCGAGTTAAAAAGTGAAGTCATAAACCCTTCCTTGCCCCAGCAAAGGACAATGCCCGTGGCAATAACGACTGATGGGAGGCAAAACAAGAGTGATCTCAGGGTCCCAGCATAGTGACGGTACCTGGGGGTGCAATAGAAAAAACAAAGACCAAAGATAGGGGCAAACAATGAAACAATAGCAGCTGATAGGCCTGCTTGAGCCATCGTGAAACGAAATGCATCCCAAAGTGCATCATGATCTATTCCTGTATCAGCGGTGGGGTCGAGTCTAACTGCTGCAAGAATCCCTAGTATAAAAGGTCCAATTGCGATTACGGCAACACCAAAGATACACAACCAGGCAATGATGGGTTGCGCGGGTTGCCAAGCTATCAATTTTTTCGAATTTGAGTTTGCCATTCCTTGATCCATTTCTCTCGATTTTTATCGATTTCAGCGGGTTTTAATTGCAAAACCTGATTAGGTAGCTGGAGCATAGCGTAGGCTTTGGGGAGAATGGTCGATGATATAACGGGATACATCCAATTCTTTGACGCAATAGTGGTTTGACTATTGGGCATCAGTAGGTGTCGCAAAAACATTTTTGCTAACTCGATCTGCTTGGAGCTACGCAAAATTGCAGCATGTTCGACGGCAAGATAGTGCCCCTCAGGGAAAATGAGTGCTTGATAGCGGTCTGTTTTATCTTGTTCGCGATGATATGCTTCGCTTGTCGTGTAGCTTAGGACAATGGGTGCCTCTCCTGACGTGAAAAGTTTGTATGCTTCAGACCAGCCCTTGGTTATGCTAAGAAGCTGACGTTTAAGCTGGGGAAATTTTTCTGTGGTCTTTTCGCCGTAGACAGATCTTAGCCACAATAACAGTGCTAAACCCGCAGCTGATGATCGCGGATCTTGAATAATAACGGATTTTTGATACTCAGGGTTTGAGATAAGGTCCTCGAGACTAGATGGTTTGCTGTAGGCAAGGCCTCTCCCATTTTTTGCTTTTGTATCAAACATGAATGCGTAGTATCCAAAGTCATAGGGTAAAAAACTCCTTGATGACGCATGAATTTGTTTGATCTGCATTGGTTCAGCGCTAATATCGAGATCCAAAAATAAGTCCGTACGATCGGCAGTTGCGGTTAATGTAGAATCTAGACCGACGACGACATCTGCTTTAGGTGAGTTTTTCTCGAGCTTTAGTCGCGAAAGAATGGCTTGACCATCTGCTGCAGGAATAAATTTGAGGTCACATTTGCAGTCTTTTTCAAAACTCTTTTCCAGCGTTGGGCCCGGTCCCCACTCTGACGCAAAAGAGCTACTGGTGTAAACTCTCAGCACTGGAGCCTGAGCCATTGCAATATGACTTGTTATTGCAAGAATGAAAATAAACACAGATCCCATAAAACTTCCCCTTATTCAGTTGGTGACTCTAAGTATAAAATAGCTGCAATGACGTTCGATACCATTAAATGATTTACCCTGGTGCCTAAGATTGATTTTAAATTGTGGCACGCCGCAATACCTTGAATTGTCAAGACTCGTAGATGGTTTCGTTTTTATAGGAACGTTAGGCAGCGCTTTTGCCATGATAGACCAAATCAAAAAGGTAAACCAGAGTGTTATTTTTTGACAAGAGTGGCTTAAATTTAAGACCTAGCCGGCCCAAGCAGAGGCTCAAGCTGGCAAGATTCTGGGTCTCATCTTTGTCACGACTAGGGTCAGTCCAGGGCGGACTATTTTGGCTGTAGAGGATAAAATAATCCTAGACGGCTACGCAACCTTGGGTAGTAGCATGCTGATTCCATCGATCTGAACCCTGGTACCCTCTTGTGTCGACGAGATTTCTAATGTGTGTCCAAACAACTTTAGCGGACCACTATGCTCCATGTCGTTGGTTATTGTTAGGACGATCCCATTTGACCAGACGATTACAGGATTTCCATTCTCATCCATATCAAATGAAGACAGAGACACTCTACCGGACTGAGCGGTTGGTTTTATCCGTTGAATGGATGCAGTGGGGCTAGGAGGTGAAGACTGACTTTCTGGGGTCACATCATCAGAACGCCACTGTTCAATCTTGAGATGATGGTCAGGTTTAATCATATTCTCTGTTTCGTGAGAAAACGATAACTCAGAGCGATCGAGGATCTCGCTACTGTTCATCCGTTCTTCGTCCATGATGTCGGGCTCCGAGAAGTTCTTCTCGGCGGCAATACTCGCAAGCAACTGAGCCTCGATCTCCTCTTCGTCTTGCTCAGTCGGTGTGAACGCATCTTCAGATCCGCCTTCCACGTTTAGGTCGAGTGCATTTGGTTGACTGAGCTCATTTGTGTCGTTGCTCCCCATGTCCCCGGCTGAGTTCGATGGAGTAGTAAAATCATCGACCTCAGTGGCGTTCCCGGACGGATTTAATGATGCATCAGTAAGTCCATGCGCTGCATTTAAATCGTTTGATTTATGGTCAAAGCTAACAAGGCGAGAATCCTCATCTTCTTCTTTAACGCCATCTTCATCTAT
>JBIKKO010000082.1:0-14113 GCA_044360315.1 Oligoflexales bacterium
AGCTTATTGGTGGCGTTGTAAACTGGTTGCTTCTTGCTCCAGTTTGGATGCAGCTTGTTCATCTTTTGGTTGCGGATCTTACGTGGATTGCATTGTGTCTTTGGTATTTTAACACAGGTTTGATGAATCGTGAGTTAACAAGGGAGTCGTCACTATGAATCGAAACTTAGCCTTGGAATTTGTACGGGTGACCGAGGCGGCGGCATTGAGTGCTGGTCGATGGATTGGTCGTGGGGAAAAGAATGCTGCAGATCAAGCTGCCGTTACAGCCATGCGTGAATCGTTCAACTCAATTGATTTTGATGGCCTGATTGTTATCGGTGAGGGCGAGATGGATGAGGCTCCGATGCTCTACATTGGCGAAAAAGTGGGGCAGGGCAAGGGCACCCGTGTTGATATTGCCTGTGATCCACTGGAGGGCACTAGCATTACGGCGAAAGGCGGGCCAGAGGCCATCGCTTGTATTGCAGCTGCCGAGGCGGGGGGGTTTCTCCATGCCCCCGATATGTACATGAAAAAGATTGCGGTGGGTCCTGCAGCACGCGGCGCAATTGATATCCGCAAGAGCGTTACTTGGAACCTTCGTGAAGTTGCAAAAGCGTCCCATAAAAGCATCGAAGACCTTTGCGTCATACTCCTGGATCGTGACCGACACAAAGACATGATTGCAGAGATTCGTGATTGTGGCGCTAGGATTCGGTTAATTGGAGACGGTGATGTATCTGCGGCCTTGGCGACGGCGATCCCTGAAAGTGGCGTTGACGTATTGCTTGGTTCAGGCGGTGCTCCAGAAGGCGTCATCGCAGCAGCGGCCTTGCGTTGCCTTGGTGGCGATATGCAGGCTCAACTGCTGTTTTCAAATGAAGCGGAGTGGGAACGGGCTCAACGCATGGGTATAGCGTCTAAAGATCGAGTTTATAACTTAACAGACCTTGCTCGCGGTAACGTTATGTTTATTGCGACAGGTGTGACAGGCGGAAGTTTCCTGAAAGGGGTTCGTTATACGGGCGGAGGAGCAGCAACTCATTCGATTGTCATGCGGTCAGAAACTGGTACGATTCGAGAGATTGAAACGCGACATTCTTTTGATAAAAAGCCCAGGTATGGTTGGTGAATAATCTTGCCCGAAGGATTGGGGACTTGCCTTGATTAAAACGTCACTGAAAAAAAATCCCAAGAGGATTATTAAGCCCGCTCGGCCTTTGTCAGCCGTTATCGGGTGGCGTGAGTGGGTCGGTCTTCCGGATTTTGGTGTGCAGCGTATCAAAGCAAAAATCGATACAGGAGCCAAAACATCGTCGCTCCATGCGTTTGATGTGTCGGTTCTGAAGCGTCAAGGTCAGAGTATTGTTCGTTTTAAAGTGCATCCATTGCAAAGGAATACGCAGCGTGTGGTCCAATGTGAGGCACCCCTTGTTGAATGGCGGCAAGTCACAGATAGTGGTGGGAAGCGTACATTGAGACCAGTCATTGAGACCATTATTACGATTGCTCAACGCGAACTTGTTGTTGAGGTGACTCTCATCGCGAGAGATCAAATGGGATTTCGAATGTTGATTGGGCGACAGGCGTTACGCAAGCGATGGCTTGTTGATCCCGCACGGAGTTTTTTAGGATCGAGTCATGTCGAGCTTACGATTGCTGATCAGAAGAGGCGTCAGCAAGCCGAAGAAGAGTGATAGGGACGATCTGCCTTTTGACGGCTGGGAGGATGTATGACTACCGAACTTAAACATGAAACATGGTTGATCACTGGCGCTGGGCGAGGGCTTGGACTGGAAATGGTAAAACAGCTTCTTATGCGGGGTGCGAATGTCATTGGCGCAAGTCGCAATCCAGAGGGGTCTCGTGACTTTTGGGAAATCCAGTCAGATTATAAGTCTCGATTTCGACCAGTACAGCTCGACGTGTTGGAGCCCCGTTCAATTGCGAATGCTGCTCATGACTTACAAGGCACGGTGATTGATGTGATTATTAATAATGCTGGGGTCTTGTTTGACCGAAACCAAGGCCTCATGGGGTTGAGTGATGACAACCTTGTTAAAAGCTTTATGGTGAACACGATGGGACCTTTGCGGGTTGCACGAGCTTTCTTGCACAACCTAAAGAGCTCAAAAAACCCTCGCATGATTCAGATGTCGTCCAAGATGGGATCAATCGGTGACAACGTTTCAGGCGGTGTCTATGGATATCGCATGAGTAAGGCTGCTTTAAATATGTTTAATGCATGTTTGGCTCATGAATATCCCGATATGACAGCTGTCGTCTTGCACCCTGGTTGGGTTAAGACGGACATGGGTGGGGGGCAGGCTCCACTTGAGTCGTTTGAGTCAGTTCAAGGTATCTTAAACGTGGTTGCCCATTTAAAGCGTGAGGATTCAGGTCGTTTTCTTGATTATCTTGGTCAGGAGATTGGCTGGTGATGGATTATCTAAGACCTATTGGCCTACTTTTGATTAGTAACATCTTTATGACGTACGCATGGTACGGGCATATCAAAGACCTAAGAGCTAAACCCATGTGGATGGCGATTGTATTGAGTTGGGGTGTCGCTTTTTTTGAGTATTGCTTTCAGGTTCCAGCAAATCGACTGGGGAGTGATGTATACACTTTGGGGCAGCTCAAAATTATCCAAGAGGTGATTACGATGCTGGTGTTTGTTGGTTTTTCCATTTGGTATATGGGTACGCCTGTAACACGTAATTTTTTATACGCCGGGATCTGTTTGGTTGGTGCGGTCTATTTTATTTTTAACGACGGCGCTCCGGTAGCGTCGTAAGGGGTTAGATGATGACAGGCTCGAGGTTGGTTTATTCGACGGAGACAGGGTCGCATAAAAAGCAAGCTGATAAAATTGACGGGTGGCAGCAGTGTCCCGGTCCCGCGAAAATGCGCCTCGAGACCAGTGGTCGTGCCGGTAAGGCCGTCACCGTTTTGTTTAACCTTCCGTTAGATGAGGTTCAAGCGCGGGATTTATTAAAAGCCATGCAAGCGTCGTTTGGATGTGGTGGAGCAATGAAGGATCAGACTCTGGAGTTGCGCGGTGATGTGCGAGGCAAGGTAGAAGCCTTTTTCGCCAAAAAAAATCTCAAGATTGTGCGAGCAGGTGGTTGAGTTATGGCCTATCGTTCGATAATTGACTGTGTTGACGACCTTGAAGCTCATGGACATTTAGTTAGAGTGCCACAAGAGGTTGATCCAAATCTCGAGATGGCAGCGATTCAGCGGCGTGTATATGCTGCCGGGGGCAAAGCTGTATTTTTCGAGAAGGTCAAGGGATCCCCGTTTCCTGCGGTATGCAATTTGTTTGGAACTGTTGAACGAAGTCGATTTATTTTTAGAAGAACACTAGGACGCACCAAGGACGCCATTCAAATCAAGGCTGATCCGATGGCAGCGATGAAGTATTTCTGGCGTTATCTACATGCTCCGTTCACGGGTCTGCTCAGCCTTCCTGCTTCGGTTTCTCGTGCAGCAGTGATGGAGTGCGAGACGACGATTGATCAGTTGCCCTGGATAAAAAGTTGGCCAAACGATGGAGGCCCTTTTATCACATTGCCTCAAGTTTATAGCGAGGATCCTGATAGACCAGGCGTAATGGGAAGTAACATTGGGATGTACCGGGTGCAGCTTGCTGGTAATGAATATGTGACTAACAGCGAGGTTGGTGTTCACTATCAAATCCATCGCGGTATCGGGGTACATCACGCGGCGGCAGTACGTCGCAATGAGCCCCTCAAAGTGGCAATTTTTGTGGGTGGTCCTCCGGCCCACACATTTGCTGCCGTTATGCCGTTACCAGAGGGGCTTCCAGAGGTGGTGTTTGCAGGGATGCTGGCAGGCCGACGATTTCGTTACGCCAAGTGGAATGGTTGGACCGTCTCTGCCGATGCTGACTTTTGTATTTTGGGTACTATTGACCCGACTAGGACCAAGCCGGAAGGGCCTTTTGGTGACCACTTAGGTTATTATTCTTTGACGCATGAATTCCCCGTACTTAAAGTTGAAAAGGTAATGCATCGAAAAAATGCCGTATGGCCTTTCACGGTGGTTGGTCGGCCGCCCCAGGAGGATACGTCGTTTGGGGCCATGATTCACGAAATGACTAAACCCATGGTTCCAGTGTCTCTTCCAGGTGTGAAGGCTATGCACGCGGTGGATGTCGCGGGTGTCCACCCATTGTTGCTTGCCATCGGTAGCGAGCGCTATGTTCCGTATGCCAAGGAGCGCGTTCCTCAGGAGATTTTAACTCAGGCTAATGCGATTTTGGGATTTAACCAGGCGTCGCTTGCAAAGTATTTACTGATCGCTGATCGTCAGGATGATGAATCGCTTACTTGTCATGATGAGGCTCGTTTTTTTAAGCACATGCTACAGCGAGTCCATTGGTGTCGTGACTTGCACTTCTATACCAAGACAACCATAGACACGCTTGATTACTCGGGCGAGTCACTAAATCTTGGAAGTAAAGTGGTGATTGCGGCTTCGGGACCGGTTGTTCGGGAGTTAGCGGATCGTCTACCAGGAGATTTTCAAGTGCCGCAGGTGGAGGGTTTGAAAGCACACAGTCCAAGATTTGTTGCTCCAGGAATTCTTGCTATTTCAGCAGCAGCGTTTCGTGATTATGAATCGGCGGCCAACGATGTAACCGCATTTTGCAACAGCCTAAAGCTACCTGACGCGATACCACTTGTGGTTTTAGTTGATGACGCTGAGTTTTGCTCTGAGTCATTTGCCAATTGGCTGTGGGTCACATTTACGAGAAGTAATCCGAGTCACGACATCTACGGTGTTGGTAGTTTTATCGAATTTAAACACTGGGGATGTCATGGCGCTCTCGTTATTGATGCGCGTATCAAGCCCCATCATGCACCGCCATTGATTGAGGATGACGCTGTGACTCGACGTGTAGAACAGGATTTTTCTTGGATTTGGAAGACACCATAAATCAGATAGGAACGTTTAGATGAAGTTAACATTAACGCCAGATCAGTTGGCGAAATATTTTGATCACACAGCTTTAAAGGCAGAAACGACGGCGTCGCAGATTGAATTTGTATGTCAGGAGGCCAAGGGATTGTCGACAGCAGCCGTTTGCGTCAATCCGATATGGCTGCCTTTGGCCGTAGAGCGTTTGCACGGAACCCCGGTTTTGCCGATCACGGTGGTTGGCTTTCCCTTGGGGGCCTCCGGTACGGCCAGCAAATGTGAAGAGGCCCGGTATGCTATCAGCAAGGGGGCCCGCGAAGTTGATATGGTGCTGTCGGTCGGTGAGCTTAAGTCGGCATTTGATGATAAAGTGCGTTTAGATATTGCCGCAGTCAAAAAGGTATGTGGTTTGGCGCCTCTTAAGGTGATTTTTGAGACGTCTTTGTTGACGCCAGATGAGATACGACGTGTTGCAAAATGGTGCGCCGAGGATGGTATCGACTTTGTTAAGACATCGACAGGGTTTGGCTCTCGAGGGGCTAGCTTAGAAGACATTAAACTTATGAGAGAGGCAATCGCCGAGGTCCCAGGTGCGAATACGAAGATTAAAGCATCGGGTGGGATTAGAACCCTTGCGCAAACCCTAGATTTAATCGCTGCGGGTGCGGATCGTATCGGTGCCAGTGCTACTGTGTCGATTGTACAAGAGCTTGTCGGAGGGTCTGCCTTGGCCCAGGTAGACTATTAATGGCCAGTTGACTGCGGCTTTTGGGCTTGGAAATATTTAGAATCGTTTGCTTTGCCAGAAATTTTTCCTAAATTGTCAGTTTAGCTAAGTCTTCTGTGGGGTGCTCACACCTTGGTTGGTTCTTTATGCTCGTTTTGGTTTTGAGTCCGCTGAGTGGTTAGCTGACGCAAACTCAGCAACACGCCCCCATGCTGTTTACGCTGGCTTATGGTAGACTTAGAGTGTGAGCGCTGTTGTGACCGCGCGTGTCATCATGTGTTAGGTTTTGTAACGGCTAATTTGAGACGATGGAGGGTGCGGGATGGTAGGGATTGCTCTTAAGGATAATCAAAGCGGTCGTCTGGGACTTTTGTTGCAGTCGTCTCTGTTTTTCTTTTCAGTCGCGTCTTGTGTTGCTATGACGGGTTGTCGCACGCATCAGTCAAAACAAGGGTTGCTTGCTAGTTCTGAGCAAGGCCGTGAAATCCAGATTGATAAGGCTAGCATTCAGGCTTGGGGGCGTCTTTATACGGCGAGTTGTAGTTCTTACTACACGAGCACGAGCGCTGATCTAGACGTGACCGTTCGCGACCATAGTATTGGGTGGGGCTCGAAGGTCTACCTGGAGTCCGGTCTGACAAATGTAGCCTCCAGTGAGGGAAGGACAACCTCTTGGGACAGCCCTACGTCCGTTGAGATGAAGAGTGTTGATCAATATACGTGGAAAGCAACACGAACGGCAAAGATGGTTGAGCGCGGCCATTCTAACTCCCATGATTCGATTGGTTTTGTGATTAGAGTTGTCGATCAAGCAAACCAAAAACGGTATATCAAGCCGTCTTCTGGAAATTCCTATTTGAGAGCAACATTTAACATGGGTCAGGCGCAGTGCCAAAGTCCCGATGGGGAGCCTGCCATGAAAATGATGACGCTAGCTTCAGTCATCGATTAAGGCTTAAGCTGATGTGATTTGCTCTTCGATGTTCCCTGCTGAGCTAAGGATGCTCTGTGATTGTATGTAGGTTCCATTGGAACTAGGGTTATCCTTTAAGGAGTCGGGTTGTTGTTGCGTGTATCATTTCACGGGCCCCGGTGTTCTAGTGAACTCCAGCGCGAAGGGGCAGGGACAGCATAATCTCAGATTCTAGAGTTAGCCATCGGTCCAAAGCAGTCTTCGTCTTGTCTTCGCCAAAAATGAGTTTTGCTGTATCCACAAACAACGGAACGTGCCGGCTCTCGGCCATCGAAAACTCTAGATAAAATGTTTTGAGATAGCCTGCTGGCAGTGCATCAACCAATAAACAAAAGCGTTCGCAGCTTCGGGCTTCGACAACAGCTGCCGCCAACAGTCGATCCAGTAAATGATCCTCGCGAGGATGGCGAACATGCTTCATGAGCTCCTTAACATAACAATCAACCTCATCCAAGCCTAAGTGCATACCTCTTTCTCGTAAGAGTCTAAAAACCTGCTGAAAGTGTTGGAGCTCCTCAATGGCCAATGAAATCATGGTGTCTTGTAATACGGGATACTCTGGAAAACGCGTCACCATCATCATGGCTGCTGCATGGGCCTTGCGCTCGCAGGAGGCATGATCAGCGAGGAAGCCATTAAGATCACCCATGACGACGTCGACCCAAGAGGGTGGTGTTTGGCTCAACAAGGGTAGGGATTGCCGAATATGTAAAAGGCTTATTGTGTCCATAACCTTGTTGTAGTATGGGAAAGGCGGTATGGCAACAGAAGACAAATCAAATGTAACAGAAACCCCGTTTGGTCAGCTTGTGCTCACCGCTGATGGCTCGTGGACCATACGACACCAGGACCATGGACAGGACTTCCACTCATCGGAGGGGGCTTGTTTTGAGGCTTGGCAGCTTTATGTGCGCAGCAGTGGGTTGGTGGAAGCGTTGGCCCCGCTACAGTTAGATCACCTGAATGTTTTAGATGTGGGAATGGGACTTGCTTATAACGCAGCTGCGACGATTGCGGCCTGGCTCGATGCTGGGTCCAATGCCCCTGATTTGTCCATGTTAAGTCTAGAGATTGACGCGAGGCTGGTTAAGGTTTTGGCGACAGGTCGCGCTCCCTGGGTTGCCGGATGGGATCCCCGGTGGCTGAGTGGTTTGCAGAATCTTCGTCAGGTGAACGACAATCGCTGGTTGGCGCGGATGGTGCATCCTTTGTCGCGGCGCATTTGCTCCTGGTGGGTTTCTATTGGTGACGCGTCCCAGAATGATTTGCAGGCGGCGTTGGAGGCCGCAGCGATGAGTCGCATTGATTTTGTTTGGCAGGATCCTTTTACTCCTGACTTGAACCCCACCATGTGGTCTCCTGAATGGTTTCGCAAGGTTGCAGATGTGAGTTCTTCTAGAGCTGTATTGATGAGCTATAGCGTGGCCAGACCGGTTAAAGACGCTTTGCGAGAGGGTGGATGGTGTCCAGAACGCTTTCGAACTCCTGGGAAGAAAAGGCATTGGCTTAGGGCGAGGCGCTTGGCTGCAGTCTAAACATTGATTGATGTGAGGACTATAGATTAGACGTAAGTGCTAATCGAAATGCTGTTGTTTTGGCATAAAACCTTGATTTCTCTTTTTCTAATCTTTTTTTTCTTGAATTAGCAGGAGATCGCGCAGGGTTGCGCCCTGCTCTGGATGATCAGATGTGTTGGATTAAAGACATGGTCAGTTCCTGTTTGATACTCTAAAGGAGATCTCAGATCGTGCCGCTCGTAGCCAGTCGGATTGGGAGATCGATGTGACCCAGTTTAATGATGAGGCCTAACAACATGGCATAAATGATTTACTATGGTTTGTGTTTCGAGCGTCAAGTATCCACGATTTTTTTTGCTGGGATGTGTGATTTCGTTTTTTGAAGGATTCTTGGATGAGGTGTTATTTTAATGTTGCCGCGATAAACCTGTCCATCTATAGTTCCCAAGACATGTTAGAAAAGTTTGTTTAACGCAAGTTTATATTTGTTTTTAATTTATCGGATATGGGGGGCTGGAATGCTGGATTCAAGAGTCATTGCGCAGGTGTGTTTAGGCATTGGGATTATTGTAGCGGCTGCCTTGGGTGGCCGCACATTATTAGATATCAAGAAACTCGATCAAGCAGTACGGGTTAAAGGACTGGCGGAGCGGGTTGTCAAAGCGAATGAGGCAAGTTGGGTCATTGAGTTTCAAGCTAGTGCACCTGACATTTCTAAACTAAATGATAAGGTGTCAACGGCCCGAAAGACTATCGAGGAGTTTATAAAGGAACAAGGTTTTGAGCCGTCACAAATTCAGCGCCCACCAGTATCAATCAGTCAGGTTGGTAAACACGACAGTAGTCGAGAAAAAGAATACATGGCCAGTGGGCAGGTGATTGTTTCCTCTAGTGATGTGGACAGGGTCACTAAATCTGTAGAGACAACTGATGCCTTGCTTCAAAAGGGCGTGCTTGTCACCCGGTCAAGCGTTAGTTACTATTTTACTGATCTGAACACAATTAAGCCGGAGATGCTGAAGCAGGCGAGCGATAATGCTCGTCAGGCTGCTGCTAAATTTGCCGAGGACTCAGGCGTTAAGATCGGGTTGATCAAATCCGCTGAGCAAGGTCCATTTTCGATAACGGCACCGTTTTCAGAGTGGGGTGGTGAGACGGGATCCATCATGAAACGAGTCCGTGTTGTCACAAGCGTTGAGTTTTTTCTAGAACGTTAAATAGATTTTTGTATTTTTCAGCTTCTTATCAAGTTTAAAACAACCCCATCTGTTCAGGGAGGAACGGACGAGGTTGTGTCTATATTGGGGCATTTTCTAGCAAGTGGTGTGTGCTTTGCCCCGAAGCGGTGTCTTACCTTAGTTTGGGTAAAAATGTTTTTGGAGGCGTCTAAACTGAGGCGTCGAGTCTAGTAAACGATATCATCCCCTATCAACCTTAGAGCATTTTCAACATCTTTAAACCGCATTTCATTTGTAGTCGCGCCTAAAAAAACCATGCCAACATTTCCGTGGGTTAATGTATTGAGTGCTATCGCAAGGCTATGGCCTGCCGCATTAGTAAAGCCAGTTTTTCCGCTGATAATGTTAAAGCCCTGTTGACCAGCTATTTGATTGGTGTTTTTTATTTCGTAGCGAATTGTTTTTTGATTCGGCAAGAGAGCCAAAATCCAGTGAGACTTTTTAATCATGATGTTACGCAGTTGTGGTCGTTCGGATGCCATTCTAAGAATATCGATGACTTCGCGCGCAGTCGAGACATTTTTTGATGATAGTCCATTCGGCTCTGCAAAGATCGTGCTGTGTAACCCCATGTTTTTTGCTTTGCGATTCATTCGCTCCGTAAGCGTGTTAGATTTTATGCCACATGCAGCCGCAATAGCTGGAATGGCTAAGTTGTCACTACGCATAAGCGCAGCGTGCATCAAGTCAGTCATCGCAACACGCCATCCTGATTTCAAATCAGAGTGACGCTTTGCCATGTTGCTGGGCGGGTCGTCAGTACTAATTTTGAGGATCTTGTCCTTAAGGATATTGCAATCTTCATCAATTATAACTGCTGCCATTAACTTCGATATGCTGGCGATCGGTTGGATGTCGTCGGCATTTTTCTCAAACAGAATTCTCCCGTCACTCCAGGAGACGATCATCGATTTTGGGCTGCGAATTGTTCTTTCAGTTTGGGCATGTGCGATCCCAATAGGGCTGAGCAGGGTGACGGTGAGTTTAAAAATTAAATGTCGCTTTATCATACGGCGTCTAATATTGGTCGTAAAATTGATACCAATCAAAAGATGAACGGGGTGTTTGGGCTGGAATTTACATCACAAGATTAGCTTGGGACGCCTCCACCCAGACATCGTTTATGATAACCGACTGGATCGTAGTTCGCTAGGCGGTCGTATCGAAGGCGAGCTTGACACGACCGCGAGCAATGTCAGATGTTTTTATCACTTGAGCAAATTTGCACGTTTGCAAGCTACAAGGCTGTGGAATTCAAATGGATTTCCGCAACCGCTGCTGCCGATTGAAACGCAAGAGTCTGAAGACGCATCGTAAATAAAGCCCGTCCAGAAGGCCATACAGGTCAGTCCACTGGGGTCGCGATAAGCCTCAGCAGTAAGTTCCAAGCCTTGCGGTACCAATATCCGTACTGATGATAGCTCACCTTTTTCGATATCGATCGATGCACCATCGCGCATAGTTACTTCATGCAGCGGTGAGTGGATGGCAGGCATCGTGTAATAGAGGTTTTCTTGTTCGACGATGTATAAGCCTTCGCCAGCCGCTTTGATGTCAACCAGAGTTCTTGCTTGCGTAGCGCGGTAACGCGGGCCTTGCACGATTACCTTGATTTTCTCAGCATCTTTGAAGTTAACATAGATCTCTTTGTAATTTCTGCCTTCAACAATAGATTCGGCATTTGCAGTCTTTGTCACGGCGACAAATGTGGAGAGTGCTGCTACTAGGGTGGCGATCTGTGCGATGGATGTCTTCATTGTGGGGAACTCCTGTCTTAAATGTTTGTTGGTTTGTTTGTGCTTGTCATTTGTCACCCTTGCTGGATGACAGCGGGTAGATAACAGAGTTTCTGGCTAGTCGCAAGACTTGGCCGGCCAGTTAACTGCGGGACTAATTTGATTTTTAAAGTAAGCTTAGGGAGTAAGTTGTTTCAAAGCAATAGTAGTGAAACACAGAAACTTCAAATGGGGTGGTGGACGTATTCAGTCGGGACGTCACGTCAAGGGTCGATCTTTCGGCCCTTAAGAGTGTTTCCAGCTAGTTGTTCGGCATTGCGTCTGAAGAAATAGACTATTCGATCAGCGCAGGGAATCCAAAAATTACATCATGCCGAAAATACCAGATAGTCTGTTGCTTCTTGGAGACTTTTAGTTGATAGAAGCATTTTGGCGTTCGCCCCTACGATCACTTCCAGGTTTAGAATGTGTCTATTAAAAATTACAATCTTCTCGAAATGGAAACCCAAGAGACGCGAGAAGGTCTCGTGCCTGTTGTTGTGATAGGTCTGAAATTCGCCTCGAAAAGAGCATCGCCGTGAGACCCCGAGTATCAATTGACGATGTGGCACCTCTAGCGATTGCTTCCCTACAAATGATCTCATGCAACATAACAGCCGCCTGACCATCTTCGTGGAGAGACGTGCTGGAATTATTCCTCCAGCCTGGTTTAACTTCACCAGATTTCACGGCGTTTTAGCTCCAAATCATGCCTGGCGAGACTTTGTGGTACGAGGTCCTACAAAGAAGCAAGCACGCTTCGATTCTCTCAATTCGATCCGCCTTCGACTGGCAATGAATGTGCCTAATAAAGCCCAAATTATTTCAAATTTAAGCATTTTTGGGTGTCCGCCCCAGGAGTTCCTCAAGTCTACAACCATTTCTTCCGACGTCAAAGGTATTGGGGAAGGGTGGGGTTAATGTACAAAATAATCGCCAAAGTTAAGTTCTCTTCCCTGAGGTCCACATGTGCGTTGGTCATTTCTCTATTTTTAGTATCCTGTGAAATGAAATCGTCGATTGAGGTCAGCACCACAGGCGGTGGAGCATCAGGAATAAAGATTTCAAAAATTCGCCCAATAGAAGCTAAACCTTCTGACATCATTACGGTCGAGGGCAGTAATTTTTCTGCTGCCAAAAATCTCCGTGTTCGCTTCACCCGCTTGGATGGCACCAATGCAGATGTTCCACTGACAATCACGGACGGCAGCAAGGCTTCTTTTGTGATGCCAGACGGTGTGGGGCTTGGGCTGAAGTCGATGACTATTTTTCAAGGAGGTTCGACGAAGGTCGCCTCCCTGAGTTTAGTGACCAACACAGTGGATAACAATTTTCCGATTTGGACTGGCGATGCTACCGAACTTTGTAGCATAACAAAATTTATCGATCGCAACGGCGATCTGCAAACAGGCAGCAAGGATTGTTCGGCTCAATCTGCCAATGTATGCGCCACCGATGGAGATGTGAACTGTTTGGTTGATGGCAACACTTATAAGGCCGCAGCAATCGCAAATATTTCCGCAGACAAAATCAAATTAGGATCCACTATCGCTGGTGTAGCTGGCTCTTTAATTGCTGAGTCGCACTCTAATTGTGACGCCGATGGCGCAATAGGCTGTGTGGCTGTGCCTACATATCCTGCAGCACTTGTCACTGGTGCAGCGTCCAAAATTTTATCGGGTCAAATCCTGGCCGGAGTCCCTGGTAACGCGACATACCAGGGAGTGGCTCCTGATCCTTGGGATGTGCGCGTCGGCACGACCATCAACGGTATAACAGGAAAACTCAAAGTTAACTGCCGTAACCGAGCAAATCTAGGCGTGTTTGATATTGATGACGGAAAATCAGCAGTAGCAGATAGTGCAACATCGAGGTTTACGATAGAAAGCCACGGATACACAAACGGGACTGCCGTTCGCCTAAATTATTATTCTGCTCCTGCAGATTTAGATAATGCGACGATCTACTATATAAAATCTATCGATTCTGATTCCGTTGAATTATACGGTGATGTTGGTCTTACGACTCTTAAGACATTCACCACGGATGGTGATAACGTGACCTTCCATCGGTGGCAATCCTCGCCGCAGTCAGTTGACATTTGGGATACCATTGATGACTTTAATGGGAGTAATGTTGGACTTCCAACAAGTATTGTGGATGATTGGTTAAGCAATACGGACTGCGGTGGCATCGAAGTTACCGCAGGAGATGTAAATGTCTGGAAGGATGTGACGACAACAGCATCTGGAGATCCGTCCAGTTGCACCATTGACTCTACAAGATGCACTATGAAAGATAAAATCACTGGCCTGTGGTGGAGTAAAGTTCTAAGTGGCGCAGATTGGTATACTGCTCTGAGATCCTGTCAAAGTCTAAATCACAATGGTCAGACTGATTGGCGACTTCCTACTCAAAAAGAGTTTTGGGATGCCTATAATCATGGGATTCGTTCCGCCGCGAGATCAAACTGGATCGATGCCGGCTCGATGTTTGGCTGGTTCTGGTCGAGCACGACCCATTCCGAATTGGTTTATGACGCTTGGGGTATAGTTCTTGCGAATGGTGGCATGCTTAACTATAACAAGGAAAACATGTTTAGCCTTGTTTGCGTTCGTTGAATCTTAACTGGCCTCGTGGGCAACTAGTCGAGTTATTGCAATCACAAATTTTTTCCTCCTATGGTCTGACCGTTCTCTAGATTCACTTAAAAGCGTTGGGCGGGAAGCCTCTTCTCGATTTTTGTAGGCAACCCCGTCGCACATCAGGTGCAATTCCCCGCTGGTGATGGCTGTCACCTTAGGATCACTCAGAAATTTAAATGATGTCTTCATGGCATAGTCGGTAAAACGTTTACTGGCAAGCCACAGGCCTGTGGCATCTGCAAACAAAATCTTGATACGACGCCTATTGCGACCAATAAACACCACCATATCACCGGCAAAGGGATCCGT
>JBIKKO010000232.1:0-4489 GCA_044360315.1 Oligoflexales bacterium
TCTCTGAAGTATATGGGGTGACCAGGAATTCTTCTTTTTGTGAGGATGCGATTTTGACCAATAAATCATTCATGCTGGTCATTATAGCAGTTATTGACCAGTATGAGTGATTTATTGGTCACTTCAAAAGGGTTGTATTTCTCGATGGTTAAAGTCGGCTAACCGTCGCTCGACAGTCACAGCGGATAGTCCATGGTCAAAAAATCGATATTTTCTCGTGGTGGTTAACAGCCTCGGCCGCGATCAAAAAAGAGCCGTGTTCCAAGAGTTTTTAAATTGGCTCTAGAATTGTCTTGGCCGGGATTCTCGGGTGTCACAGTTGCGTTGATGGGCTGATCGGTGGGTCTTATCAGATTCTTTGCTTAGTGTAGCTTTGTGAATAGGGGTTGTCGTTCTTTGTTTTAATATTTCTGTTCCAAGATCAAAGTATGCGGTCATGTTTGAGCATTTGGAAGTTGGCATGGCAAAAAAAATGGTGTCATTCAAGCTATATGTTTGGATGTAACCGATCTCCCGAAGGTGATTTTTAATGCAAAATAAATGGTGTTCCAAAATCAATTTTTTTCTTTTCTGCGAAAACTTGGGTCTATCAATTTTGCGTTCGAAGTCTTGCTTTGCTAAGCTACAGAAGAAACTTATTGATAAAGGGGGTATACATGAAGGTCGCGCTTGTTTTTAAGTTAATCATTTTGGGCTCTGCGATTTTGGGTCTTGGGTCTTGTCGTTCGGCAAGGCCATCGTCAGGTTCTCTTGAGAGCGCTGAAAGTGCCGAGATCGCTCCGTTTGTTGTGTTACAGTCTATGCCTAATGCATGTAAGGTGCGTGGTCGATTTGTGATGATTGGTCAAAGTGTGACGAGCCTTGATGGTTGCAGCGAGTGCACCTGCTCTCGTGATATGAATCCGCCCAGTCTAAGTTGCACAGAGGGCAATTGCTTCCTTCCAAACCCATTGAATTTTTCTAAGGCAAGGGAAGTGATTTGCCAAAAGCACGATACGGATCGAGATATCCATTGGGAAATCAAGTTGAGAGACGGAGATGGAGATGGGGAGTTTTTAGTGTTTGCGTATCGTAATGGCGAGATTGCTTACGATCCGGATGAAGACGGGTCTCTTGGGCTCCGCAACTCCCGTCGTTTGATTTTAAAGCG
The DNA here is from genome assembly GCA_044360315.1 of Oligoflexales bacterium. Lineage (GTDB taxonomy): Bacteria > Bdellovibrionota_B > Oligoflexia > Oligoflexales > RGVZ01 > CAMDKS01. Next base: position 1,151 of record JBIKKO010000232.1, read on the forward strand.
AGAGCTTAATGGCGGCAAAGTTCAGTATGTTAGTCAGGGAAGGTCGGCGTTTCTGACCATTGATGCCAACGGAACTGGATACTTTCAGACAGCACGGCTTGGTAGGGCTGTCCAGGATCTTAATTGCGTTAATAACGATCGGTAAGCGACGGGTCTTTCACAGCGACCGAGGTTGGCGGGCAATGGCCCGCTTTTTTTATCTGCAAGAGTTTCCTTGCGCTTCCGTTAATTGACGTCTGTAGTAGCGTCAAGGACTTATAAATTGACTCAATTAGTTTAGTTAATGAAGTAACGGGGCGTGATGTGCCGCGGTGTAGCGGTGTTAAGATTTGTGTTCCATGTAAAGTTCGGGCTCTTTTTTGCTTTTTAAAGCTGTTAGCTAGTTTGGATAAATTCGCAGTTTTAAAGATTGATTTTCAGTTGATGAGGCATCTATTCAAGTTTCCTTTTTGAGACGGACTTGGGAGTGTTCCAAAATCAAGTCGACATGGTCTGGAGGAAAAGTCACCCGCCTTGGATTGGCTGAGGGCGTTTTATTATGGTAACATTTAGTGAGCCGTGTTTGTATGAGGAATATTTAAAATTTTTGGAGGTTAACGTGAAGCTAGTGTTATCTGTTTGTTTGGTCCTAATATTCTTGTAAGTCAGCAAGCGGGGTGAAAGGCTCTGATTTAGCAAGTGACAATTCTGAAGGTGTTGAAAATGAAGCATTTCCGGTTGGCAAGGTGGTGTGGGCCTGTTCCAATGAGTCTTCTGTGCCAATATTTACATTTGCTAGCAAAAAAGACCGTGAGGGCGGCCCTGCGACTATTCAGAATGCTACCGTCATTGCAGACTTCGATGCGCGTCGGCCGGGTGGCGCCGATCGGATACTTGACGGTACCGGGGGGCCTGAACGAACCAAGCTGGATTGTAAGCCAATGCCCGGCTATCAGTTTGGCGTTGAGTGTTCAAATAGCTACTCCTTGCTTGAGATAACTAATGATGAACCCACTCTAGAAGTTCTTAGAATTCGCTCTGTGGATGAACCGTTTACGGCAGTTATCAAGCGGAGACAAGCGAAAAGCTTGACGTGTATAGGGCGCAATTCTTCAAGCGGCTATTGACAGATTGCTTTGGGACTTAAACGAGCGAATTTTAGCAGATATAAAGTTAGGTCTTGTAGTCCATCGTTGTCGACTTTATCGTATAATGGCCGATCGTCAAATCGGCCAATTTTTTTAAATGTTATGAATTTCGGTCAGGATGCGACCAAAGGCTAAGCAGGGTTGTCACGGCCCGGCGCGTGACCGGTGTTTGTTGTCTTTAATCCCCTCAATTTTTTCAACCAGTTTAGGTTTACGTTTTTTCCGTTTCCTCTTAACTTAAATACGGTAAATAGTTGGTGCTTAGGCATCCAAACTCGGTTCAGGCCAGGTCGTAAGGTTTGGCGTTTTGCTGATTTTACAGCTCGAGCGCGTTTGGCTTTTAGGGTAACTTAGGGTTGTCGAGTACGGAAATACAAAACCGGTTAATTGTTGAGGAACTGCTATTATGTCGAATCGACGAGTCATGGACGCCGGGATATTGAGCGGTTGGCTAGCCCCGCATCCGCCCCATCTTGTGTACGGGGAGAACCCACCGCAAAATCAACCGCGATCAAGAGGGGGCTGGGAATCTTTGCGATTTGCTTATGATGCCTGTCGCCAGCGTTTAAAGGAGCTAAAGCCAGATGTGATTGTGGTGCATTCGCCTCACTGGCAGACCGTGGTTGGTCATCATGTTCTTTGCGTGCCGAAGCTTTCTGGGCTGTCGGTTGACCCGATTTTTCCACACTTGTTTAGGTATCAGTTTGAGATGTCGGTTGATTGCCCTTTGGCAAAAGCGATCTATGATGAGGGTCGTCTGGAAGGGCTGACGATGAAAAGGATGGAAAACCCGGAGTTTCGGGTCGATTATGGCACGATCGTGACGCTGCATATGATGAATCCTGATTGGGACATCCCTGTTGTCGCCATTTCTGCAAATAATAGTCCCTATTTTTATGATGATGACGTCGCTCAAGGTGAATTTTTAAAGCTCGGAGCTGCAACAAAAAGGGCGATTGAAAGGCTTGGACGGCGAGCCGTCTTGGCAGCTAGTAACACACTTTCGCATTTGCATTTTGCGAAGGAGCCAAACCCTGATCTCCCTGAAGATATGAGTCGAGAACACATTTTCTCGCAGGCGCAGTACGAGTGGGACATGAAGGTGATTGAGCGCCTTAGGCGTGGTGATCTAGACGGCTATTTTGCTTGTCTACCTGATTTTATGAAAGAGACGTTTGCCGAGGTAAAGGCCGGAAGTTTGACGTGGATGCTTGCAGCAATGGATATGCCAAAAATTCCAGCCAAATTTCACGGGTACGGAACTGTTATTGGGACTGGCAACGCTGTGATGGAATGGGATCTGACTGGAGGGCGAACCTCATGAGTGATAAAATCTTGTATGCCTGGGTTCCGGGTTTGCCACATTTGTTATGCCCAAATCTTAATCCGTCATACCACCAATTAGCAAACGCATGTCGCGACGTTGGGTTGGAGTTTAGGCGCCAGGGGGTGAAGAGAATTCTCTACTATTCGACCCAGTGGCTCTCTGTTTTAGGCCAGTCTGTTCAAATGAGGTCAAGACTTACAGGGCGCCATGTTGATGAAAACTGGTACGAGATTGCAAATCTAGATTTTGATTTTCGATTGGATCTACCATTGTCCTCGAAGTTAATCGATAGATCTCGCGAGGTCGGCTTGCAGGTTCGTGCGGTTGATTACGAGGGATTTCCCGTTGATACCGGTACCATCGTAGCGGATCGCTTGATTAATGCCGATGGACTACCGACGGCGATGTACAGCTGTTGTGTTTATTCGGATTATACTGAAACAATGACCATCGGTAAGGTGGCAGCGGATGCGGTGGCGTCTGTCGATGGGGTTACAGCGATTGTTGTTGTTTCAGGACTCTCTGGGCGTTATTTCACGACTGAAATTGACTTTAGCGAAGATCATGTCAGAGATCCTGGTGATGACGCCTGGAATAAAAGAATCCTTGATTGGTTGGCTAAAGGTGAATGGGATCGCATCAGACAGGTGCGGGATGAATACTGTCGAGCTGCTAAAGTCGACATGGGGCTAAAAGCTCTAGCTTTTCTTGAGGGTGCAGGAGTTAATCACCCACGTCGTCATGTGGAGACTCTTGCCTACGGCCCAATTTACGGTACAGGTGCAGCCGTGATGCTAGGTCAGAGACGATAGGAAATGGAAAGATTAAAGTTCAGTAACACTAACATACTTAAAAATTTCGCGATTCAAAAAAACGCAATGCGCG
>JBIKKO010000083.1:0-13973 GCA_044360315.1 Oligoflexales bacterium
AGGTCACTCTTTTGGCTTGGATCATACGAACAATCGTATTGACATCATGTATCCGGTTACATCGGGCGATTTAGAGGGATTTGCTAAGGGATCGTCACCCCGCGGGAGACTTCAAGATGGACCACTCATGCTTCAAACCGCTCTTGGCACAGGCTTTGCCAGTGTCAGCGGAAACTTTGTGCCTGCGACGCGACCTACGCCCACTGATCCTACCCCATCCCCGTCGCCACCAAACAATAATCAGACTCCTGACCTGGCAGACCTTTTAGCAAACCTACCTGGACTTGGCTCCCTGAACGGTTTGAGTAGCATTTTAAATTCACTTCCTGGATCTGTGTTATCAAACCTAACCTGCATCATCCCAAACGTAAATTCCAATGCCTCCCAGGGAGGTCTTCCTCTACCAAATGCCAATGGTGCTCTCGGGGTTTTAACTCTTCTACAAAACGCATCGATGGCTCAAAACCGCGGTCAACTGAATATGGCTAACGTTTTAAACCTTGCCTCATCCCTACAATCAATGAATATCACCCAACTGTTGACCCTCGCTGGAATCAGCCTTGGCGGCAATCAGTGCCCAAAACAACTCACTCCCGTCAACATCCCAGGAATCACCTCAACGTCTCCAAATCAGTCCCCTGGATCCCTTGATCTTGCCAAGCTTCTTGGCCTAGGACAGATCAACAACCCAGGATCCTTAATTGCTCTACTGCCACAGTATGCGCAGCTTATTGGTACATCATCACAAGGTGGCAACAGCCAGATCCTGATGTCCATCGTGATGATGGCTTTCACTCAACAGTATAACGGCCTACCGTCGTCTCAGACGTCACCTTAGAGGAATTTATAGCCCTTTTTTACAAGGGGTACATGAATAGGGATCCTAGTCTCAACATTTCCTGAGCAACTGGCATAACCACCACCGATCCCTGCTTGAGGGCGGTGGTTCCATGACTTGCATCTCATCATCCTAGACTTGGTGTCAAATGCGGTCAGGCGAAGGTATCTCTTCTTAAAAATCCTTCTTATATCAGATGGCGATTAGATTCACGACGTAAGCAGGACGCTGCGATAAAAGCTAACTCGAGGCTCTGGGCGCCATTTAAACGGGGATCACACCAGGTCTCGTAGCGCTCAGCTAACATACCATCAGAGATTCCTGCTGTGCCTCCCGTGCACTCGGTGACAGCATCCGACGTTAACTCAAGATGGATACCGCCCAGGGTTGTGCCGCACTCGCGGTGAGCCTCAAAACTTCCATGCAGCTCATTTATGATCGCCTCAAATCGTCGCGTTTTTCTCCCATCGGGGGTACGCTCCGTATTGCCATGCATAGGGTCAACAGACCAAGTGACAGCCAAACCAGCCTCTGTTACGGCACGAATCAGAACCGGTAAGGACGTGCGCACCTGTTGGGATCCAAGCCGCGTGATCAACGTGATTTTCCCCACCTCATTATGAGGATTGATGCGAGAAATCACGGCAATCAGTGATTGCACGTCTGATGCAGATCCCACTTTAATACCAACGGGATTACCAACTCCGCGACAATATTCAACGTGAGCTCCCTCAAGTGATCGCGTCCGATCCCCAATCCAGAGCATATGGGTGCTGAGGTTATAATAACGACCCATCTCTGGAATAAACCGCGTCAAAGCCTCCTCGTACGGTAAAACGAGTGCCTCGTGTGAGACAAAAAAATGCCGAAAACCTTGACCAAAGGCCGACGGATCGACCGCAGAGCCACTAGCCTCGTTGGCGTCGGTGATAAAGGCCATGGCATCGCGCAGGCCGGATGCAATCTGATCGTAACGCTTCCAAAACGCCCCTTTGGGCATTGACCCCAAGTCCCATGACTCAAGATTTTTAATATCGCCAAAACCTGTGCCCATGAGCGTTCGAATAAAATTTAAGGTGGCACTCGAACAATGATATGCCTGCAAAAGTCTCTGTGGCTCTGACCGTCTCGCGTCCGCATCTTGAAGGAATGAGTTTACCGATTCACCGCGAAAAATAGGAATTTGTCTTCCATCGGCGAGATATTCAACCGTTTCACTTCGAGGCTTTGCATACTGGCCTGCCATGCGGCCCACTGGAACAACAGGACGGCGACCTGCGTAGCCGATCACCAGTGCCATCTGCAGGAGAATCCGCATCTTGTCGCCAATCACGTCCTCACGACAGTCTTGAAAACGCTCGGCACAGTCACCACCCTGCAACATGAAGCGACGGCCGTAGGCTGCATCTGCGATAAAGAGCTTCAGCGCTTCAATCTCTTTGGCACCCACGAGACCGGGAAGCTGACCCAACTGCTGGGTCACCGCACTCAACGCTCGCGGGTCAAGCCAGTTTGGCTGCTGCGCGGCTGGGTGATTTTGCCAACTTCGGGGCTGCCACAGCTGTGGCGACGATAAAAGTTCATTTGTTTTAGATGGTTGCATTTTTCCTCGATCGCAACATCAAGCCGTCACACCTAAGAGCCTGCGCACAATATCTCTAAAACTTCAGCTCAGGCCGTCCGCACTAGTGCGCCTCATACGGGGCCAATGTGTAAAGCCCTGGAGAGGGTCTGTTGCACAAAGATTCCATTAGCGTAGTTCCAACATAAAAGCTACGGTCAAACTATATACTTTTTATTGCGATCTAAAGCCACTCCTTACATACTGTTGGCGGCAATAAAAAACCTTGGGGGAGCCCCAGAAGACTTAGGACTAAAATGAATCAATCTGCTGTGTTTTCAATAACTTCTTTAAGCGCCTTTTTGGTTGCCTCTGGCCTCCTAGCTCTTGGCTTTAAGGAGACCCGTGGGCATTTATTTTTTTCTCGCCTTGGCTACCTTCTGTTTTTAATCGGAACCATCACGGCAACCTTACTAAGCCTACAAACGGGGTCCAGCGCTCATTATTTTGCCATGGCGATGTGTTGGGCTACGATCATCGCTTGGTTTGTTTGGCACATCGAAATTGTAGGTGCATTCACAGCCCCTGTGATTGCCATAACCCTCATGTACAGTATTTTCTTTTCGCCCCCTTCCGCGGTCAGTCCCGTGAAGTCTCTTGGACCAGCCATGACCGTCCACATTGCATCAGCGATCATAGGCCAATCATTTGCGGTGATCGCCTGCGGCATTAGCCTTCTTCTTATCTGGCTTGATAAGAAACTCAAAAGTCGCCAGTTAAGCGACCTCCCGCAGAGTTTTCCGGCCATCACACGCTTGACCCACACGCTCACCACCACGCTTTGGCTTGGCTTTGCATTTATATCGTTGGGTTTAGTGAGCGGGGCATTATTTTACATGGTCGGTCCAATGCCGTCTGACCTTGTCATTTTGCCGAAAGTCATTTGGGCGGTCCTAGTCTGGTTTTGGTATCTATCGATCCTAGTCTTAAAGGGCATTTTGAACTACCGACCCCAGCGCGTGGCACGCCTGAGCCTTATAGGGTTTGCCCTCTTGGCCGGCAGTTGGTTTGGACTGTCCTGATGCTGCGGAGAAACCCATGAGCCACGTCCAAACAAAAGCAGACTCCCGGAGCTGTCCTTCCGTATTTTTTTGCGTGGGAAACAATCACCGCACCTCAAGTATTGCAACTCGAGAATCAATTTACTTGAGCGAAGAGCAAATCCTTACTTCACTTTCAGGCGCGGCGAAACAATTTGGCGCCAAGGAGCTGGCCGTTCTTTCGACCTGTAACCGCTGCGAGGTGTTCGGCGTTCTACCGGAAGATCTCGCCAGCGATGAGCGCTTCCTGAGGGACTTATACTTGGGCATTCACGAGATTGCCGCTGGCAAAGTAAGATCGACGTCCCAGGATTTAGCCATGATTCCCTTGTTTTCGATGATTGGTCTAGATGCTGTAAGCCATGCGTTCAAAGTGGCAGCCAGTTTAGACTCACTTGTCCCGGGAGAAACACAGATTACTGGACAATTTAAAAACGCGATGCTTCTAGCCAAACATGCTGGCACGTTTGGCCCACTGTTAGACCGTCTTTCCCAGTCAGCTTTAGCCTCAGCAAAGTCCATCCGAACGAATACAGATATTGGTCGACATCGAGTGAGCATCTCTCATGCAGCTGTAGACTTAGCAAAGCGCGCATCAAACGATTTGTCATCACTTCGCTTCTTGATTATCGGTGCGGGAGAGATGGCAAGGATCGCTGCAGAATATATTGCACCTCACAAACCAATCTCCCTTATCGTCGCCAATCGAAGCCTGACGCGAGCGGAAGCGCTAATTAAGCAGCTGGCCTTTGGTGAACATCAAGGGCTTGAGAACTTGGTCCATCTCATAGCAAAGGCCGATGTCGTAATCAGTGCTACGAATGCTCCGGGATATATAATTGATAAGGCCATGGTGCAGCGGGCGATCGAAGGTCGATCAGAGCAGCCCCTGTTTTTAATCGATATCGCCCTACCGAGAGATATCGATCCCGACTGCGCGAATGTTTCAGATGCCTACTTGTTTGATATTGACGACCTGAAGTCTGTGGTTGATGCACATATGGAAAAGCGTCGCGACGCACTCGATCAGGCCTTGGATATTTTATCGGCAAATGTCCACTCGTTTGGACAATGGCTTGCCCAGCGGGAAGTCGCCCCAGCTATATCACACTCGTCGCGCTATTTTAGCGATCTCATGACCCGCGAGGCGAGCAAAACATTCAATAGGGATCTGTTTGCAAACTTAAACGAAAAGCAACGTGAAGCCATCGCTGGTTTCATCAATGCCGTGTCGTCTCGCATCACAGGTGATATTGCTCAGCTGCTTAAAAACGCCTCTCCCGAGCAGGCGCGCGACATGGGTCAAGCCCTCCAATCACTCTTCAATAAAAAGGATCCTTCACCATGACTGACCTACGGCAGGGGGCTGATTGCACACCTGAGCCATTTGTTCTGGCCACGCGAGGCAGCACCCTTGCATTGTGGCAGGCACGATTTGTCTCCCAACAACTCCATACGCTCGGTTTAAATGTTTCCATTCAAACCTGGAAAACCACAGGTGACATGGTCCAAGATCGATTCCTACATGAGATTGGCGGTAAAGGACTTTTTATCAAGGAGCTTGAGGATGCCATGCGGCAAGGATCTGCGCATTTTGCTGTCCACAGCCTAAAGGACATGCCTGCGAATATTCCTACCGGTTTTTTGCTTGCTGCAGTCCTAAAGCGCCATCAGTCATCCGATATCATTATTTTCAAATCGTCCCTATGGTCGAGGTTAGGACTTCAACCGAAAAGCATCGTATCGGCAAACACTCTGAACCAACTTGGACAACTAAACATTGCAACATCAAGTTTACGACGCCAAGCCCTGCTCAAATCTGCGTGTCCAAACATAATCACAACCCCCATCCGAGGCAATGTGGACACGCGGCTTAAAAAACTTGAAACCGAAGGCCAGTGGGATGCTATCATTCTGGCAGAAGCCTCACTTGAGCGACTTGATATACAGGACGTTCACGCTCACCGCATTGACCCTGAATGGTTTATTCCGTGTGCTGGCCAAGGGGCGCTTGCTATCGAAGCTCCAGCTTCATCACCGATCTTGAATCGACTTGTGCAACTTGAATGCCCCGACACTAGACTTGCCGTCAACGTTGAACGCGCTGTTTTGGCTAGGCTTGGGGGAGACTGTACAATGCCGTTTGGCTGCCTTGTCAGCCGCAACCTGACAGCCCCCAATTGCCTGGACGGTCGCGCTATAATCCTCTCAAATCATGGACATTATGCGCGGGCTAGCGTGTCAATAGACACAGACCACGCGGATGCTGAAAATCTGCTAATTGAGGCGTTGATCAAGGGTTTACGGGAAGATGGCGCAAACACAATACTCCAATCCCTCGGGCTACCGGTTCGTATTTGAAGCTTGTCAGATTCCCGTGCATAATAGCAGGGTCCCCGATGCAACGGCGGACCCCCTTGTACACTCACCCGGAGTAGTGATGGCCTTATTAATTTGGACTCGATCAGCCGACGATTGGGAACATGATAAACCCATACTTGATGCGACAGATGCAGACGTTCTTCACTTACCTTGTCTGGCTATGACGGGGCTAGCCGTAAAGTTTCCAAAACGCAAACCCCAAATTTTTATTTTCACAAGTGGTAACGCTGTACGTTATGCGTCGCGTCATCCGGCCTTATTCAATTTGATGCGCTCTTGTGAGGGAGTCTTAGCGATTGGGCCTGGCACCAAAGAAGCGTTAAAAGACTTCAAAGTCCACGCAGAAGTCCCGGCCGGTGTCGCAAACGCCGAGCAAATGTCCCAGTGGCTAGCCCATAACTTAAGGCCAGGAACCGACGTCGCTTGGCCGTGTTCGAAAGAACCTAGCTACGACATTGCAACACACCTGGCTCGCTATGATATTCATGTCGAGCCTCTGCCTGTTTACGTCACAGAGAAAGCTCTGCACCTGCCGCATGGCAAAATGCCGATCGACCACGACATCGAACGCTACATCCAATCACTGGAAGGTGTCGTTTGCTTTGCTAGTCCTTCGGCTGTAGAAGGCTTTACGCGCTCACTCCAACCGTCCGAGAACCGACTGCGTCACGAGCTGATAGCCTGCTGCATTGGACAAACAACAGCCTCCTTTGCCCATGGTCACTTCGATCACATCATGGTTGCCCCCGAGCAAACAGTCGAATCCTTAGTGGCGACTGCCGTCAAGCACCTGGCTGTACGGCGATAGCTAAACCTGACATTGGATAAAACGTTAGCGCGACTTCAAATCACGCTTTCGACGGGTCTCTGAGGTTTCTTATTTGTTGTCGTTTGGTGGTAAGATTAACAAAGCAAGATGATTCACTCCGCCAAGGCCCCATCACTTCGATCCCGCCGCTGGAGGTACACACGACGTGGCTATAAAACTTGTCCCGGTTGAGCAAACGTCAGCTACAACAGGCTTCTTTAAGCTGATTCGCTGCGATGAAAAACCTAGCTTATGGTCCGAGCTGGACGATCCGGCATGTCAAGTTGCTTTAAAATTATGGTTGCTAGCCTGGACAACGATCGGCAAAGAGGCGCCACCATTGTTTGTCGCGGTCAAACCCGGAGGAAATGATATTCAATTTGGTCTTCGCGTTCTTAATGATCATAACCAAATTGACAACCATCATATCCCCTATATCGTAATTGACGAGCAATTTAAACGTCTTCCCATAACGATCTTGCACGAATCAATGCACGCCGCACTGGCGGTTCTTAGCGATCGCTATAGCAGTGACGTTCCAACCATTGCTCCCATGATACACACAACTGCGGCGATAACAGATCGTTGGACGGCCTTCCACGAAGGACTATCAATCCATCTAGAAACTCTCGTAGGACATTACTCAACAGACCGTCGATACAGGAACTATTTTGACCACCGTGGATTAGTTACGACACAGCAGCATTCGCAGAGCGAATATTTTTTCTTGAGTCTGGATTATCAGTCATATTCACAATCCTTCGGCCGTTACCGAGACGTCCGAGATAACATGTATGCATACGAGGCAGCATTTCAAGGTCCAGAAACCGCTCTTACCTTAAATATACGATAAAGAACGAGCCTCCCGCAGCAAGGACTCACGAAAATCTGGATGTGCGATGCTAATCATCTCCATGATACGCTCCGGAGCCGTCTTCCCTTTTAATTGCGCCACACCAAATTCAGTCACCACGGTGTCTACGTCGTTTCTCGAGATACTCACTTTTGCACCGGGTTGTAGAGTGCTCACGATTTTACTACGCAGACCATTTTTCATGGTTGATGCCAGAGCTATGATACCGCGTCCACCTAAACTTCGTTGTGCGCCAACGTGGGTGTCTGCAGCTCCCCCAACGCCACTTAATTCAACGTGACCCACGGACTCACTGCAGACCTGCCCCGTAAGATCGACCTCTACGGCAGAGTTCAGAGAAATCATTTGATAATTTCGACCAATACGAAACGGATCATTAACCACGGATGCAGGATGAATTTCGATCACCGGATTTTCACGCACAAAATCATAGAGAGCACGACTGCCGTAAGCAAAAGCCCCAACGATCTTACGCGGCCAAATTGTTTTCTGTCGCCCGGTAATAACTCCGCTCAAATACAAATCCATAAATGCGTCGTTGATCATCTCCGTATGAACGCCGAGGTCTTTCTTGGTTTTAAGCTGTTTGCCAACTGCATTTGGAATTCCGCCAATACCAAGCTGTAGAGTGGCCCCATCAGGTACAAGATCTACAACAAATGATGCAATTTTGTTCTCAATCTCCCCAAAAGGCGCCGGAGGAACCTCGGGCAAAGCCGCATTGGACTCTATAAAACAATCAACTTCATCCAAAGAGACTTCTGTACCTCCAAACGTGGGTGGCATATTTGGATTAACCTCAAGCACTACATGCCGCGCTGCACGCAAAATTTCTGATTCATAGCAGTTTGAAGTACCAAGGCTGACGAAACCTCGCCTATCAGGCGGTGAACATGTACCCCAAAACAAATCAACTCCCCCAGGACGAGACTTTAAGTTTTGCGCCCATCGTGACAAGTGTTGTGGCATATAGTGTACAAAGCCTCGTCCTTGTAACTTACGGATAGCTCCTGTCATAAACATAACAATAAACTCAACATGGCCATGCATCCGGTCATCTGCTATGGCGGGCCAAGGCTGACTTGGATTAGCACAAAACACGCGAACGTCACGGTGCTGCAGAGCGACCTCATGAAGTTTTGACCAAAACATCTGGGGTTCCGCCGCCGCCATCGCGGTGACGATAGTGGACCTGGACTCTACCAAACTGAAGGCTTCTTCTACAGAACTGTAGGTGACCTGAGAAGGCATCACGTCACACCTCGTAGCTGTAATTTTTTTTGATATCAACACCCGGGTGAAGGCTGTGGATCACTGGACAATTATTTGCGATGGTCTCAAGTTCTTGACGTTGCGTCATGGATAAATGCCTCGGCAGCATGATCAGCACATCAAGCCTGATGATCCTTCGAGGCAGATCAGCGCTCATATGTTTTTCCACGTGACAGGCCATACCTTCAAGAGAGGTCTGCTGCTTTTTTGCATGAATGGCCATCACACTCATCATACAAGCGCCTAACGCCGTCGCAACAAGATCAGTCGGTGAAAAACTAAGTCCTTGCCCACCGTTGTCTAATGGTGGATCTGTCAACACCGTTGTTCCTGACAGCTGGTGGCTCATCTTCATGGATAAGCCCCCTTGAAATTCACCAGAAATTTTAACACTCATTTTCCACCACTTTCCAAATGTGTCCGACTCACTACAAAGAGGATTTTTAAATCCGCTCAATCTCTTCAATTTTGCACAGGGCTATAATAAGCCACAACCTCTAGATCTCCGGTAACAAAATCCATCCCTTCGGAATCTGGATCCTCCGGATCAAATCCTGAGCCTCTAAGCGACTTAGTCGTGATTTCTGCAAAACGCTCTTGATCCAAGATAAAAAACCATCTCACACGTTTAGATTTATTTATCATATACTCAACCCTCATCAGCCGTGAATCTGGATCTGTGGTCCAACTGCCCTGCACAACCCTTCCATCATGTAGAGACAAGACTGCATCATTATTTTTTTCCAAGGATAGATCACCTCCCTTTCCATTCGATTTATCAACTGGAAAGGGTGTCTTGTGACGCTTGTAAACTCCAGGTCGAACAACTACTTTATTGCCAACACCCTTGGTCCCGGGTGCGCTATCCACACTTGTTAGAGCTTGCGCTTCCGAATCTGATCTCTCCTCTGTTAATTCAATGACAACGTTCTTGCCAGAGAGTGATCCTGATTTACGTACGACCTTAAATGTTGCACCAGGAGGAAACAACACCTCTCTCTCCGCTGGAAATAACGATAAACTCGAGATGTCTCGACAGTTTTTTGCCTTAATGTCAAAGGTCACTCCTCTATTAAACTGAGCTGGAACCTCGCCGAGTGTGGTGCTCATAAACCCTGGATCTTTAAAAATCGAATGCACTTTAATTCTGTTTAGGTCATCTTCAGATAGACTCGTTCCTCGTTTGACACGACAATCTTTTCCCGTCTTCAGCTTGTTTATTCCTGATGCGGTGGCTAGGATCAAGGGTTGCCAAAAAGCAACTTGCTCCCTATTCTTGGATCCTGTACCCCGCAGGACTTGATTCATATACTTATAAAAATTGGCTGTGTACATCAAAACGGCTAACTTCTCAATTTTATGGAGCTTTTCAACTTTTTTTGGGAGAGCAGTGGGGGAGTCTTCCCTTTTCAAAAAATACGTCTTAAACATATCTTCAGGCAGCATAAATTGCGTACGTTCCGTTTCACTGGCGTAACGAACAGCACTATCGAAACTCTTTAAATACATACCTTCCCTCACATCATTTAACTCGAATGATGACAAGTCAGCCAGATCTTGGATTTGAGGGGCTTCTGCTAAACCAGACAGATCACGTCGCGGCTTACAACCTATTACAAACGACACCGCTCCAACTACTACAATCATCAACCTAAATCTATACGCACCAACTAACTGATCGAGAGTGAAACTCATACACACCCCATCTACTAAGACGATCTAAAAGAGACTAACTTGCATTGAAAACGAACAAAAGCTCACGCAGTGGTAATTTGGACGATCAAAAGGTATTCTTACCTATATTATCACTTATCCATGAGTGCGTCGTCTAGATTTACCCCACCGAAAACAGTTCAGAGATGCAGCCCAAAGCCTTTAAAACGGGAAACCAGCACATTTTTTTCTGACTTTAGTAAATTCGCAGCATCATTTAAGGAAAAAAATTGTAAAGTTTCTTTTGAGTTTACCGAATCCACCTCTGGAATAAATTCTGCGGAGGTGTCAAAGAAATGACGGTTCGTCAGCAAAGTGCGAAGCTTCAAAACCACACACATTTTGACTACTCAGGGTTTGCGCAAATCGACGGCAGACACCCTTGGCAAACCCAGGTGCCTGGATCTCACGTGCTGTATCGAGCCCGGGAGCGCAAGCACGGCAAAGTCGCTTGGTTTAACTTTGATTTAGCGATCGAAATGGGCCTGCTTCCCCAAAATCATCCTCACGCAATGAATCAAGAATTGGAAACCGAGATCTTAAAAACCTTTGCCATTCAAATTATTAATGAATACGACTTAATCAACCAGGTTAAAATTCCCTCCGCGGACATCAAACCCTATCACTACATGGCAACACGCTATCTCCAACTTCAACACCCAGGGAAGACTGGCCTAACCAGCGGAGATGGCCGAAGCTTGTGGAATGGAATCTGGCGAGGTAATGGCAAGACTTGGGACATCACCAGCTGCGGCACAGGGGCCACATGTCTGAGTCCTGCGACCCATATATTCAAAAAGTTTTTCCGGACCGGTGATCCAAGTGTCAGTTATGGTTGTGGCTACAGTGATCTAGATGACGGCGTCACCGGTGCCATATTCTCAGAGATCATGCACAAAAATGGTATACCGACGGAACGAATCCTTTGCGTGATCGAATTTCCTGGAAACTTGAGTATCAATGTCCGAGCTGGAACAAACCTACTGCGACCAAGTCATTTCTTCAATCACTTAAAGCAAGGCAATCTGCCGCGACTAAAGGCCGCCATTGATTTCTTCATCGACCGTGAACTTGGCAACAGAGCATGGAAGCCTTTAGCCCGCGGTGAAAACCGGTATAAGCGTCTACTTGCCCAGGTCAGTGATACATTTGCAGAAATGGCCGCAAGATTTGAAAATGAATACATTTTCTGTTGGCTTGCTTGGGACGGTGACAACATTCTGGCCAACGGGGGGATTATCGATTATGGGTCAATCCGACAGTTTGGACTGTTTCACCACGAGTATAAATTTGATGATATTGAACGCTGGTCAACAAGCCTACCCGAGCAGCGAGCGCAAGCGCGCTATATTGTACAAACTTTCGCCCAAATTGAGCATTTCTTAAATACTGGCAAAAAGTCTGAGATTACACGCTTTCGAAACCATCCCGAAGTACGGCGCTTTGACAAGACATTTACAATGGTCAGGCGCAGGATGCTCCTTGAGAAGACCGGTTTTAGCCAAAGCCAGGCCAAAAACCTCATGACCAGACACCCCCGTCTTGTCATACAGTACGAACGTAACTTTAGGTGGTGGGAGCGAAAAACAAAGCAAAAGAAACATTACAGAGTGGCAGACGGCATCACAAAAGACGCCTTATACTCGATGCGTGATATTTTAAGAACTCTACCTCAACATCTGCAGGCTTCATGGACACCCATGCCGGTGAAAACATTTATGACAAGCATCGCATCCACCTATTGCAGTGAGCAAGACGCCCGACCAACGATGCTTCGCCGTATTTGGTCAGACAGATTTCAAAACGGCTACATGAAGCTGATTGAAGCTTGTGCTTCGATCACTAAAGAAACGAGGGAATCCGTAATAGGGCGAATAGCTGCGCGTTCAGCCGTAACAAATCATCCCGACCGTGTGACGGGAGACGCCATCTGTAATGTTGGCGATAGAATTATCAAAAGTCGAAAAAAACTGGAAAGAGACGAACTATTTTATGTGATTAAGTCTTTCATTGACGACCAGATCCGCGTCCCCGAGATAAAACTGAAAAATATGACGCGTTCGACCATTAACACCAAAACACCAAGCGGGAAACCTGAAACAGTTCTCAAGGACCTTGAGCGGGTCGTACACATCATGCGTCACGGACTGTAGACCTATGCGGCTTGTCCTATACAGCGGCTACGCTGAGGAAAATAGCCCCATCGACTTAGAAGCGATTAGGCTTACGGGGAGAAAAAGTCCAAAAATTTTGTTCATTCCTTCGGCAAATCATATCCCGGACTTCGAGTATGAATACGTGAAAGAAACCTACGCCGAGCACGGCGTAAAACACATCATACAGTTTAATATTGATCGCCCGTACTCTCTTAAGGATGCTGAAAGAATCATCGCTTGGGCCGACATGATTTACTTAAGCGGTGGCAATACGTTTTATTTTCTAAAGTCAATCCGGAGAAACCACTTCGACCGTCTGTTAAAAGACTTCGTCGCCCGAAGCGGCGTCCTAGCTGGCCTCTCAGCAGGTTCCATCATTATGACGCCAACGATTGCAACCGCAAGTTACCCGAGCTTTGATCGCGACGAAAACTCCGTAAATTTACGCAATCTGGATGCGCTCGGCCTTGTAAACTTCGAGTTTTTTCCTCACTTCACCCACGAACCCGAGTACGTAAGGGAACTAAAACGGCAGAGCAAAAAGCTCAAACATCCTATCTATGCGGCAAGCGACGGAGCCGGAATTACCGTAGAAAATCAAAAAATCTGTTTTTATGGACCAGTCTGGGCTTACGCTGGCGGAAGCGAATACAAAATCTCTCAAAAATAAGTGCGCCAAAAACTCTAAGCCATGCAAGCCTTCCATAAGATAGTCCTTGCATTTCTATCCTGCCAGTACGATCCTTCACTGGCGGTGTTTGCAAAGATAGACCTTGCCCATTCACCTTATCCTTTTGAACAAGAGAACCAGAACTAGTAACTTTCACAACTTTAGTTGTCATTATTCCATAGAATCCGAGACGAAACCCATGTCACAGAACCCAACTTATCCAGAGCACAAAGGTAATCAAGACCACACAGAGGCTACGTCAGTAATCAGTCCTTCTGAACTTTTTTTTGAACCCGATCACGTGGCGATCAATGTTCAAAGCTTAGAGCGAAGTCGCAAGTTTTATTCAAAGTTAGGAGGTGTTGTCACCAGCAGCCCTTCGGATAAATTCATGGCCGTAGCACTAGGAACGCTTTCGTTGCACATCCTACCCAAGGGTACAAACGGCAATGATCAAAGCCCGAAAATCGATCATATCGCCATTAAAGTTCGCAATTTAAAATCGCTTGAAGACCTTTGCGCAATATTAAATCAATGTGAGGAACTTAGAGACGTCGGTCCCTTCAAGATTGAGGAGTCTCCTACACTTGGCCCAGGAC
>JBIKKO010000233.1:0-4449 GCA_044360315.1 Oligoflexales bacterium
CAAAAAAAGGCTCAGAAATAAAGGATCCATCCCGCCGTTATGTAGCCCTCGCCACGGAGCTACTTGGAGGAAATGGGTCCGGTGGGGGTGATGCAATCCTTTTCAACGAGCTTCGAACCAAACAGGGGCTGACCTATCATGCATCCCTTCAAACATGGCGCCGCCCTGATCGTGACGTTATTGTTGGCCTGACGTTCGGTGCCAACGAAAATATTCCAAAACTAGTGGGAGAGTATCTGCGTTTGTGGGACGCTTTTGTCAAAGCCCCAGCGCCGCCAAAGCACGTGCTGGCCGCAGCGGAGCGAAGAGTAAATGGCACCGCTGAGCGAGAACGCGCAACGGTTTACGATGCAATGATGAACGCCATCCAGCATGGAGTCAACGCCATGCACCCCGGCGAAGCTAAGAGCCCTCTCGAGAGAGGCAAGTTTCAGCAGGCCAAGCAGACCTGGCTAAACCGGGATGACTCGCTGGTCCTGGCATTCGGCGATTCAAAGGCAATAAGAGATAGTCTTCTCGCTGCGCTAGGTGCCGGAACAAAAGTAGATGTTCTTCCAGAGACCGCCGATTGGGCGGACATAAACGCGTCGGTAATCAAGTTGACGTCTAGCACACCTGGCTTGTCGCAGTAGCTGAACTACCAACAATTGGGTCTCCACTATGATGGAAATGAGGCATCCTGTGCTGCGCGTCCTTTGTAAAAAAAATTGGCCAGACAGAGGTGTATTGCAGGGGTTGCTTCTTTTCAAACAGATAACGGACTTAATCGTCTAGAGTTTATAAAATGCCAATTAACTCTGAAGAAATGACTTTCACTCACGTGACTGCTTGATTTTCCAGAGTTTTGGCGCAGCATCGGTCCGCCCATCTTGGGAGATCCGCCTCTCATTAGCCTCTAATGATTTTTTTGTTAGGTAGCGAGTGTAATTTTTTTATTTCAAGGGTTTTGAAGTGAGAAATCTTTGTATTGCATCCAGCGCAGCCTTGTTTTGTTCGGTGAGTTTTGGGGAAACTATTGTCCAGACAGCGCCTAGGACATCCCCATGGACTCTTGGAGCTAATCTAGCATTTTCAAATGACTATATTAGTAACGGCATCAGATTGACGAGTCCCTCTGCTTATTCCTTCTTCGAAGAAAGAGGGGAACTTCGATATTATCTGAAAGCAGATATGCTAAGTAAAGATCAGTTTGTGGGTAGTAACTTTGGCGGTGGCCTGCAGCTCCAATACAAGCTTAATCGCTACTTATATCCTTATATTTCAGGAGGATTAGCCCGACTAGACGCGCCGAATAGTGACCCAAAACTCGGAGTTGAGGCTGGTACAGGATTGGCATTTAAATTTAATGTAACTAATGACGTTTCTGCTGCATTGTCGGTTGGAGCTTTTAAATTTTGGGGGCGAAGTGAAAATTCAGTCGCGGCCTTTATGAAATAAAGTCGAGACCTTTTCGGATCGTATGAACTTAGGCCTCGTGGTACCAGGTGAGTTACGCGACGCTTAACGGGCGTAAGGGATCTACTCCAAGTTGAGTCATCACCGGCGCAACGCGCATTGGGGATCTCTTTCTCGTTCGATCTGCTCTCGCGATGATGCTTCTTAAATCCGATGATCATGAACCCAAAGCTTGAGGGGGTCTTAAGTGAGAGAGAACTTCGATTTGATCATTAAGCTGTCTTAAAAATGCTGATTTTTATAGTATCGGATTGAAAATGACTGTAAAATCTGTCAGTCCTGACATCCAATACGTTTTTAAAATCTATTTATAAATTGAATAGCGAAGGGCAAGTCGAGATGAAAAAAATCATTATTCACATCATGTCGATATTCTTGTCAGCTGCTGTTTGGGTGTCTATTTGCGAAAAATCATCAGCTAAACCCACAAGTATTGTCAGCTTCGAAGTTACTTATTCAGACGTGGCCAACACCTTTGACATCATCGACAATGTGTCGAATTGGTGGCCAGGATTTTGCGAAGAGGAATATCGTAAATATTGGGAGCGAAAGCATCCAGTATCCGAACAAGATTTAAAGCTATTTGGCGAGTACAAAGCGATCCGTGAAAAATACTATGACGTTTCCGACCAGTCCGAGCCGGACCCCAGTAAAAATCGAAACGGTGTCTTTGCGTTTCAAAGCATCTTGACTTCTGACCCCATCGCCGAGGCATTCTACAATGCAAAAACATGGGATGACGCCTTCAATTCCCTGAGCAAAAAACTGAGTCCTGACGAGTTAAATTTTTTACGCCTATTCTATAGTGTATTTTCCCAAAAAGTTCAGCCGCTGCTCGAAGAGTCAAAGGTTTTCATGAGAGTGGCTCAATCCGTGCGAAAAAAAGTAAGAACCAAAAGTTCCCAAGATTTTTTCTCTAAAGTCGCAAATTTTTACGGCGTTGCATCGACCGTAAACTACTCGGTTCAATACGTTTGGTGGCCGCCCATCGATAGGACAAACGCCTCGCCTACGGGTCGATTTTTGGTCATGCGCTACAATCCTATTAAACATCTAAATGACGCCGAGGCCGACGTCGACGTTGCTTTCCATGAAGTTGTCCACACCATTTCAGCCATGCAGACTTACGAACAAAAACAAAGTCTATCAAAAGCTTTTTTGGACAAATGCCCTGTTCAAGGTCGATTAAAAAAAAGCACCTTGGTTGAAGAGCCCCTAGCGGTGATAATTGGACAGGCAATCTACACGAAAAAATTCGATCCAAAAAACTTTTCTTATACAGCAAAGTGGTATAATGAAAAATGGATCAATCTTTTCTCGAAATTGGCCTACCCATATGTAAGTGAAGCTTTTCAACGGGGTGAAAGACTTAATGAAAAAATGATGGCGAACCTTGGTATATTATGTAAGGACGCTCTTGCGGGAGCAGAAAAAGTTGCACCGCGCCCATTTGAGCAGATGCCAAAAAAATAAACTAAGACATCACTTGGCCAGGCAATGTTTGCAGTGCTAAGACAGAACAATCATGGCGGTCCGTTAAAACAACGAAATTGAATGCCTCTGCGGCCAAAGATACATTATGTTAAGCTTCTCAAATAGGCGACTCAATAGGAGACAGCCCCCGTAGGCCGTCATCATCGTTGTCAGTAAAGCTAATTTTTAGCGGACTGCTGTCGATCAGTTTTTCATACAGAATTTCATGCCTCCAGTTCTACTTATCGGCAGATTTAAATTGGGGGCTTTTCTGTGACTTACGGGTTTTGGTAAAAAAACAAATGCATCATTTGGGTTCAGCGGTGTTAGAGGTGTTTTTATTAAATTGAAAAAATCAATTGAATATGTTATGCCTGATTTCGTGAGGTGTTTAAAGTGGCAAGAAAAACAGCTCAGAAAATTCAAAAACTACTCCGCGACGGGCTGTTCCGTTACTCCATACACTGCGATCAAACACGAATGCATCCGGTAGTCACCGATGAGGACATTAGGAACGTAGGGCGAACAGCACATACAACGAAACTGCAAAGCAACGGCGGATACAAGGTCATAGGGTACGATGAAACAGAGCTGGAATTAACGGTCGTTTGTCGACTTACGAAATCTGAAAATTTGCTTATTATAACAGTTTTTTAGGGGCAGGCAATGTCGAAGCGCAAAACTATTCACTACACCTTATGCGGGTTGGAATACGTCTATCTCGTTGATGCCCCCATCGGCAAAGACGGCAAAGAGGAATTTATTGACCTATCACCAGAGGAGATCGATCGCATGATCGCGGTAGAAATCATCCGGCAAAAGGTGCCTCTGCGGGGTAAAGAGGTGTTGTTTTTGCGTAAGGCTCTCAAGATGAACCGTAACCGATGGGCAGAAAAATTGGGTGTTACTGCCTCCGGTATTTTGCGTTGGGAGGAGACTGGAGAAAAGCGGATGTCTAAGATCAATGAAGCCGCGATCCGGATGCTTTGCGCCGAGGAGCTGGGGATTAAGTTGGATCCGCGCTGGTCATCGTTGGCGACGGCGCCGGAGTTGCCTGAACGGTTGGAAGTTGCTGCTTAAAGTACTGTAATTATGAATGGGTAAGTCGCAGCTTCGGTTTGTGTAGTATCAATAGACATTTTTCACTTTCGGCAAAAAAAGTTGGTTGATGATTTAATCCCATATCCGAAACTCGAGTGGACTGTCGACGGTAAAAACAAGCTGATATTTAAATGGAGTGAGCCTCGTAAAAAGGACAAATTGAAGAACTTATAAGATTAACACCCGGCAGTGCACCAATAGCATGGCAGTCAAACTAGAAAAGATGACAATCGCTAGTGAGGCGGAGATTATGCCTCATGACCAGCTCGTGACTCTTGCCTTATCCATGCGATAGCGCATGGAGCACTACCAGGGCTTGTTATATCGAGCCAACAAGGATCGATTTGGAACTAGCTTGGAAAAATCCCAAAAAACCAATAAAGATACGCCTCCGGGCACGGACCCTGCAGGGGATTCGAA
>JBIKKO010000084.1:0-13825 GCA_044360315.1 Oligoflexales bacterium
AACAAGAAGTTGGATGCCCCAGGACCTTCCGCCAACTGAACCGTCG
Source organism: Oligoflexales bacterium (assembly GCA_044360315.1). Lineage (GTDB taxonomy): Bacteria > Bdellovibrionota_B > Oligoflexia > Oligoflexales > RGVZ01 > CAMDKS01. The sequence goes on from JBIKKO010000084.1 coordinate 47, forward strand.
CCGTATCCTCCTTGGACACCTGCCAAGCAACCCGAACCTGATAAACAGTGCCGTCAGCACGAACAAACTGCAGTGCGGCAAATGAATCCTTGGGCTTTAGATCCGTCATATAAAATTTACGATTCGTCAAAAACGTGATGCTGTGCTGATCGGATACCTCATTGCCAAAGGCCGAGTATTGGCGAAGCAACGGTAAGAGCTCCATCGGCTTTTCGCCGTCAATCAATAACAACTCATCACCAACGGCCACCCCTTGCTCAGATAGAGACGGCTCAACCTGTGCCACAATGGCTCGGTTTTCAATGGGAACAAGAAACATCCCAAGTTTATAAGAGCGAATGTCAGTATTGTTCCCCGGAAATCGAATACCGACATGGCCATCACGAAACTTCATCAAAAGCTTCGCATAAACTGCGCCGATGGCAGCGTCATCTTCTGCTGTAGCCAGACCGGCTGAGGCTTCGGCTACCGCATCATCGAATTTGAAGCCAAACCGTTCCTGCTTAAAGTCAAGAGGGCCATAAAGTGCTTTGATTTTACTGACCAAGACAGTTAGTTCTTCCTGAGCCTGTGCCTTTGTCAGCGGCGGGGCTTTCAGCGTTGATTGAGATGGTGGCGCAGAACAGCCGACCACCAAAAGGGACATAAGTGTTAAAATCGACAGTACTTTCTGCATGATGACTCCTAACGTTCATCTGGTGACATGACTCATCGCCTTTAACCCTACTACTAAGTCATCACAAGCCATCTGGTCAAGAGCATTATCCCTAGGGCTATGGAAAAACGCCTGATAAAAGACCTCTTCTAGCCATCCTTGGTGCGCCCTGTCCTCGCGCAGTGGGCGTGATCACAACAAAAAAGGATTCCCTTTGGCCACCTGCTTAGGGCTGCCAAATTTTGATGGGCTCAGCACTGTTAGCTCTTATTTATGAAGGAACACGTGAACACCAGTCCATGATTCGTCTGGAGGATTTTGTTCAAGATCCTGAATTCGTTCTAAATACACACGGGATGGACCATCATCAGGGCGGATGCGCAAGCATTGATTTAAATGTTCGCGAGCCTTTTGCCAGGAGCGGCTCTTATACTGGGTGCGAGCCTCCTGAAACTCTGCCAACAGATCGCGCAAGTTAGACTCTTGGCGAAACCACATGGGATGCATCAGTTCGTAAATTTTAACAGCTTCCTTTTTCCCCTTAACCACAATGTCATCCAAATCCCGCAAAGCATAAGCTTCGGGGCGTTTAAACTGACGGACGGTCGCCTCGCTGAAAATAGACCTCACATGATAGCCCTTTGTAATCGATTCCAGCCGCGCCGCTAAATTTACCGCGTCTCCCATAACCGTGTATGCAAATCGCTCTAGGCTACCCATGTTACCCACTGAGACGAGACCCGTATTGACACCACAGCCGATATCAATCGGAGGAAAGCCTTTTTGCGGGAAAACACGACGCAACTCCTCAAGTGTCTCCATCATTTTAAGAACCACTAAAGCGCTCACGTCAGCTTGATCAGGGCGATCGATTGGTGCTCCCCAAAAAGCCATGATGGCGTCACCAATGTACTTGTCGAGAACACCACCACTACGCAAAATGATGTCCGTCATAGGAGATAGGTAATCATTCATCAACTCAACCAATTTCTCTGGAGGAAGCTGTTCAGAGATGGACGTAAATCCACGAACGTCGCTAAAAAATACGGTACACTCACGTCGCTCTCCACCGAGGCGCAGCTTATCTGGGTTATCTAACACCTGATTCATAACGTCTGACGACAGGTAGTGTTGAAATGCTGCCTTGATCTTCTTTTTTTCGCGTTCCTCGGTGAAGTACCTAAAAAATGTTACAACCATATATAACGCCGTGATCTGAATATAAGGGATCCCCATGTAAACCCAGATGCCTTTGGAGAACCAAAGATGTTTATCGATGAAGTAATACCCGACATAAAACATAACAACTGTGGCTGCCGAGATCACTGGCGAGGCAAAAATCAAACACATGGAGAAGAGCGTCCCTAAAATAAAGACAATTCTAAGCTCCATGAGGTAGATGTTTGCAGGACGCGAAAAAAATCTCTTCGATACGATATTATCGATAACCGTCGCATGATGTTCAACGCCGTTAAACTTCGAATCAAACGCATTGGCCCGCATATCATTAATGGCCAGTGCCGTTGGACCGAGCATGAAACTCATACCTTTTATGGCTGCGCGCTCTCGGGCTGAAAAACTATCTGACCATGCATCTGCAAGGGAAACGTGCCTTAGGGTGGAACTAGGACCCAGGTGATTAACTAGGACTCGACCTTCGCCATAAGGATCGGTCGGAATTTTCAACACATCTTGGTCATCATTTGGATTAACAAGCATGATCTCTTCAACGCCCAAAGGACTAAACATCACCACAATCTCGCGACCTGTCATATTTGCGGCCATTTTGAGACTTATTGCAGGTAGAAGATTGTTGTTTGCCGTGCGCATGGTTTCCACCCAACGGATCACCGAGTCCGATGCATCGTTGTTGAAAAAACCAAAGTGTTGCGAACTCTTTGCTAAATCGTTTGTATTGGCAATGATTGCCCCAACAGCGAGCTCGGGGTAGCGCGCAAGATCGTAGCCGTCCGGCATAATGGCATTTTGAATCACCGAATCCTGCATCAAATCTAACGACGTAAACTCGCGCCCCTTAAGTGGAGCCAAGTTTATGCGTTCTTCGGTCCCATAATACATGTAGCCTTGGACAATCTTTCCGTAGTTTTGAATCGCACGAACCAAGGACTGATCCGATCGACTTAACCTACCAAGGGCATCCATCGCCATGACCACCTCACTGCCAGTCACACGCCGATTAGAAAATTTTTGCAGCTCGTGCATGCCGTCTGAAAGTAAGGGTAACTCTGGTTTATCCCATACCACGTCAAACCCAATCCAATCGGCTCCCGCCTTTTTTAGATTTGAAAACGCCTGCTCGTAGACGCTACGGGTAAAGGGCCACCTGCCGAATTTTTGGATCGACTTTTCATCGATGGCTAAAATACCAACCTTGCCACTGGGCTTAATAGGCCCGCGCAGAACAAATCTAAGATCAAGAAGCTTATTTTCCATGGCCAGAACAGCGTCACCAAGATGCGCAAGCTTGCCTGTGTATTGTCTCCACATGAGTCCGATGATCAGTAGATTCATCAAGACACAAATCAAGATCACAGACCTGTTTTTTTTAAGGAAAGACTTCAAGAATCAGCACACCTTAAAGGGCTCAAGCCCCGCCACAAGTGTCAACCAAGGGCGCAGCAAGCGGCCGCACCCACCACCCCGGATTCCTGTGTAGATCGGAATTTTTTGGGAGTGGTTAACCAAACACAGGCTTCAATGACTGATAAGTTTGTTGATTATTTAAAGCTTTAACAGACGGTTACCTGGGCATTGGCAATGGTCAAAGGACACCCTGTGAGTCTCCTATTCATCCTAAACTGGGCACCCTGCCGGAAAGGCAACGGGGTCACAACCGTATTGAAAGCGTGCTCAGGCGCTAGGCCATAGGAAGCTCCTGTGATGGCCATAGAACCTCTGCAAACCAATCAAGATCGTCGGGCAGTGGATTAACACTGACGGGCATGGGTCTAAATCCCTCTCCTGGGATAAAAACAAGATTTTCCAAAAGCTCTTTGCCGTAGATGTGCACCGTAATGGCCTGCTGGGAACCGAAATGCTCGACCCTGTGAATGTCGGCATCGGGAGGTAAGACGTAGGCCACCGCTCCGGTCGGCAGAACGACCGATCCAACCTCTCGGGCAACGTCGTTGTCACAGGAGTAACTCGTAACACGGACTCGATTTTTAATCACCGCTTCAACCCCCCAAGTGCCGTGGGCATGAATCGGCGTGGCCTGACCTCGATTCCAAACCAACATCATCACCACAAAGCCAAACTCGGGATCCTTGTACAAAAGATATCGACCGGGTGCGTAATCACGATGAGCCAATCGATCGACCATGCTGGGCAAAGACTCCATGACAACTTCCTGGATTTCATGGATCTGCTCACCGTCCACCACACCCTCGCGCAACAACCGACGAATATCTTCAATCATAGCCCGCATCCAATATCCTCCTAGCACACCATCACTGGCACAATTTTAAATTCAGACCCATCGACCAAACCACGATCAGTAATTTTTAAGCTCGGGATGACGGGAAGCGCTAAAAATGAAAGCTGAAGAAACGGCTCTTCCAGCGTGCACCCAATCTCCCTAGCCAACGCCTTCAATTGTCGAAGTTTTTGGGCCACGACCCGCGGTGACTCCTCAGTCATCAAGCCTCCAATGGGCAAAGCTATTTGTGAAATGCCCCCATTTGCGGCGACTACCACAATCCCCCCATCAATCTTTTTCAATTCCTCAACCGCCTTCGCCATTAAAACGTCTGACGAACCCACCACAATCACATTGTGGCAATCATGATTAATCGACGTTGCAATGGCGCCGCTGTGAAGGTCAAAACCCTTGACAAGGGCCGTCGTCATCCGACCGGTTGCGTGATGTCGCTCGATAACGCTGATCTTATTAACTTGACCGCGCTCGGGCAAGGTCACACAGCCATTGGCCGTGGGTACATCCATCTCAAGAGGTTGTGTCAGAATTTTTTGAGGTATGACCCCTATGACCCTTGCTCGAGCAACGGGTCCTGGGCCCGCGGCAATCTCAAAATGCTTGGGTCCGATTGACTCCTTAAACCGAATGTTCGGTCCACTGCCCAGACCTTGAGAGACGGGTTTCTGTTTCTCAGACACCAGCAGTTGCTGAACGTTACGACCTAATTTGAACACACTTTTAATCTGGACCCCACGGGAGAAATCATCAACGTCAGCCACAGGCTGCACTATAACGATGTCTGCCAAATAGCCTGGTGCTACGGCGCCGCGATCCATCAGACCATAGGCGCGTGCAGTCGCAAACGATGCTGCGCGGAAAACAGATACCGGGTCAATCCCCGCGGTGAGAGCCTTGTTGACAATACAATCAAGGTGGCCAGCCTCCTCGATATCAAGAGGGTTACGATCATCACTACAGTAACCCACGGTTGCCGATGTAAAGGGAGAGATGAGAGGCAAAAGCTCGTCAGCATCCTTGGCACAGCTACCTTCGCGAATCAAAACATGAATTCCCTTGGCAAGTTTTTCTTTTGCCTCATGTTGGCTTGTCGATTCGTGACACGAGTGAATGCCAGCAACTCCGTAGGCATTTAGTCGCTTGCCAGAAAGACCTGGACAGTGCCCATCTCGCCGCTGATCTTGGAAGGCCACAAGCTTAGAGATAACATCCTGATCCCCTTGGACTAAGCCAGGCCAATTCATCATCTCAGCAAGTCCAAGTACGCGAGGGTGTTTGGCAAACGGGGTAATGTCTTTAGCCGAAAGACTGGCCCCACTTGTTTCCATCTGGCACGCCTCGGACGTCGAGGGAACACAGCTTGGCACCATCACGAAGACGTCAAGAGGCAAGCCCTCAGAGGAGTCGAGCGCCCATTGAATGCCGGCAGTTCCTTTGACATTTGCAATTTCATGAGGATCCCAAATGGCTGCTGTTGTTCCACGCGGTAGCACTGTGGACGCAAACTGGCGGGGAGTCATCATCGAGCTTTCAATATGTACGTGGGCGTCGATAAAGCCCGGCACCACGTAGCAGCCGCGGGCATCAATCTCCTGGCGCCCCTCATACGCATCCGCGACACCGACGATGACACCATCAAAAATCGCAACATCACCTGACTGCCATGTGCCTGAAAAAACGTCAAGCCATCGGGCATTGTGGATCACCAAATCAGCAGGTTGATCACCCCGAGCCACCGCGATCCGCGCTGCGAGTCGTGCAGGAGCTTGTGCAAGATTTTCAATCCTGCCTTTGGATTGCATGTAAAACGCCCCCATCGTGGTTACAACATCTGTCTTGGTATGAATAAGGATAGAACGAACGCCCTAATTTTCAAAGCGAAATTGTTTGTTTCTCAGCCTGAGATCCGGCATTATAGGGCTTAGTCGCCGTCAAGGCTTGTCCCATCACCAATGTTTAGAACCCGGAGATCCCTATGGCCATCCATGACCTACGAGACACCATCCCGGCGAAGCAATACCTATGCCGAAGGACAGCTCGAACCTTGGTCCCGCAGATGCTCCCATTGATGGAGGCTGCGGAAGACGTCTACCCACAAAGAGGTGCCTTGGGGCTGCCTGTTCCACGGGCACCAGCGTTGTAACCCGTTCCGATTGTCCTCCGGGGGGCCACCAAAGCCCCAAGTAAAACTCAGATGTCAGCCGTTCATATTTAGATAGCAATAGATCAGGAGTCCTCTTCACATGACAAAAGCACCTCAATCTGCCATCACCCCAACCCGAAATCAAGACTACCCAGAATGGTATCAGCAGGTCATTAAAGCTGCTGACCTGGCGGAAAACTCACCAACCAGAGGCTGTATGGTCATCAAGCCTTGGGGTTATGCCATCTGGGAAAATATGCAGCAGATCCTTGACCGTAAATTTAAAGAAACCGGTCATGTGAACGCTTACTTCCCCCTTCTCATTCCAAAAAGCTTTCTAGAGCAGGAGGCTGAACACGTTGAAGGATTTGCCAAAGAGTGTGCCGTCGTCACCCATCACCGCTTAGAGCTTGGAAAAGATGGCAAGCTCGTGCCAGCTGGCGAACTGGATGAACCATTCATTATCCGTCCGACCTCAGAAACAATCATCGGTGCATCTTACGCCAAATGGGTGCAAAGCTACCGTGATCTCCCCATTCTTATCAATCAATGGGCTAACGTGATGCGCTGGGAAATGCGCACCAGGATGTTCCTGAGAACGGCGGAATTTCTATGGCAAGAGGGACACACTGCTCATGCCACCAGCGCTGAAGCGGTGGTGGAAACCATGCAGATGCTTGATGTCTACGAGTGGTTTGCTCAAGAATACATGGCCATGCCGGTGATCAAAGGCGAGAAAACCCCGGGCGAAAAATTCCCTGGCGCTGTCAACACCTACACCATCGAGGCCATGATGCAAGACGGCAAAGCCTTGCAAGCGGGAACCAGCCACTTTCTAGGCCAAAACTTCGCGAAAGCATCCGGCATTCGATTTCAAAACCAAGACGGCGCCGATGAATTCGCATGGACAACGTCTTGGGGCGTATCGACCCGTCTCATTGGCGGTCTGATCATGACCCACTCTGACGACGATGGCCTGGTCTTGCCGCCACGCCTAGCCCCCAAGCACGTGGTACTGTTGCCTATTTACCGCAACGAGGACGAACGCAGCCAGGTGATGGAATATTGTCACAAGGTTAAAAAAGAGCTAGAAGGCCAGCTATACATGGGCGACAAGATTCGTGTTGAGCTTGACGCAAGGGACTTAAGAGGTGGCGAAAAGACATGGCAGCACATTAAAAAAGGTACGCCGATTCGTGCCGAAGTCGGTCCTCGCGACATCCAAGCCGACAGTTTGTTTGTCGCTCGGCGCGATCAGGGTGTAAAAGAAAAGACCGCTGTCCCGCGAACCTCATTTGTAGCAAACATCGTGCAACAACTTGACGACATCCAACACCAACTGTTTCAACGTGCCCTAGCCAACCGCCAGTCCAAGACCCGCGAGTTTACCGATTTCGGGGAATTTGCCGCTTGGTTCACTCCTAAAAACGAAGAAAAGCCTGAAATTCACGGTGGCTTTGCTTGGGCTTATTGGTCACCAGATCCGAAAGACGCCCCACTCATCAACGAGAAACTCGCATCTATAAAAGTAACGCCGCGCTGTATCCCATTAGGAGAACCTTCGCGTCCCGGCATCTGTTTGTTTACTGGAAAACCAACCAGCGTAAGGGTGATTTTTGCCAAGAACTATTGATTGCACTCGGGCTGTGGCAGCCGCCGGCCCACCGGAATGAGGGACTAACAGAAACGGGACAGAGCTTGAGATGAATATCAAATGTTTTTGATAAGACAAGGAGACACATTTTGAAGTTATATGAATTCTCAAGCACCCGCTCTTATAAATGCCGATGGTTACTAAAAGAGCTGGACGTCGATTGCGAATTTATAGAGGTCGATCTGAATTATGTTCCTTCACGCAGTCTTTAAAAATCTCTCATTGACGTAACATTAATACCCTTTAAACTATTCGGTCTCGACTGATCTTCTACCAACAGGAGGCGTCTGCCATGGGTCATGACACGAAGTTTCGCGATGGTCTTGCTTACGATGATGTCCTAATAGCCCCCAGACACTCTCAAATCCTCCCCCATGAGACCGATCTCTCGTCGGCACTGACGCGCACTATTCAGTTAAAGACCCCTCTTGTATCTGCCGCAATGGACACCGTGACTGAATCTGGCACTGCTATTGCGATGGCACAGGCTGGTGGCCTTGGAGTTATCCACAAAAATCTTCCCATTGCAGATCAGGCTCGCGAGGTTCGTCGCGTCAAGAAAAGCGAAAGTGGTATGGTGACCGATCCCATAGGGGTCAAACCCAACGACACTGTCGGGGATGTGATTGCCATTATGCAAAAGTACCGCTTCAGCGGTTTTCCAGTCGTTGATGGAGGGAAACTGGTTGGCATCGTAACAGGACGAGACATTCGCTTCGAAAAAAACACAGGTCGTCCGGTCCATGAAGTCATGACCTCACAGCTGATCACAACCGTCATCGGCACCTCCCCTGGCGAGGCCGTAGACATCATGCACAAACACCGTATCGAAAAACTTCCCGTCTTAGACAAAGACGGCAGAACGTTAGCAGGCATGTTTACAATTAAAGACATATTAAAGAGCCAGGAGCATCCCAATGCCTCCAAAGATTCCGGGGGGCGCCTTCTTGTAGGGGCTGCCATCGGAGCCGGTGGAGACTACCTTGAGCGCGCGGCAGCCTTATGCGACGCAGGTGTCGACGTCCTGGTCGTTGACACAGCTCATGGGCACAGCCAGGGCGTTCTTGACTGTGTAAAGACGATTAAGCGAGACTTTGGAACAAAAGGGCTACAGCTTATTGCTGGCAACGTTGCAACATCAGCGGCCACTCTCGCTTTGATTGACTCTGGCGCCGACGCCGTCAAAGTCGGCATAGGTCCAGGGTCAATCTGCACGACCCGGATCGTCGCAGGAATTGGTGTCCCACAGTTTTCAGCCGTGCTTGAGTGCGCACGGGCTGCAATGACCCGTGGGATCCCCATCATTGCAGACGGAGGCATCAAGTATTCAGGAGATATTGTTAAGGCTCTTGCTGCAGGTGCTGGATCAGTGATGATTGGAAGCCTATTTGCAGGCACTGATGAGTCCCCCGGAGAACTCATTATCTACCAAGGCAAAACATTTAAGTCCTATCGCGGCATGGGTAGCCTTGGCGCGATGAGCCAAGGATCTAAAGATCGCTATTTTCAGGGTACCATCAGCGATCAGGGCAAGTTTGTCCCGGAGGGAATCGAGGGGCGTGTTGCCTACAAGGGGCCCTTGTCGCAGCAAATCTATCAACTGGTCGGTGGCATCCGCAGTGCGATGGGCTACACAGGCTCGCAAACGATTGCCGACCTTCAGGCCAACGCTGAGTTTATTCGTATCTCAAACGCTGCGCTCCGGGAAAGCCATGTTCATGATGTCTACATCACACGCGAAGCCCCCAACTATAAAACCGATATCTAGAGCCTTGAAGGAAAGCCGTCATGTCGCAGATTAATCACACAGCAAGGCCTTTATCCGATGGGATCTTGGTTCTTGATTTCGGCTCCCAGTACACACTACTCATCGCTCGGCGCTTAAGGGAGATCGGTGTCTACAGCGAGGTCATCGATGGTCGAGCCTCTGCGCCTCCAAAAGACTTTGACGTTAAAGGCATCATCCTATCTGGGGGGCCTGACTCGGTGTACGAGGAAGGTAGCCGCAAACTACCGCCTTGGGTTCTTGCCCTTAATGTACCAGTCCTTGGCATCTGCTATGGAATGCAACTTCTGATTGAAGCAGCTGGGGGCACCGTGAGGGCAGCCACCAAGCGCGAGTATGGTCGAGCCATCATGAACATCCAAAGAACCTCTGGTCCCGCCCAGGATTTATTCCCTTGGACGAGCACCAAACAGACTGTTTGGATGAGCCACGGGGATGATATTGCAAAAATTCCAGACGACTACGAAATCGCCGGAGAGACCGACGACCATGTTGTAGCGGCGGTCGTTCATCGGCGTAAACCCATTGCAGCTCTCCAGTATCATCCGGAGGTGGCTCACAGTGAACAGGGACTTCAGTTGTTGCGTTCGTTTGCAACCAACCTCTGTCGACTCTCTTTGAATTGGGATGGTTCATCAAGAATCCAAGCTCTCTGTAATCATATCCGCGATGTGGTTGGCCAGGGACACGTCTTGGTTGCGTGCAGTGGCGGCGTCGACTCAACGGTCACTGCGGCATTGTTACTTAAAGCACTTGGACCAGATCATGTGACGGCTGTGTTTTGCGACACGGGTCTGTTAAGAAAGCATGAAGTAGAATGGGTCTCTGAAAAATTAAAAGTTCTAGGATTAAGACATCTTGAGATTTTACGGTCATCAGCGTTATTTTTTGAGCGCTTGCAGGGTATTACCGATCCGGAACAAAAACGCAAAATCATCGGTGGACTTTTTATCGAGGAGTTTGAGCGTTACGCCCGCCGTCACGCTGAGTTTACTCATTTAGGACAGGGTACTTTGTATCCAGATGTCATCGAGTCTGCAGGCCATGGCGCCGGCGCAAAGGTCATCAAAAGTCATCACAATGTTGGAGGACTGCCGGATCGACTTGCCCTAAAGCTTGTGGAGCCTTTTCGCTGGCTGTTTAAAGATGAGGTCAGAACCATTGGCCTAGAGCTTGGCCTGCCTGAAGAGTTGATCCAGCGCCATCCTTTCCCGGGTCCAGGTCTCGCTGTTCGAATTATCGGCGAGGTCACCCCTGAGCGAGTCGATATGCTTCAGGAAGCAGATCATATCTTTATCTCAGCACTCAGAGAGCAAGGTCTTTATCATATACCCTGGCAAGCCTTTGCCGTGTTACTACCGGTGCGCAGCGTTGGGGTTATGGGAGACAATCGCACCTATCAACAAACAATCGCTCTTCGCGCCGTTACCTCAAGTGACGGTATGACGGCAGGCGTGGCGGAGCTGCCTTGGCCTTTTTTAACCCGCGTCTCAGATATGATCGTTCGCCGTGTCTCAGGGGTGAACCGCGTGGTGTTCGACATCACCACAAAGCCACCTGCCACAATTGAGTGGGAGTAGACATGAAGCGTGAAGACCGTTTCTCCCAAAGTGCTTACAGAGGTGGATTCACGACTGGAAAAATAATCTGACGTTAACTGAGGGGTCCAAGCCCAGCGGATGAACGATCGTCAAAATTTTTAAAATCAACCCTATCGACTTTGGAAAACAACACCAATACCCCCTCTACCATTTGCGACAAAACCAACCGCAGATGATGTGACTGGCAAGAACGAACTATCATTGAAAAATCGAGTATTTTTACTTTAACACACCCCAAGAGCTGTGCTATGTAACCGGTGCGGGAGCCCGTGTAACGAGGGTTTTCAAGTCATTCATTCTAAAAAGGACGATTCAGCCATGAAACACTTACTAAGCATCGTGTTTGCTGCCTTAATCGCAGCCACCACCTTACCAGCTGCAGCGCAAACTACAGATAACATTCCCGCTTACGCACGCCGCGTCATTGATTTGATCGCACAGAGGGCTGGCTCCTGTGGAGTTTCATTTGTTGTGGCCCCACCCAACCGCGTGACGCCTGCTGACTACGTCGCTGTAAGCAGGGACCAGCGCGTTATTGCCCACATCATAGACCGCCCTGGGTATTTTGCAGCCCGCTACCCGTTGGGTGGCAACAACCATTCGATCGATTATGATTGGGAGCGCCTTGGTTTTTTCACTCCATTTGGGAAAGTCGCTGGAGCCAACCGCTACACGGATGGTTGGGCATGGTATTACAACTATTACTGTCGCAGTCAGCCTGTTCATGGGTTTCAATTTGATCAATGTGTTGAGCAAGGCTTCGTTCAGGTTCTTGTGGCGCGACTTTGCAACTCTTGAGTCCAAGGCTATTGATTAAAATTTAATCAAAGGTTTGAGATCATTGTGTAAATTAGCAAAGACCTCCTCGGCCGACCACTCCAAACCTGTCAACTCTGGTTAAGCAGTTATGGTAGTTACCGGCCTGACCTCAAGCTTTGACAGGTTTTTTAGTATGGTTTTTAAGGTTGCTGGCGCCCCGTGGGGAGTAGTAGGATCCAAGTTAGCAAAACGATTGGTATTCAGCCGACACAAAAGCTGTTTTGAACGCTGGTAGGCTCTCCGTAATACCAATCACCGCGGGTTTTTGCGAATACTGCTTACTCGACCACTTTAACGATCAGGAACAGCCCTATGGCCGAGCCGACGATGGCAACAACACCAGCAAACGAACCCGTCCCTTCAGCGAAGTTTGCCCATCTCCACGTCCACAGCGAGTATTCGCTCATCGATGGAACCATACGAACAGGCCAAGCCGTAAAAAAAGCAAAACAATATGGTCACACCTCCATAGCCATCACCGATTCTGGAAATCTCTTTGGAGCTGTCGAATTTTACGCCGCAGCCAAGGCCGCTGGCATCAAAGCCATCATTGGCAGCGAGATCTATTTTGAAGGCCACCCGCTCACCCTCGATTATGCGACACGTCAAAATCATGAATGGCCCAAGGTGGGGGCTTTCCATCTCGTATTCTTATGCAGAACCAATCAGGGCTATAAGAATCTTTGTAAGATTGTCAGTGCAGGATACACGGAAGGCTTGCGTGAAGTCCCTATCGTGAAGACGGCGCACCTACAACAGTGGTCGGGAGACCTCATTGCCATGTCAGGTGATCATCTCGGAGAACTGCCCTATCTGACGCAGCAACTACGCCGGCTTCAGCCTCAGGGTCCCCTTAATTTTGACACTGAAGAAAACGAATGTAAGATCGTTATTGCAGCCATTAAAGAGCACATAAAAGCCGTACATTCTTACGTAGGCGAAGGCTACTATTATGTGGAGTTAATCGACAATAACCTGGCGCATCAGCACCAACTGATGAAAGATCTCAGTGATCTTGCCCAGCACTTTGCTCTCCCCACCGTGGCAACGGCTGATGCACATTACCTAGAGCCAGCCTTTGCAACCGCACAAAGCGTTTTTGTGGCCATAAAATCTGGCATCACATTTAAAGAGATTCGTGGCCGCAACAAGCAAGCGCGCTTTCATCTGCTCAGTAATGATGAATTTTTGGAGATCTACAAAGACTATCCAGAAGCCGTCGCCAACACGCTTAAAATTGCTGACGATTGCAATGTTTCGTTTACATTTGGCAAGTATTATCTACCCAAATTCAGCCTCCCCGATGGACTTGATGAGGCGAGCTATTTAGCAAAAATATCTGCCGAGATGCTCGAAGAACGACTAACGCATCTTACAAAAATCTACGGCCCTGAATTTAATGAACAAAGAAAAGATGAATATCGTAAACGCTTGACCTACGAAGTCTCGGTCATTCAAAAGATGGGTTTTCCGGGCTACTTTCTTATCGTTCAGGACTTTATCAATTGGGCAAAAAATAACGGCATTCCCGTCGGGCCTGGCCGCGGCTCAGGTGCAGGATCGTTGGTTGCATATGCCCTCCGCATCACAGATCTAGACCCCCTTCGGTTTAATCTCTTGTTTGAGCGCTTTTTGAATCCAGAGCGTATCAGCATGCCTGACTT
>JBIKKO010000234.1:0-4418 GCA_044360315.1 Oligoflexales bacterium
TTCAATTTTATCAATTTCTGAATTCTCTGCGGCCCATGAAATCAAATAGTCCATAAGCTTACCCCCTATGCGCCTATTCTCATTTCCTTTATGAACAACAATAGTGAGCCGGGTAACATGTCTAATTGACTGAAGCATCATCGGATCGAGCAGTGCGTGGCCAACAATTTTCCCGCTAATTTCAGCCACGACATATTTTCCATTTGGTTTACTTTTCAAGTCCTCTATTTTTTTCTCGAAATTATCTACCAACAGTTCATCCGGGCGAGAAACAAGGTAACCGGGGCTAGTCGCCCAAACTTGCTCGGCTCGAGTTAGGGTTTTTGCATCTTCACGTTTTGCTTCTCTTATCGTTACAGACATATTGTTCCGCCTTCGCCAAAGAAAATTCCACCACGAAAGATTTTTAAAAAATTATGGAATGTTGTTATAGGTCAAATAGTTTTCAGTAATGGCCAATATTACCTGTTCAATGTGAAATCAGGTGCACCGTTTCCAACAGAATAAATCAAGAAGCCTTGGAGACAACTTCCACCTTGGCTTTGATGCCAGCGCGTTTCAACTGTCCATCGATAAGTGCCTTAAGAAACGTCTCAATAGGGTAACCCATGGCTTTTGAGAGCTTCTTGGCGAAGTCAACACCTACTACTTTGCGGTCATGCTCGACATCTGACAAAAATTGTCGAGACACGCCCAGCCTTGTGGCTAAATCGACCTGAGGAATTTCGTCACATTCACGCAACGACCGTACAAGTTGTCCTAGAGACGGAGAAATTCCAAGCTCACCAAATACCTTGCCAGCGCTCTCATAGGATTTTTTTTTGGTAGATGCCTTGTTGTTAGTACTCATGTTTCGATACCTCTTCTACTAAAATAAGAGTGATTTTACCGGCAGTTGTCGCGCGATAAATCGCTCTCCAGGATTTATTCAATCTAATCGAACGCTGACCCTGTCGCTTTCCTTTTAATGGCTCATCATGAAATCCAGGAACCTTTCGTACCTCAGGCAGCCCCAACGACACTACTAACTCTACCCATTTATAGAATTTATTCTGGACGTTCTCGGGAGCATTAATCAGACCTTTCTTTGCATCTTTTTCAATTAGAACATCGTAGGTCACAAACAACTCTCCTGAAATCAGTCAGAATTATTGTACCCCCATACAGGAGTACAAATCAAGATGAAAGTTAAGAATATTAATATACCCGCGTAAATACGTACCGATTTCGCCATAATTTTGACTATTTGCACATGTAAGCCGACAGTTTTAAGGTTCACGCTAAGTCAACTGTCAGACGCTACAAAGCTCTAGTCTTCATTGAGTTTACAACTGTACCCAAGCTCACTAAGTGTAGTTTCAATAAACCTAACAATTTTGTCTCGCTGAGTACTATTGCAGGCATGACACGCAATGTAGACTTGATGTTCCTTGAGTAAAATTGTCGCATCTTCTTGTTTTGGTATTTTATTCTCTGGGAAGTGTATTCCTACTTCATTCTCGGTCTGCCTGACTACTTGAATGGCTCGAAAAGTGTGAAACAGAGCGACCAAAGACTTTTTGGCGCCAGTTGTAAGTGCGGGTGTCGGCGTGCCGAAGTATTCAATGCTCATCTTGTTTGGTTTCCTTGTGGACAGGCTAAACGGCGATATATCTGGAAATTAATTCTTGGCAATTGAATGTGATACCGGCCGCAAAGTTTTACTTAAACCTAGTGCCATTATACCGTAAAACACCCCTGCTAGAACAGATCCCCGACGACTCACTTGGTTCGTCTGCGGATGACTTCGCCAGGCGTCGCGCTGGCAATGACTTGGTCGACATATAGTGCTGCAGCCTCACTTTCCTGAATCCATGGTTTCGCGGTTACCCTAATGGGTGATAAAATAGGAGAGTGCGTCACAAAGCCATCAAACGTTGATGTTTTGCCATGTTTAGGGGGCATCTATTAAAACGGAAAAATCACACTTATTTGTCATTGACCCCATCGAACGATTAAACCCAGCATGGGATACCTCGATAAAAATGGCGTTTGCCCTCGCAACGATTGGTCATGATGTTTACTTTTGCACAGGGCGTGAGCTATCTCGATGCCTTCACCCATCGGGATCTTTTGCGAATGCAAAATTAGGCAAATTTGGTCAGAAACCTCAGGACCTTACTTTGGCCAGCCCGGTGCGTCTTAGGCTTGAAGACTTCTCCGCCATCCACATGCGACGCGAGCCCCCCTTTGACCTGGACTATATTTCCACCCTCTGGATCTTGGATTCTGTGGCTCACCTGGTACCTGTATTGAACGCGCCTCGAGCCCTGCTTGAGATCAACGAAAAGCTATCAATACTCGACTTCCCGCTGTTCACCAAACCGACAATGGTCTCAAGCGATGCAGAGCAGTTGTTGGCCTTTGCGCGAGATAAGTGTGATTCAAATATTGTAATTAAGCCGCTTGGGCTATACGGCGGACGGGGCGTGGAACATATATCAGGTGACCGCGGACTGGCTGAAAAGCTCTATCTGACAACCATGAATGGCAAAGAGTCGCGAATGATACAAGCTTTTGATGAGGCTATCTATAAGGGTGAGGTTCGCGCCTTCACCGTGGCCGGAAAGCCTTTTAGTTGGTGCCTGAAAGTACCACGGTCTGGTGAATTTTTAGCCAACACCCGTGCCGGTTCGACCCTAGAGCCCTATCGCCCCAATGCCCGGGATGTTGACGTCGCGACAGGAGTCGCGGAAACGCTAATGAAGCGGGGCGTGATTTTTGCTGGCATTGACATGATTGGTGGTTGGTTAAGTGAGGTCAACATCACCTGCCCTGCCCTCCTAAGCCCTGACCGCTCAAGCCTCAAAGGTTTTGATGTGATTGCCATCACAATTGACGAGCTATCTGCACACCCTTGACGACCGAGAAGTCCGCGGGGGTGCATTAAATACTGGACAGAGTGGTAGACAAGTACATAAAATATCAGGAAAACTTATCCTGAATTCATTTACCAAGGAGCTTGATGCCGATGATCAAAATTATACCTGGATTTGCTGCTGCTGCAGTCCTTGCTTTAAGCGGTTGTACAAAATGTTCAAAAAAAGAAGAAACACCCCAGGTGGCAACAGGCCAAATTGCTGGCCAACCGACCATAGATACCCGTGATTTGAAGATCGAAACGCTAAAGCAGGGGACTGGAAACGTTACGGCTGCGGCGGGTAAAAAGGTCAAGGTTCATTACACGGGTAGCTTGAGTGACGGCAAGATTTTTGACTCTAGTGAGACTCGGGGGACCCCGTTTGAATTCACCCTCGGTCAAGGCCAAGTGATTGCTGGATGGGATAAGGGTGTTGAAGGCATGAAGGTTGGTGAGCGCCGTAGGCTCACGATCCCGTCTAATCTCGGATATGGGGAAAAGGGTGCTGGAAATATCATACCCCCGAACGCAACATTGATTTTCGAGGTTGAGCTTCTCAACGTTGAGTAAATACACAAATCTATGATACTCCCTTAGGCACAGCCCGATAAGGTCTTCGTGCCTTTTTTTGTATTGTTTCACTTTCATCATCCTGACGAGGATTGCCACCGATGAATGCATCTGAGCTCCGCAAAACCTACATAGAGTTCTACAAGTCTAGGGCCCACGCCCAGATCCCCTCCGGTTCTTTGCAACCAGAAAATGATCCAACCGTTTTATTCACCACTGCAGGAATGCACCCTCTGGTCCCTTTCCTGATGGGAGCACCCCATCCGGCTGGTAAACGATTAGTTAATTCTCAAAAATGCATACGCACCCAAGATATCGATGAGGTCGGAGACGACTGGCACTGCACCTTCTTTGAGATGCTTGGAAACTGGAGCCTTGGAGACTACTTCAAAGTAGAAGCTATCAACTGGACGTATGAATTTTTGACTAAAGTCCTACCATTCAAGCCTGAGCGATTAGCCTGCACTGTGTTTGCTGGCGAGGCAAACATCCCGTTTGACGACGTCAGTTACGAGGCTTGGCTGAAGCTAGGAATTCCTAAGGAGCGTATATTTAAACTAGGACGAGAAGATAATTTTTGGGGCCCGGTTGGTGGCGCCGGTCCATGTGGTCCTGACTCTGAGACTTTTTTTATTACCCGCGATCATTGTACGCTCAATAACCGAGACTGCTCGCCGGCTTGTAAATGTGGGCGCTACGTTGAGATTTGCAACAACGTTTTCATGGAGTATGAAAAGAAAAAAGACGGCTCTTATGTAAGGCTTCCAAAACCTAACGTCGATTTTGGTATGGGTCTTTTGCGCGTATGCGCGATTTTAAGTGGTTCGACAAGTGTCTATGAATCCACAATCTACAATGACGCTATGGCGATCATCAGACAAAAGGCGCCGGAGCTCTCCGTTCAAGAGCAACGCATCATCGTCGACCACATCCAAGCAGCCCTGTTTGC
>JBIKKO010000235.1:0-4414 GCA_044360315.1 Oligoflexales bacterium
CGAGTGGTCGAAGGAGGCCCCGCCGACAAAGCTGGTCTCGAACCTGGCGACGTGATTACGTCTATTAATAAGCAGCCCATCAAAAATCCAAGTGATGCGCAAAATGCGATTGCCTTGTTAGCCCCGGGCTCGACGGCCTCATTTTCTATAATTCGAAACGGCAAGCCCCGGGACGTTACGGCAAAAGTTGATCTCTTTCCTGGCGAAGTAGAAGCATCAAAAAAGCGCGGGCCTACCAAAGGCGAGACTCATTTTGGCATGACTCTGCAAAAGCTGACCCCAGAACTGCGCCAGCAATACAAGCTTGACAGCAAACAAGGCCTACTGATCACCGATGTTACTGCTGGCACCGAAGCCGAACGCCAAGAACTACGCCCAGGAGACCTCATCTTATCCGTGAACGGTAAACCAGTCTCCGACGTTCCTGGCTTTAAAACTTTGATCAGACAATCTGGGGCCCGTGTGCTACTTAGAATTGAGCGCTCTGGTCAGTATTGGTTTGTCCCGCTACGCAATAAATAATCTGATCGTGAGGTTTTTTGACCGTGTCTCCACGCGCCCCAGGACAAATATCACTTCTTGAACACCTAAAGACCCTGCATTGGTCAAGGGGAGCCGAGGCAAGCGCTCTTTTCACGCAGCATGGTATTAGGCATGGCATCCTCGGGCGCTCGACACCTGACTTTCGACTCGCAGAACTTTTGCCACACCATGGGACCCAGGTCCATGGGACCGATATGGTGGTCGCCTCAAATCTGACACTGCATGACTCAACCGATCGACCAGCTGCCGACGCAATTATGACCACGGAATATCGCGTGGTAGCCGTGCGGACGGCTGATTGCCTTCCGATCCTTCTCGCTACAAGTGACGGCCAGTGGGTCGCCGCTGTACACGCTGGGTGGCGCGGTTTCAGCAGAGGGATTTTATCAAAGACTCTTGAGCTTGCCACCCAGTTGCATCCCAAAAAAACCTTGCTTGCCATGGTTGGTCCATCCATCTCACGTGAGCGATTTGAAGTTGGGCCAGAGGTTCTTGATGCCTTGCGCTCTGCGGATACACGTCTTTCTGATGCGGCATTCAATCTTTCCGTAGCAAAAGGATTAGGTGACCGTTGGCATGTTGATCTTAGTTTAGCTGCAGCCTGCCAACTCCTCGAATATGACATTGACCCAAACTCAATTGAAGTCATGCAAAGCTGCACATATCAAGATACACAAGGTCATCATCACAGATGGCATAGTTACCGACGAGATGGACGTAACTGTGGCTCCAATTGGACCTGGATTCAAGGACCTCAAGCCTAGCAATCTAGATTACAACAGAAAGAGTTCACTGCAGAGTCAGCGGTTATTTGTGGACATTACTTTACTTACAGCTTGGATAAGAGTCTCCTCTGGGCTCTTTCCTGACTGTATTTGAAGCTTCCACTCTCCGGTTGTATCTAAACGCGCAATCAAGCGACACATTAAGTCGCCCGTTGCATAATAGGGTTCCCAGTCATCTTCCATAGTTGCCACAGCGGGAATCACCAGTTGATCATGGCTAGCGCATCTAAATTAACATGATTTTGAGAGGTTATGACTTTCCAGTTAATCTTACATCAGTGAATGTTAATTTATGAACTCCTTTTCCCTATTTCCGCTCTTCCCTTCTTCAGCGTTTGATTCGGTGCTGCGAATCACCCGTCTGATACGAATTTTAGGCGCTGAAAAATTGATAATGAGTCCAACTTGTAGACGAGTTGCTTTTAGGTAGGACAAGCACGTTGCGAGATGTGCATCGTCGATATCTTTGACCGCCTTGAGTTCCACGACAACCTTATCGTCAACGACAAGATCCATACGGTGCATTCCAACCAAAGTCCCTTTGTAGCGGATAGCAACTGATAGTTGACGATGAAATTGAATCTTTTGGTCGTTCAGTTCAAGGGCGACCGCTTCTTCGTATACTGATTCGAGAAAACCAGGCCCAAGCTCTTTGTGGACTGAGATGGCGCAAGCGATAATTCGATCAGTAAGCTCACCGTGGTGGAATTTAGTCACATCATTTGACCGCGGAATGGGGGAAGGGCGGAATTGGGGAATGGTCGTATTCATAAGCCAACGTTAGCCCACTAAACCATGTGACCGCCAGCGACATTGTGCCATTTTTTGAATTTTTTGTGGAATCTCTTTGATTAAGAAGATTGACTCTAATTTTCTGATTTTACTAGACCTGCCTCCTTCATAATTTGTTCCAGGTAGTTAGTGTCGAAACTGGAGCGAACACGTTTTAGCATCTTTGATAACATTCCTGCAGCCTCGGTTACGGCCTCGACAAGACTTTCAGGTGCGACATAAGAGCCTGCAATCCTAGCCAATAGGATTGAATACCATGCCCGTCGATCACAGCAAGCGCAAACGGTCGCATGTAACTATGCTGGCGAAAGGCCTCCCTGGAGTCTAGCTTTGAAACGTGAGCCTCAACAAATGGCAAACCAAGACCCACAAGTCGATCCGCAATCGCAAGACTCGTATGGGTCCATGCCCCAGCATTGATCACAGCTCCAGCATAACCCTTGCTAAGCTCCGTCAAAAAAATTGCTTCATCATTTGTCTGAAAGAATACAAGTGAAAACCCAGAGTTATCAAACTCCTCACGCCAAAGCTTAGTCACCAGACGTTCCATATCAGCCAAGGTCGCGTGTCCGTAGATCTCTGGCTGGCGCATCCCGAGTAAATCAAGATTCACCCCACTTGCGATCAAAATTTTTGTTCGCTCACCAACCTTCACGACATGAGCCCCTTGGTTCATCTTGATGACGATTATAGGTTTTCAAGCAGACGATTCATAAAGCGCATCTGCCGATCGATAATATCAATAATCTCCATTTTTTCATATAAAACAGGATCAGACTCAAGATCGTCGTCGCGCTGCTGTTTTTCAAGTCGAGCCATTTCAGACACCTTTAACCGCAGCAAGTCATTATGCGGAGCCATCCTTAACAACCGGCGATAGATTGCCAAAGCCTTAGCATAAAATCCTTGTTTAGCATAAATCTCTGCCAGAGTGGTTGAATCGAGCTCCACGGAAGATCCCTTTGCGACTCCAGGACCTGGCTCAGATCCTGGAGCAAAAACTTCTACCAATGGCACCACATGAAAGTTTTCGACATGCTTCCGTGTTGGATCATCCAGTTCATACTCCAAGATGAACTTTTTAGTCCGAACCGGGGGCTGACTAAGAGGGCCACCTGATAGACCATCTAAGGTCGAGCGTTCAGAAGAGGATGTCAGAGGAGGAACCACTGGGAGTTTGATATCGACGCCTCGACGTTTCAGCTCACGTTGGAACGCATCCCGTGCGACAGGTAAGCCTTCCATGTCAAGCTGTTCGTGGATCCGATGAATCTCAGGATCTATGCCCTGTTGAATCTTAAGATGTTGAAAGGCAGACCGGGCCGATCCCTCGTCTCCAAGTAAAATGGCCATCTTGTACTTCAATTTTTGAGCCAAAACGTTATCCGTTAACGACGACGTTGCCTGATCGAGGACTGTCCAAGCATCTAAAATCAAGCCTCTGTGATACAGCTCGCGAGCCAATACGACACGAGCCACAGAAAATCCAGGATGATCTTGAACACCCTGAGTGAGTAACTCAATAGACTCGTCAAGAAGCTTGTGAGCACGGAAGACGTCACTTAATGGCAAAAACTGGCGCCCACCAGGGTCTTGTTCAAATCGACGCAAAACTTCCTGTTCGGAACGCGACAAGGGTAAGCGCTCAGCCATTTTTATCCATGTTGACGAATCTAAGCCCACGGGTGATCTCCAGGTAAGCCCAATCTATTGGTCAAAGACAACCTTAAACGGAATGGTGGGAACACCCTCTGAATAATCCGCTCCCGGCACAATCAAGCCGATCGAGATTTCTTGTTGATAACATTTCGGGGTGAAGTGAATATCAACATATCCACAAGAATCTGTACATAACTCATCTGTTGGAGTATCGAGTCTTGCCCAACTATCTGTCTCATCACCTAAACCAGTAGGGACAACCGCTATATTCGCCTTACCAATGCGGTCTGGAAACGGCACTCCAGAGCCCTCGGTCCCAGTCGAGCCATTGGCATTAGTCTCTCTCATATCCTCATAAACGTAAAACTGATACTTTTGCTGCTGTAATTCAGACCCTGCCTGACAGTTTTTAAACGTCACGCCCGGTCCCAACGTAACTACGTTTAGGTTTGTGCCTCCACCGATTTGCCTGGGACTGCATTTCCGGGAACAGGAGCCTTCCTTCGGCGCTTCTGCTACGCAACTTGAAACCAGGGTCAGACCGAGGGTCACAATTATGGAAGTGATGTTATGTCTCATATCTCACCTCACGTTTATAGATTATTTGATTCGTTGGAGGCATTCGTTGGCAGCAG
>JBIKKO010000236.1:0-4405 GCA_044360315.1 Oligoflexales bacterium
AGCGCATGGAGCACTACCAGGGCTTGTTATATCGAGCCAACAAGGATCGATTTGGAACTAGCTTGGAAAAATCCCAAAAAACCAATAAAGATACGCCTCCGGGCACGGACCCTGCAGGGGATTCGAAGGATCCTAAACAAAAAATGCAATAAGAACCGACAATACGAAACAATTAAGCGAACGCTATCCCGACGCGCTGGCACAAGACCAAGTCATTCATTTTAGTGAGACAACAACAGACTTTGTCTCAATGGCTTAAGCTAATGAAAATAATGCATCGGCAATAACAAATCACATCATCTATTCCTAGGAAAACTCTCAGCCTGATCTGGCCGAGAGTTCAATTGCTTTCTTGCGTTTTTGATGGCCTGGACGATTAAACTCATACTTGATCCGCCGAAGGATTTACGGCCTTCAACTACAGACGCAACAGTCATTCTTTCCATAAGTTGTTCAGTCAAAAATGGGTGAAACGCAATTAGTTCGGTTGATTTTAGCTCAACGAGTGATTTACCGCGACTAATGCAGAACTGCACAAGCCGTCCCACAATGTGATGAGCCTCTCGGAACGGAACGCCGCAGCGACTAAGCTCATCTGCCAATTCTGTCGCGCAAGAAAAGCCCTCCTGAGTCCTTTCGTACATTTGTTCCGTATCCCATTGCAGCTTGGGCACGAGACGTGTCCACAATCTCAACAAGGGATGAACCGTGTCAAAAACACCAAACACAGCCTCTTTGTCTTCTTGAAGATCTTTATTGTATGCCGTGGGTAAGGCCTTCAAAACAGTCAATGTCCCCATGAGATGCCCAAATACCCTACCTGTTTTCCCACGAGTGAGCTCGCAAAGATCTGGATTCTTTTTTTGCGGCATGATCGAACTTCCAGTGGAAAGCTCGTCTGGCATTTGCACAAAACCAAACTCACCGGTCGAGTAGAGTATCAGATCCTCAGCCATTCGACTCAAAGTCGTCATCAAAGACGAAGATGCGTATAGGTAGTCAGTTACAAAGTCTCTACTAGCAACTGCATCGACACTATTTCTCATGGGTTCAGAAAACCCAAGGCGCTTTGCAGTAAACATTCTATCGATTGGCCAACTTGTCCCACACAACGCAGCCGCGCCCAGGGGACATTGATCCATTCTTTTATAGGCTTCTTTAAATCGACTCTCGTCTCGAGATAGAGCCTCAAAAAAAGCCATGAACCAATGAGAAAGATGCAAGGGCTGGGCAATCTGAAGATGGGTATATCCAGGCAAAATCGCGGGATGCCCATCGCGCGACGTCAAATGTCGCTCAGCCTCCCTCAGTATTTGAAGACGAAGGTTTCGAATCTCTATGCGGTGGCTGCGACAGGCATCTTTGATAAAGAGACGTAGGTCGGTCGCCACCTGATCGTTTCTCGATCGCGCTGTATGAAGCTTACCGGCAATGGCCCCTATTTTATCTCGAATTAACGATTCGATAACAGTGTGAATATCCTCCCCAGTGAAGGCTCCAGCTTTTATCTCATCAACCTTATCAGCGGCGATCTCTCGCAGCGCGTCAAGAATTTGCTCTCCTTCTGAAGGAGTGATCATTCCCTGATCTCGGATCATTTGAGCATGGGCAATGCTCACTTCTATATCATAGTGAGCCAACCGACGGTCAAAGCGAAGAGATGACTGAAATTGAGCAAATTCTCCATCTAAACTATCTGACAGCCGTCCGCTCCAAAGATGCTTACTCATTGCTTGATACCCTTGGTGATCTGACCATGTGCGTAAGACTTAAGTCTTAATGCATTAATTTTAATGAAGCCTTCAGCATCAGCATGATTGTAGACATGATCTGCTTCAAAAGTTGCCAGCTGAGCGTCGTAGAGACTGTTTAAACTACGTCTGCCAACGATCGCGCAATGACCCTTACTTAGTTTTAGCCGAGCAACACCGCTCACGTTTTTCGCTACGAAGTCAAAGTAAACTTGTAATGCGACTCGCTCGGGAGAAAACCAATATCCATTATAGACAAGATCTGCATATTTACCGGAAAAACTATCGCGCTGGTGAAGCATCTCGCGATCGAGAGTTAAGCTTTCTACAGCTCGACGTGCATGCAATAGTATCGTGCCACCAGGAGTTTCGTAAACACCGCGAGACTTGATTCCAACGTACCGATTCTCCACGATATCGACTCGCCCGACACCGTGACGACAGGCAAGTTGATTCAATTCCGCCAACAATGCATGTGGTACCAATTTTCGCCCGTTTACTGCGACAGGATCTCCCTGAGCAAATGTAACGTCTACATACTCAGGTTCATTTGGGGTATCTACGACCGACTTCGTAAGTTTAAAAAGATGGTCTGGCGGCTCTTGCCAGGGATCTTCTAGTAAACCACCTTCATAAGAAGCGTGAAAAATATTTCCGTCATAACTCCATGGATCTTTCACGGTAGTTGGGACCGGTATCTCAAATTTCTTTGCATACTGCTCTAAGTCCGTTCTCCCCTTAAATGACCATTCACGCCAGGGGGCAATGACTTTGATCCCCGGCTCAAGCGCGTACGCACTCAATTCAAATCGGACCTGATCATTTCCTTTTCCTGTTGCGCCATGTGCAATCGCATCGGCTCCATGCACTCGAGCCATATCGACTAGCTTTTTCGCAATAAGTGGTCTGGATATACTGGTCCCAAGCATGTAGTACCCTTCATACAAAGGCGCGGCTCTTAGCATCGGGAATACAAAATCTTTGACAAATTCGGCACGTAAATCTGTTATGACGGCATTGCGCGCACCAGTACTTAGAGCCTTGGCGCATACGTCATCCATTTGCTCGTTTTGTCCTAAGTTAGCGGTAAATGTGATCACCTCATACTGCCGCTCAACTTGCAGCCATTTTAAAATAACGCTGGTATCAAGACCACCACTGTAAGCCAGAATGACTTTTTTCATATTGATCCATCCATTTATATGTTTAATCGAGTTGTTAAGCTCAGACGAAAGCCAGAATGGCAAAAATTTTTGCATTTGAAAAATCAATAAAAATGTTATATCCATCATTTATAATGAGTTTACTTGGACCAAATCTTGACGCTTTTGTTGCTGTTGCTCGAAGTAACTCGGTTACTCATGCAGCAAAGGATCTTCATATTGGTCAAACCGGTGTAACACAGAGAATTAGAAATTTAGAACGGGAGCTACAAACAACGCTTTTTCTACGTTCTCGCAGAGGAATGGAACTAACTGAGGCAGGACGGGCGCTTCAGCGCTACTGTGATGTCACGAGGCAACAGGAAGGACAGCTACTCACTGCAATTCATGGAGCAGGAGAAGAGACCATTCAACGCCTTGCGGTTACGGGGCCTTCAAGCATTTTGAGATCTCGTCTTATCGATGCCTTGGCACGCGTTTTAAAGGCCTACCCAAAGCTTCGTTTAACGCTTGACCTTTCGGATACTGTCTCGGGCATGGAGAAGCTACGTTCAGGATCTGCTCATTTGGCAATATTACGTAAAGACGAGATCACACCCGAAATTGACTCGAAAATACTACGTGCCGAACGTTATATTCTTGTCGGCCCGAGCATTTGGAAAGGGCGACAGTTGAAGGACATTCTCGCAACAGAATCAATAATTGATTTTGACCAAACCGACACCATGACTTTTGATTACCTTCGCAAATTTGGACTTTTGAAATCATGGACGGGAGAACGTCACTTCACCAATAATACAGACGCGCTTTCCTGGTTTGTTGAGAAGGGTGTTGGATTTAGTGTTCTCTCTGAAGATTTTGCGATGGATGCCCTCCGCGGGGGCAAACTCATTCAGCTAAATCCGGGGAAGGCTTTTGAGTATCCAGTCGCCCTTGCGTGGTACCCGCGCTCTGAAATGCCGAAATGGCTAAGCGCTGCCATAAAGCAGATCGTAAGTTCCTGAAAATCGTCACTTGCTTTTTTTGTTCGAACTCGATCAGCTAGTAAGAAATGCCAATAAACTACGAACAGAATTTTTGCGGATAGTTTCCAACTGATGACAACATCAGCGAACCTGTGTTCGGATAATATAGTAGATAACAACAAGTCGGATGCGTGATCATGGCCATTAACTGGCAAATATGTCCAAGCAAATGCAGCGTCATTCCTACTGCGCGCCCTGCGCTACCATCAGCCCCATTAACACTTCATCGATATACTGTCTATCCGGGGTTTTGATTCTATTTTTCAGTAAGCCCTCCCTCTCAAAACCTTTAGACTCGTAAAGCCGAATAGCTCTTGAGTTACTGACTCTCACATTTAATTCAATTTTATCAATTTCTGAATTCTCTGCGGCCCATGAAATCAAATAGTCCATAAGCTTACCCCCTATGCGCCTATTCTCATTTCCTTTATGAACAACAATAGTGAGCCGGGTAACATGTCTAATT
>JBIKKO010000237.1:0-4403 GCA_044360315.1 Oligoflexales bacterium
ATGGAAAAAAGCAGGAAGAAAAGCCCGATCCAAACAAGCCCGCCGAGCAGAAAAAGACAGACAGTCAATCTACGAGCACCGATCAGGGATCAATGCGTGTGGCGCGAGGTGTTCGATGATGCCGAGAATTTTTTCAATGGTTGCATACATGGTTCTTGGCTGTTCCCCATCAGTCTATGGATCGGTAGATGCAATCGAACGACCAGCTGGCAATGTTTTATCATCGGAGGTCCATGGAATTAAGGCCCATAGACAGCCATCATCAGCTTCAAAAGTTATACCAATTAAGGTGTTAACACCGATGCCCATGGTGAAAGGCATGAAGGTGGCCGCTAGCGCTTCCAAAAAAACCAGTGGAGTAGATCAGGATGTAGTGATCGAAGCAGATGAGTCTGAGGTTGAATTAATGGATGACAGTGCCTGGGATAGTGCTGTTAAGCGGTTTGACCAAAATGATCCTGCCGGGACAAAAAAACAGATCAAAGTAGAAGATATTATTGAACCAACGTCTGAGTATCACTACATAGCAGGACGACGCAAAAATCCTTTCATCCCCGGAGTTGTGCTTGGACGTCCTAATTTTTCCCAAGAGCGCACTCCTGAGGACGTCGAGATTCCAATCATCAATCCCTTGCAGTCATTTAGTGTGAATCAACTGAGTGTTATCGGCGTTTGGGAAGGGGATGATCGTGTGTGGAAGGCCTTGATTAAGACACCAAATAACCAAGGCATTGAAACCAAGCTGGGAGATCCGGCCGGTAATAGCGGAGGGCGTATCATGAGTATTGCCCCAGAAGCCGTCATTGTTCGCGAGTTTTCAGTCCGATCAGATGGAACGCGCGAATATCGAGACATCCCAATCTATATGGGTAGTGATAAAGAGGTTAATGACAACTCACCCGTTGGTGGTCGCTTGATTCTTCGTCCTGGCGCTCCATCTCCCGAGATTGAACTGCCGGATCGGGAAACCGCGGTGCCGTTGATACAGCCGGGTATCGAAGCTACTTTAAACCCACAGACGATGAAAACAATTGTGCCTGGCTCAGAGATTATTCGGTCCCTCAGGGGTATTGAGAATACAAGTCAGGGGTCTAATCAGGGAACTAGTGAGGGGCCACGGATTATGGCCCCAGCCGTGCCGATCCCTTATGTCAAAGACAACACAAGGGCTGTTGGTGAACAAGGTGATGGAGGTTTGAAATGATGAGTCTAAGGCAAAACCAACATATTTTAGATTTAGTATCGCTCGGTGGTTGTTGGGGTCTTTCGACGATTTTGGCGCTGCTCTCAGGTTGTGCCACTGTTGCGCAGCAGCAAACCACGGCCTCTGAAGCCCAAAGTCAAAGTGATGTCTATAACGAGTCTGAACAAGCGAACGTGGCAGCCGAGTCGCAAACCCAAGGACACTCGCCAAATTCCGCGCAGTATCAGGAGATTGAAGGCGGGGCTGATGGGAATTTTGATGCTGACGAAAGTCTGTCCAATAGCGATGAGCAGGGCCAAGCAGAGGGTATAAACAATGTTGTCATTGATCAAATGGACGAGCAAGCGATAGGATTGGAGTCCAACTTAAGTCAAGGTGGGAATATCATCAGTCAGAGTAATGCGAGTCCTCTGAATGGTTCCAGCCAGCAGAGTGCGGTGCAAAATCTCGCGGTCTCAAACTCTTCAGGCTCCGTTACAAGCTCTAATGGAGCTCTTACTCCAAATACGGCGCCAATAACAACAGAAAATCCCCCCCGGGATCATTTGACTCATTCTCACGTCCCGTCAGCGCAGGTAGCTGGGCAGGCTCCAGCAGGAATGGGGCAAGCCAATTCTGCTCCTGGTACCTTGACCTGGGTTGGCTATCATTATAACAAGAATGAGCGCAAGCTCGACGTTCAAATCGTCGTCGACGGTGCTCCTGTGTACCGGATTTTTCGTGAAGTAAATCGAGGCGGACAGTCAGAATTGGTCGTACGCTACCTTAACACGAGGCTTCGTCCAAAACTACGCCGGGATCTCGATGCTTCTGAATTTCGATCACCTGTAGCTTACATAAGGATGCGTCATGATCCATCCTTTGTCCACACGGACGTGGTCTTAACCTTGCGAGAAGATGCTGCTCCAATGATCTCATCAAAGGCCAGCAATATTATGCTCAGTTTCGCTGTGGGTGAGCACTGGTTTGCGCCAACCGCAGCTGAGAAGCCTGTTGCGTCGGCGCAACTTCTCGAAGACGTCTCCATCGGGCTAGATGGTGTCGCTGGAACGACAGCAACAGGGGGTCCTAAACCACAGAATTCGGTTTATACAGATGATCCTGGTCGCGCAGTTTTCTCTGGTCATAATGATGCTAAAGCAGTTCCGCTTGTCCCAAAGACCGACTCTGACCGCGAGCTTACCCCTAAGTCATCCACCGAAGATTCCGGCGCTTTAAAGGGGCGCGTTCCTTCAAATGATTCCGCATATGTTGAGACGTCTTATAGTGTATTAGGTGTAGCTCAGGCTGACATGAGATCAACTCAAGAAGCAGCGTTTGATGCAACGCAGCTCTTGGAGGATATTCCAGTTAATCAGGTAGAGCAGAATTTGAACCCCGTGGCTAATGGCGAAATGATCGGTGTTGCAGCGGGTTCTACAGATGCGAATGTAGTGTCGACTAAAAAGGTTATGCGTCTTGAGTTTCGAGACGCTCCAATAAGCCAAATCTTACGGATGATTTCTAATGAAACAAAAATAAACTTTGTGATTTCCCCGGACGCGGGTGAAAGGCGCACCACGGTATCGTTGAAGGAGGTGCCGTGGGATGTAGCATTAAAGGTCGTGCTCGAATCAACGCGTATGGGTATGCAAGAGATCGCGCCTGGCGTAGTTCGTGTGGACTTTCTAAAAGTTTTCTCGGAGGATCGAGAAGCCCAGGAGCGAGCGCGCCAAGCAACAGAGGCCTTGCTTCCGACCAAGGTGATGGTGATGCCTCTTAACTATGCCAAGGCTGAAGACGCTGTGAAACTGGCGGAGGCCATGCTCCCAAAGTCCACGGAGTCATCTAATGTTGCCCAAGAGCGGAACTACAAGCGTTTCAAGGTTTATGCAGACGCCCGTACCAATTCTGTTGTTGTTGAAGCTACTCCTAAGATTTTGTCGTCTATTAAAGTTCTTCTTGAGAAACTTGATTCACAGACTCCGCAAGTGAGGATTGCTTCGCGAATGGTCGAGGTGATCTCAAACGTTTCAGATGCTATGGGTTTTAAATGGGGAACGCCTTTTAGCTTTGATGCAGGACGGGGTCTTGGTTTTGGGCAACTTCCATTTCCTAACAGTATCACATCAAGTTTTTCCGTTGATACTGGATTATCAAGTAAAAATGGTGGTTCAGCCGCCGTTCGATTGGGTTCAATCAATAACGTCGTCGCCGTCGATATGATGTTGAAAATGTACGAGGAACGTAATATGGCCGAAACCATCCATACGCAAGATGTTGTTGTGCAAGATAACGAAACGGCGATGGTACAGCATGGAAGCAGTGATTTCTTCGAAATCCTCGGTACTGACAAAATGCCCGGCAGTTTGGTTGAAGTGGCTTATAATCTTGCGCTAAATGTCCAGCCGCATATTACGGCTGATGGTGCGGTGCAAATGAAGCTCGAAATAAAAGGTGACTCTCCGTCCAAAACAACTGGTGGTCGGGCTAAAAAAGAGACCAGATCTCTTAAAACAACGCTACTGAAGCAAAGTGGGGAGACGGCGGTTATTGGTGGTCTTTATGAGTCTCGAGTTTCAAAACTGGTTACGGGCGTACCATTTTTAAGCCAGATTCCCTTGATCGGTGCCTTGTTTAGGTCCACCGAGACCAGTAATGGCAAAAAAGATCTTCTGATCATGGTCACGCCAACGATTATTGGACAAGGTGGTATGACAACAGACGCGGGCGCTATTATTGATTATCCTGGTCCAGGATCGGCGGGAGTGCAGCAGTCTAATAGTGCAGCTGACAATGCGGCTACAAACTCGACTAGCGAGACTAACAGCCAGAATCAAGCTGAAGTTCAGGAAAATTCGAATAGTGCTGATCTGCTGCCAACGAATGCCTCCAACGAATCAAATAATCTATAAACGTGAGGTGAGATATGAGACATAACATCACTTCCATAATTGTGACCTTCGGTCTGACCCTGGTTTCAAGTTGCGTAGCAGAAGCGCCGAAGGAAGGTTCCTGTTCCCGGAAATGCAGTCCCAGGCAAATCGGTGGAGGCACAAACCTAAATGTAGTTACCTTGGGACCGGGCGTGACGTTTAAAAACTGTCAGGCAGGGTCTGAGTTACAGCAGCAAAAGTATCAGTTTTACGTTTATGAGGATATGAGAGAGACTAATGCCAATGGCTCGACTGGGACCGAGGGCTCTGGAGTGCCGTTTCCA
>JBIKKO010000238.1:0-4397 GCA_044360315.1 Oligoflexales bacterium
TGAT
This sequence comes from Oligoflexales bacterium, assembly GCA_044360315.1. Taxonomy (GTDB): domain Bacteria; phylum Bdellovibrionota_B; class Oligoflexia; order Oligoflexales; family RGVZ01; genus CAMDKS01. The sequence continues at coordinate 5 of JBIKKO010000238.1, forward strand.
CACTATGTTTCCAGTAATGGTTTCAGGGATCTTCTGTTGGTCAAGAAAGCTCATGACTAAAGGTTTGCTTTTCGACCAGAGTTTAGCGAGGTTCGGAATAGCAATATCACCCTCGGTTTCAAAGGTCTTGCAATTATATTCGCACTTTACAATCAGCGACTGGCTGAGGAGCTCGCCTAGTTGGAGTTTCTCGTCGAGGAAAATGTGATTGCCGAGCCCTGTGAAGTCTGAATTTATCTCAAAGGAAACAGGTGCTGTAAAGGCACCAATTCTGTTTCCTTCGATGCGAAGCTCGTTTGCGTGAAGACTAAGCTTAGTTTGGCTTGTAATGGGGTTAGGAGCATGGAGTCGTGTGTCTTTTTTTAAACTTAAGTTTTCGATAGTTGCTTTGACGATTTCTTTATTGACGTTGAGTTCTTGTTTTAACTCTTTTATCACTAGATTGATTTCAGACGAGAGTTTTGAGTTTTGATTCAGCTGTCTGTTTTGACTGAAGTTATATTGAAACTGAGCACCAACGAGGGAGAGCTTCCTCGCAGGTAAGTCTAGAGCAAGGTTGTGTCCCTTTATCCCCAACGTGACAGTTGTGGGGAGAAGTTTTTCGAAGTCTTCGGGGTGTTTAACAGATGCAGGGTCTTTGGTTGGATAGACTCCGCTGATGCCATCAAGGTTAATCAGTATTGTGCCGGCAGCCTTGACGGGTTCAGAAACTAAGCTACGAAACGTTTCTAGGAGACTTGTATCTATGGTCGTCGAGCTCTTTCCCGTATATGAAAGAACGGTAGGAGATCCAGCTGTTGGCGTTAGGGAGGCTGTTGTCGAGGACCTTAGTTTATCTAGGATATTGATTGTTAGATCTTCGATATCTAGGCCGCCATCTTTCGGTCTAAGGTTAATTTTGGTCGATATCTCGGCTTTAAATGGTCCGAGCGTGTGTTGGTTTAAGTGGACGCTGTCGACGAGAGTTTTTAGTCCAAGACTAATTTTGCTATGAAAAGCTGAGACGTTTATTTTTGTGGAAAGGTTTTTTAGTGTAAGTTTAGTCGATCCATTTTTGTAGTCTACCGTTAGGTTCTCAAACCCTAATTCTTCAATTTTTATCCTAATTGGCAGAGAGAGTGACTGGGAGATGAACGATAGCTTTGAGGCGAGAGATTCGTTAGGATCTGTATGAATCGTATCCACCGTATTCGTTGATTTTTTTGTTTTCTGAACATGGGTGATTCCCTGGAACGATGCACCGGTGATGGAGCGGTTTACAATCAGTTTACCGCCGACGGTGATGGCCTTTGTGATCTGTAGCGTGCCGTAGAGTAGCGCAAGGGGATTATACGCTAAACGGAGCGAGTCGATTTGGAGGAGGTCTCCAGTATCTCCACTATTAGCGGGCGTTCCATCTAGTTTAGGTGGAGTAAATGTCACGTGGTGCCAAGTGAATCCCGACCATGGATTGAAGTTGAGGTCTCCACCATCTAATCTTCCGCCGGTTTCGCTGGCGACGAGGTTTTTGACGTGTTCGGCGATGACCTTGGTGTCCGCCAGGACGTATACAGCTATGGTTAAAGCGATAAGAGTTCCAATGCCAGCTAATGCTAGCCCGAACAACCAACGCCTTGCTCGTTTCCACACGATCGAATGATCCTTGCTAGAAGTCGAATTGAGATACGTCTTAATTATATCAGGGAAAGAGCCGAGCGCTAAAGATATGTCTCGATTGGGCTGGGATGGTGTAATAGGCCGGATTAGTTTTGATATCGGTCTTTTTTTGTCATCTGGACTATTCTGAATGCGTGCGCTGATTTGGATCAGTCTTCATGAATCTGGTGTTCAGCGCCTTTTTTCTTGAGCTTTAAGCATTAGAAGACGGAACGCAAGCCTGGTGAATCGACCACGGTCTAACGGACCAGGGGGCTCGTTTGATGGTTTTAATCTTAAGTGACTGTGCTGTTTTTAAAATAGATGCAAAGTCATGGGTGATTGTTGCTCCAGCCTTTTGTGTCACTTCATCTTCGGTGGGCAAATCAAAATCATTTGCGCCATAGTTTAGGCCAAGTAGAGCGTCATTGTTTTTTGTTAGTACAGAGGTTCGGATGTTGCGAATATTATGCAAGAAGATCCGACTTACAGCGAGCCATCGTAAGTACTCATGCGTTGAGATCTCTTTGCCACCAAGCTCATTATTCCATGGTTTGTACGTCCAGCATAAAAAGCTCGAAAGGGTCCCCCCTACCCGGTCTTGAAAAGTGCGCAGTGATTCAAGATGATTTAGGCGCTCTTCAAGCGTTTCATCAAAACCGATAACCATCGTAGCCGTAGAGCCTAGGCCAGCTCGTAAAATTGATTCTTGTGCCTTAAAATAGTCGTCGACTGTAAACTTGCCAGGGCTGTGCCGTTTACGAAACCCGTCGTCCAGGATTTCGGCCCCACCACCCGTGACCCAGCGCGTGCCTGAGTCTAGGAGAATCTTGGCCCCTTCATCGTAAGTGACCTTGGATACTTTGCAAGAAAACATGAATTCAGCAACGGTCATCTCGTAGAACTCAAGGCTGGGATAGCGTGTGCGCACCGCATGAAACAGTGTCGCGTAGTCCTGGATTTTTAATTTTGGATGGAAGCCGCCGTTAAATCCAACAAGCGTTCCACCGAATTTGACCAATTCGTCGATCTTGGCACAAACCTGCTCGGTGTTCAGCAGATAGCCCTCTTTGTCGTGAGGTAAACGATAGAAAGAACAGTAGTCGCACTTGGCAACGCAAACGTTTGTATAGTTTACGATGGCCATAATAAGATATGTTGCTTCGTCAGTGGCATGGAATCTAGATTTTGTCGCAGTTGCGAGGTTGATGAGCAGATCATCACTGGCTTCCAGATAGAGTGTTCCAGCATCTTGTCTTGATATGGGAAGACCAGCCGCCACCTTCTGTTTGATTTGATCCATAGTCGTCATAATCAAGGGCCTCGCTTTAGTGGTCTAGACACCGTACGACCCTAACCTCTCTGTAAAAAGGTTGATTGACAAGTGTTTTATCATGTCATGGGCTGGCCGGTGTTAGGGAGACCTTAGGCGGGGTCTGGGCTCCGTGAGGTTGTGTTTTTGGCCTTGCGTTTTGATTTTAACTCTATGGTTTTTCTGACACTTAGGACAAAGTGACCGGCTTAACCGATTGTCTGTCTTTATTTTTTTGATCGTTTTTTATAAAAATGTCTGTTTTTTTAAATAAAAATTTCTTATGAATTATGTTGATTTTAAAAACACCAGATAATTCATGAATTTATAAGAAAATGGGTGCTTGCAGTTTGCCGCTAAAGCCACTAGAAAGGCCGCGTTCGAGGGTGGAACAGTCCATCCTCACGAACTCTTAGGTTGAAGGAGAGCAGGCAGGATGGATTTACTTCATTTTATGAAAGAAGAGTATTCTGCAATCAAAGCAGAGTTTCCCTTGCTACTGACGGATGATGTTCCGCAAGCCTTGGAAGGCAAACAGCTGGCCGGCTTTGTCGCGCGAGTGGAGCTTGTTGTCAGGGTGGGTGGTGAGCTGGTTATACCGGAGTTGGTGGATGCTGGACGGGCGGCATCGGCCGCGGCCATGCTGGCCGAAGAACAAACTAAATCAATTCAGCGGCTGGTTTCGTCGTTTCGTAAAACTGGTGAATTGTCAGAAACAAAAATAGTTGAATTGTTTCGAAAGGTTGGTAAGCATTTGGAGCAGATGGAAAAGGTTGTTTTGCCTTTGGTTCGCGAGCTTATTCCTACGGCGGTTCGAGAAGACATTGGTGAGATTGCTCTGGATTACCGTGAAGATTTATCGAGTCGCAGGGGTAAATCAGAGTCGATTCAGTCGGGCGCTTCAATAAGCGCTTGACCAGGTTAAAAGATTTAAGGTATCAGAGGTGTTCTCAGCTTGTGCCTTCGGTCATGGGTCTCCCAAGACAAGTTAGCTAGAGCGATGGACTTTTTGATTAGAATGTTAATGAGACGTTGGGTGAATCCATGAAAAATTTGATTATTAATAAGTTCGAAAAACGCGTGTTTAAAGATGCTAAGCCTCTTCCTGAGTTCCGCTCTGGTGACACCGTTCGTGTTCATTACAAGATTCAGGAAGGCGCTGATGCGAGCAAGTTTCGTATTCAGACTTACGAAGGAATCGTGACAAGACTTCGAAAAGGTACTGCCGGCGGTTCATTTACGGTTCGTAAGATTTCAGCTGGTGGTGTTGGCGTTGAGCGTGTGTTTCCAACAATGAGTCCTCTCGTTGACAAAGTGGAAGTGGTGGCTCAAGGACGTGTTCGTCGTAGCCGTCTTTATTATCTGCGTGACTTGTCCGGTAAGGCTGCTCGTATCCGCAGTCGTTATATTAGTGGCGAAGCTTCGGAATCTTAATCAACCGCTAGA
>JBIKKO010000239.1:0-4392 GCA_044360315.1 Oligoflexales bacterium
GATCACCCTAGGAAACTGTTTTATCCTGAAGCCCTCTGAGAAAGTTCCCCTAACGTCGCAATCGATGGCTGAACTCATGCATGAGGCAGGCTTTCCCAAGGGAGTGTTCCAGCTCGTCAATGGTGGTCGTGAGGCCGTAGAGGGTCTTATCGATCATCCAGACGTAAAGGCCATCGGCTTTGTCGGGTCGACACCAGTTGCCAAGGCACTGTATGCCCGTGCAACCTCACTAGGAAAACGTGCCTTGTGTCTTGGTGGTGCAAAAAATCACTTATTGGTTGTTCCAGACGCTGACGAGAAGATTACTGTTCGAGGCGTCGTCGATTCTTTCACTGGCTGTGCTGGACAGCGTTGTATGGCGGCAAGCTTGATGTTGGCGGTTGGTTCAGTGGATCACCTAGTTCATAAAATTGCGACTGCTGCTGGGGGGCTTGAGTTAGGGGCGCAGATGGGTGCTATTATTGATCGATCGGCATTGGATCGGATTCACCGTGCTATTGATGATGCGCAGGCTCAGGGTGCAAAAGTTCTATTGGATGGGCGCAAGGCAAAGGCTCCTAAGGGTTATGAGGGCGGATGTTGGATCGGTCCGACAATTATCGATGCTGCTTCGATCGGCATGGAATGCGCTCAGATGGAGATATTTGGGCCAGTATTAACGATTATTCGCGTGAAAAATCTTAGCGAAGCTATGGCAATTGAATCAGCTAGCCCATACGGGAATGCAACAAGTGTGTTTACGACCAGTGGTGCCGTCGGGCGTTTTGTTATGGAACAAGCGACGAGTGGGATGATTGGCGTCAATATTGGGGTTCCAGTACCGCGCGAGCCGTTTTCATTCGGTGGAAGCAAAGAAAGTAAGTTTGGTGCCTGTGATATGACTGGGGAGAGCTCCCTCGAGTTTTGGTCGCAACGAAAGAAGATCACCGTAAAGTGGGCGGAGCAAAGTGATGCGACTTGGATGAGTTAGGATCCAGTTTTTCATACTTGAAGTGAATTTTAACGTTTCCCTGGAGGAAGCTTCAATGCCAGATAAAAAAAAGGTTAAACATATAAAACTTACAAGTCATCCGGGTGTTCCTGGCGCTGAAGTTTCGATGCCGATTCACTGGGGGGCTAAGACGCCCAAAGAGCGTGGGCCCATCATCGCATCGGTTACCAATCCAATGCATCGTAATGTCATCGGAGCGCATAGTGGTAGCTATACCGTTTACCGTGCGTTGGCTGTTGCTGCCGGTGCATTAAATTCTGAACACCGTCCTGATCTTACAAATACAGCACCTGCTGAACCGTTGGGTCCCCATGCGCAATGGGTCGATCCAGAAAAAATTGTTTCTTTGGATCCTTGGGGCGCTGATATTGCATCAGCTTTTGCAGATGAGTTGCGTTCTGGATACGATATTCGACCGACGATTGCTGTCACCAAGGCGCATATCAATATGCCAGAACTTCAGGCGGCGATTAAAGCCGGACGATTAAAAGCGGACGGTAAGATATTAACCGAAAATGGTGATTGTGTTGTTACCAAGGCTGCGATCGAACCAGTGTGGTGGCTTCCGGGGCTCGCTAAGCGCTTTAATGTTGAAGAGTCTGAGTTACGTCGAATCTTGTTTGAACAGACGGGAGGTATGTATCCAGAGTTGGTGACAAGGCATGATCTTGAAGTCTTCCTTCCACCGATTGGTAGCACGTCGGTATATTTCTTTGGTGATATTAGTAAAATTGGCGACGAGCGCGTGGAACACGCTTGTCGCGTGCATGATGAGTGTAATGGTTCTGATGTCTTTGGAAGTGATATATGCACGTGCCGTCCATACTTAGCGCATGGGATCGAAGTAGCAATCGAAACGGCCCAACGGGGTGGAGTGGGTATTATCATTTATTGTCGAAAAGAAGGACGGGCCCTGGGCGAGGTCACAAAGTTTTTGGTGTACAATGCCCGTAAACGGCAGGCAGGTGGCGATACTGCGGAGAAATATTTTGAACGTACAGAGTGTGTTGCAGGCGCTCAGGATATGCGATTTCAGCAGTTAATGCCTGATGTCCTGCATTGGCTTGGTATCAAGAAAATTGATCACTTTGTGTCGATGTCTAACATGAAGTTTGATGCACTCGCTAGTAGTGGTATTAAAATTATAAATCGAGTTCAGATTCCCGACGAATTGATTCCAGCGGATGCGAAAGTTGAAATGGACGCGAAAAAGGCTGCGGGTTATTTTTCTGCGACTGGTGCGCCACCTGCTGACGAGCTAAAAAAAGCAAAAGGCAGGGGGCTTTCTGAATGACTGATGGCGGTGAAAAGTTCGATTTTGTGTCTGATATTGAGCTCATTCGGTCCCCAAGGACAATTCGTGAACGCTGTCATGGCATCTACGCTCAGGGATTGGCTGGGAAGCTGCATCATTTTCGCGTTCGCCCGGAGAAGATTGAGGCGATTGCAAACGTTGTCATTGGGATCACTAAGGAAAACTATCCTAATGGAGAGATCCCGTATCATAGCCGCTGGAGCCATTTTCAAGTTGGCGGAGTCGATCGAATCTCGTGGCTTAGGAGTCATGCGCCCGTTGGGCGACAGGATCCCCTATCGTTGGCTCGTATGTTCTACGATTTAGTCGTTCCTAGTATTTTACTTGATGCTGGAGCCGGCATGACGTGGGTTTATCGGGATGTGCGCGGTAAGGAGTATACGAAGAGTGAAGGGCTGGCCGTAGCAAGTTTCGATATGTTCGCTCAAGGATTGTTTTCAAGTGATGGTAAGTGTGCAACTCAAAGTGATGCCGAAGCTTTAGAGCGCTTACGCTTAGATGTGTTGTCCAATGGTTTGCAGGCATCCGTAACGAACCCTTTAGTTGGTTTAGAGGGGCGACTTATATTGCTGCGAAACCTTGGAAAAGCGCTGCGGAATCAGGAGTTTTTCTCTGGGAAGGCATCCGGTACCGTCGGGTCTCTTGTCGATTACCTGTTAAACCAGTTCGGTGCGGAAACGATGAGTGCAACCGATATTTTACAAACAGTGCTTAAAGCTTTTGGCTCAATTTGGCCTGGGCGGCTGCAAATTGGCGGGGAGAATCTGGGCGACGTTTGGAGTCATTCACTCGCTGGCGGCGAAGGTTTAACTAAAAATCTTGTACCATTTCATAAATTGAGCCAATGGATGACTTACTCGCTGCTTGAACCGTTGGAATGGTGCGGTATTCGAGTTACGAACATCGAGGACTTAACAGGTTTGCCTGAATATAGAAACGGCGGTTTGTTTGTTGATTATGGTGTGATTGAACCTATCCGTTCTGATGCTTTGACGAAGGAGTATGCCCCAGGTGATGAGTTTATCGTTGAGTGGCGTGCTTTAACTGTTGCCTTACTTGATTGTGTCGGTGACGAAGTGCGCCGCGTCTTGGGACGAACATCGTCTGAGTTACCGTTGGCGAAAATTCTTCAAGGTGGAACATGGGCCGCAGGTCGCAGGATTGCGGCAAAGCTTCGTTCTGATGGCGGTTCTCCTATTAAAATTAAAAGTGACGGAACGGTCTTTTAGAGACCGACATGTAGAAAGGGCAAGAGTCATGACAGGCAAACAGGTTCATTTAATCACCCATCCCATGGTCCAGCATAAGTTAACTCTAATGCGCGAAAAAACGACAAAGACAGGAGAGTTTAGATCTCTCTTGCGTGAAATCAGTATGCTGCTTGGTTATGAAGTTATGAGAGACGTGCCCATGGCAACGCGTCAGATCGAAACACCTGTGGCCGTTATGGATGCTCCAATCATGGCTGGTAAGGATATGGCATTTATTTCAATCATGCGTGCCGGTCAAGGAATTCTAGACGGAATGCTGCGGTTAGTTCCAACTGCGACCGTCGGTCATATTGGTCTGTATCGCGATCCAAAAACACTGGTTGCCGTCGAGTATTATTTTAAGGTTCCAAAGGATATTCGAGACCGCGATGCGATTGTTTTGGATCCCATGCTGGCGACCGGTCACTCTGCCGTTGCTGCTCTTGATCGCTTGAAGGAGGTTAAGCCTAAAAGTATCAAATTCGTCTCTTTGCTTTGTGCGCCTGAAGGGATTGAATATTTCCATGAATACCATCCAGATGTTCCAATTTACACCGCGTCTGTGGATCAACGACTGAACGAGAAGGGTTATATCGTTCCTGGACTTGGTGATGCAGGTGACCGACTTTTTGGTACTGCTTAGTCGGATTAGGTGTTTGTATTTAGAAAATACTTTGAATATAACGCCGCAAGTGATTTTTTTAATTGAGATATCTTATACGGTGTAAAAATCAAACGGGTGAAAGCCAAATTAAGCTTCCACCCGCGATTTGTTCATCTCGTGCCTAAAATGCACCTTTCGAGACTTGGCTTAATTGCACGAAGCTTTGATTTGG
>JBIKKO010000085.1:0-13630 GCA_044360315.1 Oligoflexales bacterium
CCTGCTTTGCTTCACGCTGAGCGGGTTACTGAGATGAAGTCAGCCATTTGTATGGCCGAAAGCCTTATTGCTGATGCGGCGATTGACTCAACAAGGACGTGGATTGCAGAGCGTTGGATGAACAAAGCCATGCCAAGATTTATGATGTTGCGCGCTGAGGTGGAGCAGCAAGATCCTGTTCTCGCTCACAGATTATCAGAAATTCCATTGATGAATATGGCTGCTCAGATGAGCGGGACGTCCTAGGCTTTGGGATTAAAGTATTTGGCGACATCTGGGATGGGGTTTCCAACCATGATGTCGGCCAGTAGCTTGGCACTGCCGTGAGCCCAGCTGAATCCGTGTCCTGTGTATCCAGCGCATGCAAAGATGCGGGGGCTTGTGGTCGGACCAATAAACGGAAAGCCAGTTCGTGATGCTGCCATGATTCCGGCCCAGCTGAATTCCCATTCGATCTGTTCCCTGATCGCGTAATGATCTTGCACGAATTTTTGAAGTCCCATCTCTACCATCTGGTTCGGCATCACGTCGTAGGTGCCAATTTCACCACCAGGGGTGTTGTTGCGCCATCCACCAATCATGAGACGATTATCTTCAGTGACAATGGCATACTCATAACCATGGTCAAAGCTGTGGGGGCATTTGACTTTAAAATCGTGCCGTAAAGGTTTAGAGGTGATGATCTGACCTTTAAAGGGATCAACGAGTTTTCTTTCAGCAAAAAATCGTGAAAGAAGAGGCGAATAAGCGTTGGCCGCAATGACAACGGCGTCATACCTTGCAACTCCATACTGGCTTTTGACTTCAACAAAGTCACCCGATTCCTCGACAGACGTTACTTGGACGCCCGACACGTATTTGGTACCTCGGCGCAGTGCATGTTCGATTAAGCCATTTCGAAACTTCACGGGATGGGCTTGGGCGCTGCCTGGTTCAAAGCGGGCGCCACGGGTGTTTTTAAAGCCTAAACCTTCCACCTCGCGAGGTTCGACGTAGCGACTTTGGAAACCATGACGGTTTAACAAGGCAATCGACTGTTGAATCTCTCGATCTTCAACGTCGTCAATTGAGATGACGAGGTAGCCGTCTTGTCGATAGTCCGCATCAAGTTTGAGCTTGTGAATGGTATCGCGGACCTCATGACAGATATCGATCGAGTAAGCCCATATTTTCGTAGCAATTTCCTCACCATGAAGCGCGGTGAGTGCCATCATACTTTCGACCGTTCCATATAAAATATGCCCGCAGTTGCGGTAGGTGGCAGCTTTTTCCTGTTCAAAGTCGATGATGGTCATGTCGTCCATGCCTTGCTCGAGCAGCCAGTAAGCAACACTTGCCCCCGACAACCCAGAGCCAATGACGGCGATTCCGCCATCGGTAGGGGCGGTCTGAGTTCCGGTGATTGGTGGAGTCATCATCCAGAAAGATTTAGTGGAGTCGGTCATGGTACACCTCGCCGCAATTTGAGAGGACGTCGTATTTATAAGTGACTGAATTGTCAAGGTAAAATAGACTAAAAATCTTGCTATTAAAGTTTAAGCCCCAAAAAACCGATACTTAGGCAACTTTTAGCTGATTAGAGGAACTGGCCTATGAAGCATGTTATCTTGATGTCCCTCGTGATGACCCAACTCATTGCATGTAAAACCAACGAGTTTACGGCGGAGTCTGAACGGGCCGCGGCTTTGCCACCCCTGCAGTCAGTTGAGTTCACGCAGCTTGTCCGTGAGGAACGCCAAGTTCAGTTTAAGCAAGGCTCTGCCGGGTCTACAGGAAGCGAAAGCTACAGTGTTACACAAAAGGGCATCGTTGACATCGTGGTCGTGGTTGACAACAGTGGCTCGATGCAGCAGGAGCAGGCAAACTTGGCGACTCGCATGGCTCCGCTATTGTCTTCGATTGGTGACTCCGATTGGCGGATCCTGGTGACAACAACGGATCCTGATGATAGCTATCGGTTTTTAGGGGCGTGCCCTTACAGTCCGATCCGAAAAGAGGACGTTAGACCGGATGCGACGTTTCAAAACCGGGTGCGTGGTGCCGGAGTTAACGGTGACGGCATCGAACGTCCGTTTTTAAATGCAGCCTACGCCTTAACCTGCAACTGGGGTGGTAGTTCGTGGCTGCGTCCCAATTCTACCGTTGCCGTCGTCATTTTGACTGATGAAGATAATTGCCATATCGATAGCCAAAATGGATATGGTTGTTCAGGGCAAGCCGACGCAGATGCCCGTTACTTGATTGATAGATTGTCCACGGTTAGACGGGTTGGAACAGATGCGAGAGTGTACGGAATATTTTGGCATCCATCAGTAGCGTCGGCCCAATGTCCGACTGCCTTAAAGCAAGCGACGCGTGTGGCAGAGGCAGTGCAACTGACTGGTGGAACATGGGGTTCTATATGCGATAATGATTATTCTGCAACGTTAAGCAAGATATCAAGAGATGTTGCACAGATTTTGAAAGCTGATTTTGTTTTGAAGAGTCAGCCGGACAACGGAACATTCAGAATAACAGTCAATGGGCAGCCTTGGTCTGCGTATCAATTGAACGGTCGAAACGTGCGCTTTACGACAAACCCTCCATTGGGGGCATCGATTTCTGTTAGCTATCGCAGTGGGGCCTCGGGAATTGTCACCAATGCTTTCGATATGCCAGAAGAGCCGGCCAATGGACAGCTGATGGCAACCGTCAACGGTCAATCCGTGGGTGGTGTTTCTTATGATCCGAATGCAAGAAAGGCAGTGTTTGTCACACGACCAGCCGACAACAGTGTGGTGATTGTAAAGTACAAAGCAAGCACGCCCCTGCGAACCACATTTAACATTGCACCAAATGCTGACATCAAGCACTTGAAGGTTCTCGTAAACGGCAGCCAAGTCACGAGTGCTAACTATCGATACGATGCTTCGACGGGAACTATGTCGTTTTCGGCACCACCGCCCGAGGGCGCTAAAATTCGAATTGAGTGGCGTGGAAACAAGCGTTCGGCATGACGTAAATGTTTAAGTCGGATTATGTCATGGGGGCAGAGGCGTTGGAGGAGGATCGTCCCTGCTCCCCCCGGTGAAAGCTTCGTCTCTGCCTTCCTGATGTCAAACGGGCTACGAGTATTTAGCCCGTAGTATACGCTAACATGCCTGTTCTAGGATCTTGCCAAAGCTATTTGTTATTAGAGGGTTGCGCAAAAAATTCGGCGTTTAAACCCATAATGACTGAAAATCGTTAAATCTTCTTGCCCTTTTTTCCGATGCCTCAAAATAACGGAGGTGGGCTATCAACACCGGTGTATTTCCAGACTGTATCAAACAAAGACGGGACGTGTGGCGCGGCTCGGACTTGGTATTAGTCATCGCTTTGTTGACGGCCATGGTCGGGTGCAAGCGAGGTCAAGGTTTGTCGGCCTCCAGTAACGATAAGACTGTGGAGGTGTCTGGTACGATTAAGGAAGATGATCCTACGGAGTTTACGCAAGCCGATGAATCCGTTCAGATTGGAGGGGTGAATCTTGCGCGCGCGTCGGGCTATTTAGTCCAAGTTTACGTGATTCAGGGTAATTCAGGACATGAGCGACTTGTCTACAGTGAGGAGTTTGCGACGAATAAATTTCAGTTCAACGTGCGCATCGGTGCCAACAGCTACTCACGGCTAAAAATCACAAGCGTTTCTGGTGATAAACAGTTTGGCGTCGCTTTGCCACCGCCGTTGCGAGATCGCACCGGCGACGATGCCGTTCGGCTTATTGCGGATGGTCCATCGACCATTGCGGCTAAACTGCTTGAAATCGTCGCCAAAGAAGCGCGGAGCGGCGATCCAGCGTCTCTTTCTGCTTTAAATCAAATGAAAATTTCGATCGCTGATTTAGTCGTCTCTGCTAAGTCAGTTCACTCAGCCGTGGTGCAAATGAAGGATAGACCAGATATTCCGGTAAGTGCCATCGATCTTGTAGCATTGGCTAAAAATCTGGTAACGGCATCGGCTACAAAAATTGCAGCCCTTGAGTCCGATGGCATTTCGCAGCAAGTAACGTCAACGGCAGTCATTGATGCGACCTATGAAACCATGTATGGCGATAAAGCTGAGTCGATACTTCCTGCTGTCTTGGCTCACTGGACGTCGCCAGATCTTGGTTCTGTCGAGTCGGCTGCAATTGATGTGGCTTACGAAGCTTTGATGGCCGCAGCGTCTGAGAGCTTTGATCCGGTTAAAGTGGCCTTTCAAACCGAGGCCGACGCCTTGCGCACAGCTGATAGCGTCGAAAGTGCGGTGATTGCGGAAGATCTACTTTCTTCGGTGTACGCTCAGGCTTACGAAGACTGTGTGACGGACCTTGCATCATGTGCGACCGAGACCTATACACCTCCGGCCATCGGTGGCGCAGCCGCGGACCTCAATGTGACACAGGTGTCGTCATCCGCAAGTGATGGGACCTATGCCGTTGGCAACGTCATTCCTGTAACGGTCACGTTTTCTGATGTTGTCATGGTTACCGGATCGCCAATACTTATCCTGGAAACGGGAAATCAAGACGCGGCAGCGAGTTATACTACTGGTTCTGGGACCACAGCCCTGACGTTTAATTACACCGTTGTCTCAGGTCATGGCTCCTTAGATCTTGACTATGTCAGTCGCGCAGCGTTGACCTTAAACAGTGGAACCATCAAAGGTGCCTCGGGAAAGACTGCGACTTTGACGCTTCCAACTCCAGGCGGGGCTCAAAGTTTGAGTGGAAGCAAAAGTCTTGTGATTGATACTGTTGCTCCGACGGCGGGGGCCTTTAGTGCTGCAACGAATGTGACAGCCACCGGGTTTACATTAAATTGGGCGGCAGCGACGGATGACGTCACGGCGGCGGCGAGCCTACAGTACTATGTCTGTGAGGGAGGTTCTCTCGCTGAGATCGATACGATCACCGAGTGCCAGAACGCCACGCAAAGGCTTAATTGGACCACAAACCAAACCTCTCTTGTGCAAACTGGCCTCACCCAAGGCTCGCAGTATTTCTACAACGTCATGGTTCGTGATGGGGCAAATCAGGTCAGTCTTTACTCTGGCAAAGTCCAAGCCACAGCATCATCAAGCGCTGAAGCGAACTATCTTGTCTTGTACGATACGACCTCCGGTTCTGCATCGTATGCCGTCGGAGATCCGGCCAGCGTCGGTGAGTGGACCTCTAACGTAAGTCCCATTCTCTCTGCAGGTGCTGGGTATACGCTAAAGGGTGCATCGATTGCTGCGGACGCGAATAACTTTGTTTGGTTTACGATTGGTACGATCAATGAATCGACGAATCAGCTTGTGCATAAAATGTCTAAGTTGGATGTATCGAATCCCGCCTTGTTTTCTGATACAGCAGTCGGGGACTCCATTTCGTCGTCAGGCCTAGTTTCGGGGGCAGGCAATGCACTCACGAGTCCAGCGACGGTGGTGCTGGATGGGGCAACCACACGGGTGGTGTCTCTTGGAACAGCTTTCAGTGACGCTTCACCGGATTCGGCTCAGATTCTTAGTCGAGTCTGGAGTGAGGGAAGTCCAGGCTCTTGGTCGACCCAGCAATCGACCGGATTGATCAGTGCCGTAACCTCAGGTGAGCCCCCTCCACGTGCTTTATCTGCATTCAAGGATGGGTCAAGTACGGTTCACTCCTTTTTTGTAAGACCTGACGGCAGTGGCTACCTGCAACCCGAGTACTATAAGTTTGATCCAGATGGAAACACATGGAGTGCAGCCGCAGAAGGAGCAGCCACAAAATTAGGAAGTGATACGACAAAGACATGTACAGATGTTTCATTTTTGGCTGCGACCACCGATGCTGTCGCGGGGGATGGTCGTCCCCATGTGGTCTATTACTGTCAGGTTGTTGAGGCAACGCCGATCACAGAGATCGTCTATGCTTATCATAATGGAACAGCATGGGTTTATGAGGCTGTCACCTCTAGTATCTCGGTTCAAGCTCCGGTGCTAGCACACGATACTAAATTTGGTTTCGCCGTCCACAATGGCATCGGTTATGTGGCCTACTGGAATGGGAGTGGAGACTTGCAGTACAAGAAACGGCAAAGTGGTGCGTGGTCTGCTGCAACAACTGTTGCAGCCAATGGGGCTGGTCAGGCTATCCACACCCCGCAGGTCGGTGTGAAGTCAAATGGGAAACTTCGTATTTTCTACATTCAAGACCGAGTTGCGGATACCCCGCAACTTAAAGTCTACTATGAAACAACCGGTGCACCTGTGACCAATACCGTCTATTCAACCAGTGGGTCTTCAAACTCGGTCTTTTTGGGTCATGGCATCATTGTTGATTAGCCTGGGTTTGCCCAATATTTATTCATTCAGGTCTTAAGGCGCGGCAATGTATGGGGTTACCCTTGCCTCGGGCCGCTGAGTGTTCGCAAGATCGAATTTTGCGAACAGATTGTTCTCTAAATTCCTTGATCCATTCCTTTCCCTCGTGTTACCTCTCTGTCCACATTAGTGTTGGCGCTCTTGCAGAGAGCAGGTTACAGGGTTTTTGCAGATTATTGACGGGAGTCATTGTGTCGATTCGTTTGGATCAATCTCCACTTGGGACAAGGCGGCCAAAGAGGCCCCAGTCCGGGGCATCCATAGGACGCTCTAGGGGCAAATCTTTAGCGGCTCCGTCACTTGATAACGAGTTGTCTGACGAGTCCAAGAAGCAGCAAGACGGCACGCAGTCTGATCGCATCGATGCAGTCCTTGCAGGTATGCGGCGGACATACATGGAGCGACGACGTAAGAACCATAATTATTCGTTACGCGCCTTTGCGCGCGATGTGGGTGTTGCGGTCTCAACGCTGTCGGAGATCTTCGCAGGCAAGAAATCTTTAACCACACGATTGATCAGTCGGCTTGTTTGTAGACTGGATCTCACAGAATCTGAGTTGCGCCTCATACGTTCCTATGACTCGGTGATGAAACCAGAGAAGAGTCGCCGCCTTGCCCAAGACGAGTTTCGCGCGATTGCCGAATGGCATCATTACGCAATTTTAAGTTTGCTTAACACGTCTGACTTTCAGTCTGATTCGGGATGGATGGCGTTGCGATTGGGGATTTCGCGGATTGAGGTCGAAGATGCCTTGGAGCGTCTCGAAGCACTGCGGTTAATCCGGCGGCAAGGTGGAGCATTCGTCAGAAACGTCGAAGCCGTGATGTCTGGTGATCAAATGTCAGGTGCTTCAAAGATGAGAGATCGGGCTATTCGTATGTCGCATCGCCAGTCGATTCAGCAGGCATTGTTTGCATTGGATCATGTTGATACGTCGCTTAGAGATTTTTCGGCATTAACGGTAGCGTTTGATCAAAGCCAACTACCAATAGTGCAGTCAAAGATTCGGGAATTTTTAATCAGTATTCGTGACATAACCAAACAAGGCCTAGCGCTGACGGAGGTGTACAACCTGAATGTGCAGTTTGTTCCTGTGACCAAAATTAGCAAACCTTAAATGGAGGATTTATTGTGAATATCGTTAAGAACTTTATCATTGGGTGTCTTATCACCGTGGGCTTAGCCCAACCCCAGGCTTATGCGGAAGACATACGCGGTAACGGCGGAGACTTGATTGTTTGCCGCGGTAGTTCAAATGAGATTATTAGTACTGAATTGCTCGATCAGTTTGAAGGGCGCGTGCAGCGTAACATTCAGCCTGCTTTGCCTCAGGGCTTGAGCGATCCAACGGCCATAGCTTTGGCTGTGATCGACCGATTGGCGGTTGTAGATTCCCATCGGCAAAAAATGCTCAAAGGCTTTGTCCGCAATTTTGCCCGTGACACGGCCTTTCTTTCGGGGATCACGTTAGTTGATATCCCAGACTCCGCGCACATCGTGCTGCCACGAGGATGCACTCTCGAGCAGTTTGCCATCCGTAAAGATCCGGAGTTTCCAGGTGATAAATTATTCACAGTCAACAATGATCTCTGGGAGGCGTCATCGCCCGAGGTCAAGGCAAGCTTAATTCTGCATGAGGCTATTTATGCGGAAGCGATTGCGATGGGTCAGATCAATTCGATCAATACTCGCTACTATAATTCACTGCTGACCAGTGAAAAATTCTTGGCCATGCCCCTTGTGGACTATCTTGTCGTTCTGAAGGCTGCGGGCCTACCCTACAAGCCAGGCACCGTATCTCCAGGCCCCTGTCGTGGTGCCAATGTGCCTGGTGATTATGCCACCCTCCAAGAAGGTATCATCGCGATGCCAAATGGTACATTTTGTATTGTCGGTGAAGCGGGGGACGTGAATCTATCTGGTTATACGGTTTCTATCACCATCGTCGGTCAAGGAGCACGGGGTCCCGTGGGTCTCAATAATCTGACGTTGGGCGTAACCGGCAATGTGACCATCAGGGATATAGAGGTCAAGATGCTGGAGATAGATTTAGGGAAAGATTCCAATCTGACCTTAAGCGCCGTGGCTGCTGATAAAATTGTGATAGGCGGACGGGTTAAGATGGGCTTGCTCGACCGTGTTGAAGTCAGAGATTCCCTTGGCGTACAGTTTGGCTACCCTTCAGGATTTAACGATAGCAGTGATTACACGTCAAAATATCTTGTCCAGAATAGTTATTTCAATAAAGGGGTCGTTGTGGTAACTCAACAAAACTCCAGTATTGGCTCCGAAAATCGTTTAGCTTCAGGTGTGTTTGAGATGCGCAATTGCACCTTTTATGGTGACGGGACGCGGACGGCAGTCACTTTGAACCAGAAGACTGGCGCGCGTTATTCAAGTTCTAAAACTGTTGATTTGTCTCTACACAATTCAATCGTGACCAATTATGCGGTTGGAGTGTCGGTCAAGGATAACGAGTATCAAAGGTTTAAAAGTAGCCATAATGCGGTTCTTGGGAACAATCAAAACTACGCGGGCTACGGACGTTTTTCTGAAACCGATTTCCGTGGGATCGATATGATGCTGTACACGACGGCTGACTGGGTAAGGCCATTAGCTGATTCTCCATTGGTTGGGTTTGGTGAGGTGAGTGAAGGTGTGACCGAGGATTTTTTCGGTAATCCGCGCAGTGGTCGCAATGATGTTGGCGCCATCCAAGTGGGTGGGTCTTAACGTCGACGGAGATACGAACGAGCTTCAAAAAAGAGGGGTCTTGCTGTCTGTGCAAGACCCTTCGCTGTTTTTGAAAGGGGAATGGATCTAAATAAATTGTCGACACAGTTTAAATTGGATAAGCTTTGGGGGCAGAGCAAGGATGAGGCGTGCCGACATCTATCAACTCGTGAGGGTGTGTTGCTGGTAGCTTGGCAGGGTCAACAGGAGCGGGTGTAGGTGAAAGTCCAAGGTCAGGGTGTGTCAAAGGGTGGCGAAAACCAGTATCTGAGTGTCGCAGTCAAAATTTGTTTGTTTTGTCTGGTGTGGGGTCTTTTTGCGTCAGTATTTTACTTTTACTTTATTTATGCCAAAGAGGTCGCAGCAGGTGGTCTACATCTTGTTTTGAATGCGCCGTTTGCGTTTAGTTTTATCCTGATTGAAAACGCTTTTTTGGCACTTTTTTTGTACGTGTTTAACGTTGCAGGTTCAGTCGCCAAAGGGATCCGTGTTGGCTTAGTTGCTATGGTCATCGGTATCCAGACAACGCAGTTTTATTCTCTTTTCTGCAGACCTAACTATGGCTGTCCGGCTTGGTATTGATCTCAATCCTGGAAACGATTTTCCGTTTAAGCGTGTAGAGGCATCGCCAGGGCTTGCGGCAATTGGAGCGGCTAAGCCCAATATGATCGTCCTGTTCGTGGAGAGTCTATCGGCTGATTTAGTTGGGATTTATCATGAACGATGGCGATCAGTGACTCCTCATATCAATCGTTTTGCTGAGGAAAAAGGGTTGACGATTGACCAGTACCACAATCACGTATTCCCTACGATTGTCGGTGTGCGCGGCCAGCTTTGCTCAAATTATCCAAGTATCTCCCATACGGTTTGGGATCACGCCAAGTTTAAGCTGGAAAGTGGCGCGATGCGTTGTTTGCCACACGTTCTAAACGAACAAGGTTATGAGACCACTTTTTTGGGTTATTCACAGCCCAATGAGACGTACTTTGATGATCAGATGGAAGAGGTCGGATTCGCGCGACGGTATTTCTATGATGAATTTTTACGTGAGTTTTTGCCAGATGAATCGTCGCCTGGGCTTGGACTGAAGGGTAATAGTGACGAGCAGATGATGCGTGGATTGGTTGGTTTTCTGAGGACGAAGGAAACCCGGTCGTCGCCATTTTTTGTGGCCGTATCAACATTGGAGACGCATCCTGGTATGGATGTCAGTGACGAGCGGTATGCATTTAAAGGCGCAGACAGTGCTGTGTTGAATGTTGTTCACAATTTTGACCGATCCCTTGGGCTTTTTCTGGATTATTTTTTTGCGAGCCCTTTAGCCGCAAACACCATGCAAAACCGTCTTTGGCCGCCTAAGAAAAACTCGAAGTAATTTCCGCGTCATTGGCTCTAAAACGGGACGCATAATAGAGCACTGGTTGATGTCGCTTGTTTGCTGACGCCCTTGACCAGGTTAGGTCTGGCATGTCATAAAGATAGTAACCCTTAGCTTTTTTGATTTGCTGTCTTTACTCCGTCACAACGGTTTCCCGGTTTGGAGTTTGAATGATGCCTAAAGAATCGTGTCTATTGAAGTTTGTCTGTCATACAGCCATCGGATTACTAGGTGTGAGCCTAGTCAATTGTAGACCCCGATCACGCGAACTCGCCAGTTCGCCGTTTTCTGCTGATGTGTCCTTGACCCCCGCATTGATGGAGCGTTGTCCGAACGATAAGGCAAAGCATTGGGGCCAACTCTCGGCGGATACGGATCTAATGGCGTTTAAGCTACGTAATATGGGAAATAACGAGGTTGCCCATGTTGCAGTTCTTGATACGGGCCTCGATATGACTCAGGCATCGTCTTTTAATGTGATTGGCGGCATTCAAGCATTGCCAGGCATTGTGCCTGGAGATAGACACCCGACTCTTGCTGCTGCGGAACCTTACAAGGCTTTTGGCACTGGCGCGTCGTATGTGGGAGATCCTGCGCTTGATACCGGCGGACATGGCACCATGGTGGCTAGTGTGATTGCGGGGGGCGAGGGCGTCGGCGTTGCTCAAAACGTGCGACTTAAAGTCTATCGCATTACAAAGCAATTTTCAGACGGGGTTTCACCTAATGATGCTGAAACGGCCATCTACAACTCGTGCCTACAAAATCTCGATCCATCTGGTGTGACGATCTTAAATTATAGTTGGGGTGGGCGGTTGGACGAGGCGGGGTTTAAGCTTGATGAAAATCGCATTGAAACAAAAAAGCTTCATGATCTTCTGGCTGCAAAAGGTTGCCTGGTCGTCAAGGCGGCCGGTAATGACAACTTTCGTGCAAGGCAGACCTTTGATCTTGATGGCCCTTATCTGAGAGTTGCAGCCATTGACTCAACCAGAGAGCTCGCAAGCTTTTCGACCAGTGGCGTGTTGTCTGCTCCTGGTGCTGACATTTATCTTTTTAATAGTGCTCAGCAATCCCGACAGCCAGCTCGTGAGAAAATGTGCGGTAACGTAAAGCTGAGAAGTTTTGCCAACGGGACTAGCTTTGCAGCGCCTTTTGCAGCGGGCCTAATGTCGCAGTATGTTCGTGTTCTAAAGACGTCACCCGCATTCCGGGACTTACCTCCGCCGTCCCGGATTACGTTACTTAATCGGATCGCTAAAGCTTCGGAATGGCAGGGAACGATGAATGGGCTTCGTGGTGTTCGTATTGCGGAACTTTGGAACGCCGCCGCCGATCGTAACGAAGCTCTTCGCCCGGATGGAACTGTTTATCTTACTAAGCTATTAGATCGAACCCCCGATGAGGTGTGTCGCAAGCCAACACCTACTTGCAGTGTGATATCAGAGTTAGAACAGCTTCGGGGCTGTATGAACCTGGCGCGAGCCCAGTTAGCACTGTGCGGAGAGCCGCAGCTTAAAGTGGCAAGTGATCTTATCAATACAGCGTTCAAGTCGAATGCCTATGAGCTCGGGTTCATGTGGGCTAGGCTGATCGAAAAGTTAAATCCTGAACCTGAACTTTTAGCGAGTGTTCGTAAAACAGCGATCTCCAGTTATCTGAAGCGCAATGGCTACTTCAACGGTGATACCTATCACAAGTTGCAGGCCCTTCGTCAGATGCCGATTGGAATGATAAGAACGATGATGGCTCCATTTCTGGCTGATTACGTTGCAACGGGACGTAACCCGGCTCAGTTTTTAAAGCAGATGGTCCAAGGGATGTTAAGATCTTACGATGTCAAGTCCTCTCTTGAGCTCGGGTTTGATCCAACCACGGGGGAGGATCGAGGCAGCAAGTCAACCCTCGACGCAGTCATGTCGATTATGAAAACCACGGAAAATGCTGTTGGCCCCGCTGGTCCAGTTTTTTTGCTTCGCGAAGAGATGAGGCGACACGAGGAAGACCTGCAGTCATCTGAAGAATGGAAAGATAAATTTTCGTCTTGGCCTGTCGAGGAGTCAACTTATCTAGCTCGGATTTTTGATGGACTCGCGGCAACTATGCAAGGTGAGTCCGGTCGCCGGGACCTCATGGAGCTTGAGCAGGACTTGTTGAGGCTTATGCGTAAGTATAATCAATACTATGGTCCACAGACGGAAGTTCTCCCAATTTTAACCGAGCGTTACCCAAGTCGTCCCACGATCTTTCCCCTGTTGCGACGCCAGCGTGGGATGATTGTTCAGGACGCTCAGTCAAACTCTCCTCAAACTCTCAGTCCGGTAGAGGTTCAGTTTCTACTGGCTGAACCTCCATCTGGTTTTGATGTGCAGGAGTTTGCGGTGCGCGTGTTTGAATTGATTGCAGGATCTCAGGGATGGGGGGTCGATAACGATGACGAGCTCACGGATACGATCCTTCTTATGTCAGCACGCGACGCCAGAGGTTATGAGTCGAGAGGCTTTAGACTTAGGTTGATGCAGGCTTTGGTGAAGGCAACCAATGCTCATATGCTGACGTCGTTGATTTGGAATTATCAGAGTGATACGGTCTTGGGCGATATCAATTTTGGTAACTGGATTCTTGTTGACAACTACTGGGAGAAGAAGAAAACCGCGTTAACCTATCAAAAGCATCCCGCGCTTAGACCACAAATCATGCAGCATCTCGCCGCTAAATTGTTTGCTGGCTTGCAGGCTTTTCCGTCCGACCGAGCATTGGTGTACCCGCGTCGCTATTTTGAATACAAAACGAGTGTACTCCCTCGCTTTTTCTTCTCACCATCTGACTCGTCGTTAAACCGTGTGCGGCCAGTCGTATTCAACGAGCGCTATGATCACCGGGGCAGCGGGCAGGATCGCGCAGAGCAGGCCTTTGTGGATGTTCGCACAGTGTCTTTACCTGCCGTCGTGGCCAGTCTTTGTCGCGCAGCGCTTCGGCCTGAGACAAAAGATTTTGCAGATGCAATGTTAAGCAAGATTTTAGAAAAAGTTGCGTCTTACTATTCAGGAACCTGGTTTGGTTTACCCGAAGACAACCCGACCGCGGCCTTGCAATCTCTGAAGTCCTCCAAGGATTGGCGCGAGGCTGCAGACGCAGTGCTGCGCGCTCCGGCGGGATCTGGTCTTTATGGA
>JBIKKO010000336.1:0-4342 GCA_044360315.1 Oligoflexales bacterium
TAATCTCTTTCAGTCTGTTCGTTGAAAGCTCTTGTAGCCACGGATTTAAGGCTCGATCAAACAGGACTTGCTCCACTAATTCCCGCTGAGGTTGGGGTGACATAGAGAGTAGGTCAACTACGCCTCTTGTCTCGCCAGGAGAGATCTCCAAAAACACTGTGGGTTGATGCAGCGACATCTCACCATCGTGCTTAGTATCAACTACGAAGAGCCGACGATGTAAGGTGTTGCCACGACCATCTTTTACGGACGCTGCGTAGACGTCCAGGAAATACGGGTCTGCGCGGTTCAAATCAAAAAATACAGTGCCCTTCCTAAGGTTGTCATCAACACGCGCAAGAACGTCTTCCCTCACTACCTCAAAGAGAGGATGCCCTGGTGTAACCCACTCGGCAGTTGGGTCTGCTTTCAGGAATTGTTTATCAAATATTACTTTTCCGTATTCTTTGCCAAGCTTGCCAAATCGAGGCTCCATGTCCGAGCCTCGCGGAAGAAGCGACCGAGGAACTTTACCTACTCGATAAAAGTGTGAATGCGCGGAGATCTCCTTAGGATGGATACCTGAAATCGGGGCCGCTTCAACAAAGAACTTCTCGATCGCCTCCGGGACAAGTCTGCGTTCTCTTGCTTCAATTGAGCGACCTACGATTGCTGACAAGTTAAGCTCGCGCCTAGCCAAGCCTTCTAATGCAGATTCCGTAATTGCTCTGAAGCGCTGCGGATCAACTTCTCGCACTATTCTATCGGCAACAGTCTTCTCGTCTGTGCGCCGGGCGTACATGTCTCGTAGGAGCTTTTCAACTAGGTTGGATGGCAGAATCTCCCCAACTACATCAAAAACTTGGTCGGTCCCAAGTTCAGCGCGAATCTCTCTTAGGCGATCTAGAAGCTTCTGAAGAACCCTGCCCTCTCTAGTGTTTTGGGCGACGAAATTAAATATTAGGCAGTCATGTTCCTGTCCGTATCGGTGAATACGACCTACTCTCTGTTCGAGGCGTACCGGATTCCACGGAATATCGTAGTTAATCATGACATTACAGAACTGAAGGTTGATACCTTCTCCTGCGGCCTCGGTGGCGACTAAAATCTGGGCAGACTCCCGAAATTCACGCTCGGAGTAGATCCTGCTTCCTGGAGTGTCCCTATCTCCGATCTTCATACCTCCATGAATCTGAGTGATTGTCAGGCCCCATTCCCTAAGCTTACCAAGAGGGCGACCATCTTTCCCGTCTCCAGCGAGGAAATCCAAGGAGTCTTTGTGTTCAGTGAAGACAAGTAGCTTCTTACTCGGATCTTCAAAGAAGCCCTCTTCCCTTAAAACACTCTTCAGCTTGGTCAGTTTCGTCTCAACTTCCCTTCGTTCAAGACTTCTCGCTTGATCGATCAGTTTCTGCAGCGCGGCAATTTCCTCCTTGAGTGATGCTGGATCAACTGAAGCAACAACGTCCTCCAGTTGACTGATGATCTCTTCCTTCTCTTCTTCCGTGAGATCGTCAAAATCGTCCGGAATACGCCTCTCAATCTGCTCCTTTCGGTATGCTTCAGGGTCCCTCAGGATTTTTTCCCGTCTCTCGACCATGCGCTCAAGACTACGGCGTACGGCGTATACAGTGGAAGCCATACGTCTTTGAAGCATCGCCATGGTGAACGCCACGGCTCGACCACGGGCAGAGTCATCCAGCGAAGCTTTTATCGACTGGTCCTCAACGTAGTGCGTAAGCTGGTCGTAGAAATCAAGTTCCTCACCATCAAGCTCGAACGCGGCTGTCTTTACCACGCGCTTAGTAAAGAGTTTTCTAACTTCCCCCGTTTCAGCATCGGGAAATGAGACCAAAGCTTCTTTCGTGCGGCGAACGTAAAACGGCGCTTCGTTCTGCCGCATGGCTTCTTGCAGACTCTTCACGTTTCCATATACGTCGCGGTCGAGGAGGGACAGGAAGAGGCAAAAGTTTTCTGGATCTCCTTTGTGCGGCGTGGCGGTCATTAACAAGTAATGATCCGTCATGGACGAAAGAGACTCACCTAACTGATAGGCCAATGTCTTTTTATCGTGTGCATAGGCCGACATCTTGTGAGCCTCATCCACAATGACCAAATCCCATCGAGACCGGAGCAAACTCTCTTTTGCGTCATCAACACGGGATACCCATGAAATAGATGTGACCACCTGGTCCCGTTCCTGCCACGGATTCATTCCGTAATTTGCACGAAGTTGATCTCCACGGATGATCTCAAAAGTCTCTCTGAACTTGTCTTTCATTTCACGCTGCCATTGGAACGTGAGGCTCGCGGGTGTGACTATCAGCACTCGTCTGACGAGGCCACGAGCTTTCAGCTCTTTGAGGAGCAGTCCCGCCATAATGGTTTTTCCCGCTCCGGGGTCGTCAGCTAAGAGAAACCGAATGCGTGGCAGCTTTAAAAAATAGTCATACACCGCTTCGAGCTGATGAGGGAGAGGGTCCACCTTCGCAATAGAAAGGGAGAAATAAGGATCATACTCGTAAGCAAGACCAAGACGCTGCGCTTCTATGCCAAGCCTGAAATGCCGCGGGTCCCCATCGAACTGAGTAACAGGAGGATCTACTCTCAGCTGTGCAATCTGCTCTGGTGTAAGGATCGCATCTCTTACTTGATTCGTATTAAGTCCACGACCAACGACTTTGATAGAGGCACCCAGCGGAGTCACTAAGACGATTTGAATCGGTTCGGGAAAGAGAGGACCTCTCACGATTGCATCTTGTCTGAGTTCTTCAATTCTCATTCTTGCTTACTTTCCCTATTAGCGCCCTCTGGTCCACAAGCGTCTGCTGAACCTTTCTGAATGGTCCATCATGCCGAGCTTTAATGCCTTGGCTGACCGACCTCATGTGCAGCATTCCGTATGGGTCGGTCAAATTGCTGGTAGGATTTGGCTAATCTTGTAGCGTTGGTCAAAGGATATACCAAACTCATCAAAAAGCAACGAATTAGAGGGGTTAGCTCACCCACTGACACACCTTCTTGTCGGCAATTTACATCTCCAGGCAATCAAGTAGCTGTAAGACGGCTCAACGAGTCCAGGAGTTGCCCCATGACCACATAGACCAGGGACAGAAATGAGGAGCGCGTCCTGCCCTTTCTGAGGCTCGACTTTTATCGATTGAAATTAATAGGTTATCGACGCCACACGCTAATCATATAGCAATTGAATCTATCGCTCCGTAAGGTATTTTGACGGCCATTCTGAAGCGTTCAAAAGCTAATATGTGCGTTGACGCGGCGCTCCAAAGGTACAAAACACGAATGTAATAATACCTTGATAGCTACTCAGGTTCGTTCATTAGAAAGTGAAGATTTTGCCTTGTGCTAGCCTCGCCGGAATTTCGTAGCCTCTCGCCATCGGATGATTCTTGAAGACTATGCGAAGGCATTGCACAAAGCTATAAGCCTCTGTGATGAGATCTCTTTGATCTTTAAGAAGCGTAGCATCAAAGATGTCATCGTTTAGCTTATGTGCTGGTGCTTGGCGCAGTTTTCTGATTTTTCGAGGTATTTGCATTAGCTCTTGATGTCTACTTGGTTCGCTGGTTCGGTAGTAGCTGCGCAGCCAGTCCTCAAGTAGCTGTATTGTACCCTTTTGCTTAACCTCGATCTTACCATCGGGTCTGCGAGTTTCACTCTCAAACGAAATGTCGTTAGTGAAAAACTCGCGGTTAATATTCTCGACAATAATTTTCTCCAAATCCGTTATGAAATCATGGAATTCCTTCAAGGTCGGGCGAAGAAGGAAAGCAAAATGCTTTGGGAAATCTAACTCTCTAAAGTCCTCGCAAAACAACTTGGGCTTTCCGATAAGCTTACACATGTCATTAATACAAATTAGTTCCGCTCTAATTGCGTCAAAAACTCCGATTGCATCGATCCATTCGCCTTTCGTAGTAGCTTGATAAGAGGGATGAACATAAAACTCCCCATCTAACGAATACGTCCTCCATATCTTCTGATGCTCCGAACTCAACCTACTCAGGTAACGAAGGTAAACAACAACCACTCGGCAACTCACCTCTCTGTTGTGTCCGAAGCCAAACGTTTTGAGGAAAACCTGATCAGATGCACGGAGACTAGAGGGCTTTTCCGGCGTTCCCGTGACAGAGATGTGCCCATGTGAGTCACTCACACAATAAATATATCGTGGGTCATTCCGGTAGCGTTCAAGAACGGTTAGGTCAAAGAAGTGCGGCTCGAAATGCGGCTTACCCAAAGCAAGTCTTAACGTGAAGGGGCGATCTATATACGATGATTCTTCAACAAACTTTGATAGGACCGTTTCGGATGGGTAGAAACAGGTATGATCGGAAAGCTT
>JBIKKO010000240.1:0-4319 GCA_044360315.1 Oligoflexales bacterium
AATATCCTGTCCACAACAGGCACCGAAAAAAAAACAAAACTGTTGGCAAGGTCACAATCTCCCCTGCACGACTGAAGCGACCATTAGTGCTGCACGGCAAACCGGGCCGTAACACTGACCGAAACATCGACTGCCTTGGTCTGGACGACCGGAGCCGGGGCGGCTTCGCTGTCCTCTGCAACCATGGCCGCGTCCATCATCGACTTAGCTACTTTGTACTGGGGTCCAGCAAAATAACCACCACGCCCTGAGCCCTCGGTGACTTGCAACAATTCACCGACCT
Organism: Oligoflexales bacterium; assembly: GCA_044360315.1. GTDB lineage: Bacteria > Bdellovibrionota_B > Oligoflexia > Oligoflexales > RGVZ01 > CAMDKS01. The sequence goes on from JBIKKO010000240.1 coordinate 284, forward strand.
TGACTCCGCCTCCCGCCGCAACGCGAGCAGCCTTTGCCACGGCGTTTTGCGTGGCAGTCTCCAGGCACGCCTCACGCTCGGCCTTCATCTTTTCCGGCGACACAAAAGTCTCCAGGCTGCCGACACGTTCAGCTCCAGCGCTACTTGCCGCGGCGATCACTTCACCAAGCCGTGCGATGTCAGATGTTTCAAAGCGCGTGGCCATCGTGGCGCGAAACCCCTTCTTCACCCATTTCTTGTTCTCGTACTCGCGTTCCTCCTCGACTGAATAGCCCTCTGTCTCCGGGGTGTAATCAGGCAAGTTAAGGGCTTTTACTGCGGCCTTCACCTTTTCGTGGGCCTCGATCACCTTCGTTGATGCCTCTTTTGGGGTCGAATGTACAGCGGTGGATGTCACCATGACCGCACCGCGATCCTGCATGACCTTGCGGAGGCACTCGCCGCTGACAGAGATGCCAGAGGAATCAGAGGCCGGTTGTTGCGGACCAGAGGCAGCCTGCGGCGGTTTGGCACATGCACCAAAGTGGCATGTCGCAAGTACAAGGTGCGATGCAGTCAAAATTGCTTTCATCAGATTCCTCCTATATTTTTGCAAAAAATTATCACACTGATTCCCCCGGCCGTCCATTCGATACATTTGCTCAGTTTCTGTGCGCAGGTGGCCTAGCATAGCATCCTGACTGGGAAGGTGCGCAGACAAAATATCCGTAAGGTCAAAACATTGTTTTTATTTTCCCAAAAAAGCAACGTTTACCTTCCTCTTTATTCCGGAGTCCGAGGTTAACATCTTTACTTACTTACTGCGGCATAAACAACATCGAGTCATTCCAAAATGACGACCGACCCGCGGCGAGCAAATTGGAATCATTAGAAATATTGCGGTCGCCCCCGTGCTAGGCAGCCGTGCGAGATGGACTTTTCTCAAGTCTCAATACCAATCATCCGATAGACCCATGTGGAGGTATTTGACCATGCTACCGGACACGTTGAGGATTCGTTCACATGCGACCTGCAAGACGCCACGTTGGGGAATTCGCTTAGGGTGGTTGATGGCTTCGTCGATCGCTGTGGCAATGATGTCATGCAAACCTCCGAAGTCAAAGTCGGCATCCCTGTCTAGCGCGGCGGATGACAACGACGCGACCGCGGTAGTCGCCGTGGTGAATCAGATCGACGACTTCGGCAGGGCCTTATTTGAGTCGCTTTCCCGTGGGCAGCGCATCCATGACTACACGCTTAGGATGGCTGTCCAAAAAATGAATTTGAAAATCTCAGACGAGGTCGGATTGACGCATTCAACCAACTCGCAAATTATTGGTCCCGACGCATATCCGCAGGAGATGCCTGACATCTATCGTGGTGTGCTGATGAATAGCCGTGTTTTCGTCTTTGCCAAAGAACATGGTGCCGGCGCCGCCGAAAAATACTGGAAGCCCATCACATGGTTCGCATCGTCCGTTTTAGAAAATAACGCGTCAACGATGACTGTTTCTCTGGAAAAAAAGATTCGACACGTTCTTGATGCGAAAATCTATGAACCCAAACGGATATCGGACTTTGAGGCAAACGTCGGCGCGGTGGACCTTCTCGCGCATTTTATTCCGGGATACGCGGGGGCGGGAAGAATATTCGTCACGGGCAAGAGCGAATGGGACAGCTTCATGGGAACGCTGGAGGTAGCAGGCGACATCGCGACTCTGGGACTGGGATCGAAGGTTCGGATCGTCAAAACGGGAGCGTCCGCGATTGTTCTCACGGTGAGTTCCGCGCGAGTTTCCGAAGCAGCACTCAAAGCGGGCAAAGGACAGGGGACGTGGGCAACGGGTGTTAACGCCTTTCTTGCCACGGCAGAAGGCGCCTTAGCTGCAGTGACGCTGGTCAAGGTTCATGTCACTCCACTGAAAGGGCTGATCAAGTCCAGGCAGGAAGCGGAAGCGCTGGGTCGGCAGCTCAATCGCAGTGCTGACGACCTTTTGGCCAACGGGATTCCTCGGCAGGAACTCGAGCGGATGGGAATCAAGGTTTCGAAGTTTGCCGACGCCGTTGCTCATGGCATGAATCCTCAGCGGATTATAAATTCATTCAATAAGATCGCTCAAGGTGAAGCGCTGTCTGCAGATGAGGCGTTGGAGATCGTGGCCGCGGGTCTCAACAAGTCGTCAGGAAAGCTCTTTTTCAACGTACAGAGAGACATCGACATCATCGCGGAATCAGAACGATTCAGAGCCACCCGAGGGCGCGTGTTTGCCACGGAGGTTCCCATCTCGACAAGCCGTCTTAGGACACACTTGATCCAAGGCGAACCGGGCACCAGGAAATACACGGTGATCTTTCAAGGACAGGCCGCAAAGCATTTCATTCCCCACGAAATTAGAGGGGCCGACTCTTTGATGAAACGGATGGTTCTCGGTGAATTCCACACGGACTCCTGGGGTGATCTGCTGATCACAAAATACAAAAAGGAAGGGGACTTCCTGATTGTCACCGAGGCCCGACCGGCGCGGGCCACAGACATTGGAGGGCGTTTTGCTGGCGGCAAGACGGTTGCTGATCAAGTTCGTGAACAGCGAATCAGGGCCTCGATCGAAGTCGCTACAGGCCGCGCGGGTGTTGCGACATTGGTGATAGGCACAGGCACACTTGTGGGGCTGTGGGTGAAGGATTAGTGAACACCATGGAGAACTGGTCTTTATTGCAGTTATGACATCTTTTGGTCGGGTCCGTCTGCATTTTACTCCTGTGTCACGATAGATACACGCGCTCGACAAATTTAATCCGAGAGGATGAAAATAATACTGGACATGTGCCAAGAGTTTGCGCATGGCAGCACGTCATCAACGGTGGGAGTTCGCTTCATTTATTGAATTGAATGACCTCAACTGGGGCCCAAGGACGTATTCCTGAATAGAGCCAAAAGACCTCGCTCTGCTCCTGGTCTGATTTTGAATCCAGCTCTGACAACTCATCAAACTCACGGAAAAGCTCTGACAGTTTTCGCTTCAAAACTTTAAATGAGTCTGGATTTAAAGTGCCAGTCAAGAAATCTTGGTGCTCATTTTCGCCTTTAAAGTCTGAGTTGAAGAAGATACTCATGACGGCAGACCCATATTGTTTGGCTAACGGACCATCGTTACGCCAGCGAACTGACTTTTTTACTTTAGTCCTCACCTTTTCATTCGTGATCACTTCAACAAGTCCAAGTTTCTCAAGCTTCCGTGCCAACCTATATAATTCTTCTGTTTTGACACCGAGCTCCTTCTTGATTTGATGAGCCGGCTTTTGTAGTAAAAAGAAATAAAGTGCAAGCAGGAGCGTTGGGTTGGCAGCGAGTTCTTCCTCTACATCTTGAGGCAGGTGTTCAGTCGATGCTTTGCTCCGTCGAACAGATATGGCGAGCTCTGTAACATCAATTCCTATGACCTGACCTACTCCGTATTATTCAGCATATGGAGCGACCAAGGCCTTCGTCGTAGCATTTTCTGAGGCCTTGGCTGTAGAGCTTCGGCCAAGCAACGTTCGTGTCTATACATTGTGCCCTGGAGCTACAATGACAGAATTTGAAGCGGTTTCCGAATTTAAAGGCGCTCGCCCCCCTGAATCAGTCGTTGAGACAGCTCATCAGGTAGCACAGACAGCTGTCCGCGCGCTAGAAGGGCGGAAGACCCTGATTATTAGTGGGCGTCTCAATCGACTAATGGTGTGCGTCATGAAAATCTTACCGCGCCGATTCTCTCTGCATTTTTTGGCCCAGTCTATGAAACCACGAGTTGGCCGTGCGATGTGAGGCGCAGCATTAAAGTCCGTAGCATACGTAAGCTGCGGCGGTCACCAGGCCCGTATTTGAAACTAAAACAATCGATTTAATGACCAGCCCAACCATAACGATTTCCCCTTCCTTAAGAGGAACAAATCATTATTGAGTATTGACTCCCATTTAGCATTATAGCTGTGCCGTCTCGAGGGGAGATTCAGCCAAGAAAGCTAAGCTCCAATTTTAATGAAGAACTCTTCCCGAATGGAGTGTCTTCCGACACGA
>JBIKKO010000241.1:0-4314 GCA_044360315.1 Oligoflexales bacterium
GTGAGCGGGAGGTCGCCGAGTTGTCGGGTGGTTTGAAGGCCCTGGCAAAGGAATTGGATATTCCTGTGATTGTGTTATCACAGCTAAATCGTAGTGCTGATACGAGGACCGATCACAGGCCAAAGACAAGTGATTTGCGCGAGTCTGGTGCGATTGAGCAAGATGCCGATCTTATAATGTTTGTCTATCGCGATGAATACTATAACCCAAACAGCGAAGATGCCGGGAAGGCTGAGGTTATCATTGCTAAGAACCGTCACGGTTCCATCGACGACATCAAGCTAGCCTGCCAGCTTAATTTTGTTTCGTTTTACAACCTGCTCCAGTAGCTCCCCCGGATCAGTGATGAACCATAGCCGTCTGTCCCATGCTAGAACGCCGTATAAAGAGGCTTCCTCAGTAAGGACTGACCCGCAAAGGCATGGGCTAAACTTTAAGGTGTTGGCTTACGAGCGTAAACCAGCGTATCCAAGGGGATGGCTAACTTATTTTGGTAGATAACATTGCAACAGAAAAAGCCCTCCGGACAGAACAGGAGGGCTTTTGCGCTCACGGTTATCGGTCTCTCATTTAGGGAAAGACCGTGTACGGCAGGTTATGCCTTTACGGAGTGAATCTTCATTTTTTTGCGAAGTGTGTTGCGGTTGATCCCAAGGATACGACTAGCGTGGACTTGGTTGCCACCAGTGCGGCGAAGGATCTGTGCCAGAAGCGGCTTTTCAACCTTTCCGAGGATCAAACTGTGCAAGTCTTCTGGGTACATTCCCCCAACTTGATCCAGGAATTTGGAGATTTTGTGCTCGACGACGGCCTCGAGGGAGAAGCTATCGAGCTTGCCCGTAAATTCGCCATCAGACGAAAACGGCAAGTTTGAAGCATACCGGGATGAGTCGGCCTCAATACGAGCGGTGGTTGGGATCACTTTGACAGGGTTTGAGCTACTTAGGGTCTGGATTTCCACGCGAATTTCTCCACTAGAATTCAGTAGGTTAATGCAAAACTGCCAGTATTGACAGCAACTAACAAGAACACCGAGATCGTCATCGACTAATTTTTGGACTCCGAAAACGGGACTCTTGGAATAGCAACACTAAGCCCGACTGTCAATTGGACAGATGCAAAAAAATTCACTTGGATGCTTTTTATTTTGCTTGATTTACCTAAACTACGGTTTTAAGGGGATCTCGCGTGGGTAATTCCTGCCTGCTCTCATCTGGAAAATCATTCGATATCCTAAGAGTATAGGGTCATGATGGATCGTCGGGGGTTTGAAAAGGAGTTTCAGACCTTGCCTAAGCTGAAAACGTGATTATAGTGCCTCCTTGATCGAAAAAAATTCCTCGATTTCGGAGAAAAAGCATGGGTCACGACGCTGAATGGGCAAACGATAAAGACATCGGCACTAACCAACCACCAGTCGCGGGAGCTAACGGCCGCGCGAATGAAGAGGCCTCGCAATCTGACGAGGCAGTCGCTTCCCCCAACCAAGCGACGACGACTGAGAGCAGCGTAGATGTCGAGCAGATGGGTAAGGATCTAGCTGAGATGAAGGAGAGACTCCTGCGCAACGTTGCCGAAATGGACAACATGCGTAAGCGCCTCGAGCGCGAGAAAGCCGACTTCATCAAATTTAGCTTGGAATCAGTGTTGAAGGATATGATTCCAGTCCTTGATAGTTTCGACAAAGCACTGTTTGGAGTGTCATCTCATTCGGAATCTGGAGACCCAAAAAGTTTTCACGACGGCATGACCATGGTACACAAGCAGTTACTAAATGCGCTCGCAAAGCATGGGCTGGAGCCGGTGGAGTCAGTTGGAAAACCCTTTGATCCAAACCTACACCAAGCCATCCAGCGCATTGAATCCAGTGACGTCTCCGATGAGGTCGTCGCCACTGAATTCATGAAGGGTTATGCATTACATGGCAGGCTGATTCGGCCAGCCATGGTAAGTGTGAAGGTGCCAGGTGGTAGCAGTTGATAGGTGACCAAGATTCTAAGGTCCTGTCATAGGTAAGCAAAGCCTCCAAGTTGGCCAATTCACCATTACCTCCAGATAGTGCAGCTCTTCGACCGTAATTAAGATTTCCAGAAACCGTCCGACAAAAGAGGCGTTGGTAAAAGGAAGTCTCAACTAACCGGTGCTCAGTAAGGGCACATTTAGGCACGAGGAGTTTAAAATGAGTGGAATAGGCGAACAAACGGCTCTAGATCTCGCCCACGAGTTACCTCTACTTCCATTGAAAGACATTGTTGTCTTTCCGCACATGATCGTGCCGGTCTTCATTAACGAGGACCTTTGTGTTAACGCAGTAGAACATGCCTTAGCGGGTAACCGTAAAATCTTCCTATCTGCCTTTAAGGTTGCCGGTGAAGAGGGTGAGGGGCTTGACTGCAAGCTTGAAGCTCCCTTTGACGTCTACAATACCGGAACCGTTTGCTCAGTGATGCGCACGCGAAAGCTTCCTGATGGTCGGATGAAAGTGTTAGTTCAAGGCCTCCACAAGGCACGAGTGCAGGAGCTCGTGAGCGCAGATGGATATCCATCTGTCCGTGTGGTCGCACTAAATGACGCATCAGTGGCAAGTGCTTCTCCTGAGCTCGAAGCTCTTGTGCGATCGGTCCGCGAGAGTCTAGAAAAAGTTGTATCACTTGGTAAGGTTCTCTCGCCTGATATTTTAATGATCCTAGAAGATATCTCGGATCCCTCTCGCCTCTCAGATTTAGTGGCGTCCAATCTTGGTTTGAAAGTAACCGATGCCCAAAAAATCCTATCGGTTCAAAATCCCCTCGACCGACTTCGTCGAGTGCATCAATATTTATCTCGTGAAATCGAAGTCTATCAGATGCAGGTTCGAATCCAAAGTCAGGCTAAAGAAGAAATTGGCCGGATGCAGAGAGAGCACTATTTGCGCGAGCAGATGAAGGTTATTAAAAACGAATTGGGTGACAACGACGGCAAAGATGAGTTGGAAAATTTATGGAAACGTGCTGAAGCTGCGGCTCTGACCGATGAAGCTCGCGAAGAGGTGTCGCGCCAAATCAAGCGTTTGGAGAGGATGCACCAAGATACCAGTGAGGCGTCTTTGACTCGGACTCATATTGAAGCTTTGCTGTCGCTTCCCTGGGGCAAAAAGTCAGCTGATATGATCGATATTTCCAAAACAAAAGAGATTCTAAACGAGGATCACTATGGTTTGGATCAAGTTAAAGATCGTATTCTAGAGTTTCTGGCCGTTAAGAAATTAAATCCAAGTGCGAAAAGTCCAATCATCTGTTTTGTTGGCCCTCCTGGAGTCGGTAAAACAAGTCTTGGGAAATCGATTGCGCGGTCTATGGGTCGTCAGTTCTCACGCATTGCCCTAGGCGGCGTTCGTGACGAAGCCGAGATTCGTGGCCATAGGAAAACCTATGTTGGTGCATATCCTGGTCGCGTCATAAATAGTTTGAAACAAGCCCAGTCGATGAATCCTGTAATTATGCTTGATGAGATCGATAAGCTTGGTTCTGACCATCGCGGAGACCCATCTAGTGCTCTGCTTGAAGTATTAGATCCAGAACAAAATAAAAACTTCATTGATCACTATTTGGGTGTTTCAGTGGATCTTTCAGATGTAACGTTCATTGCAAATGCGAACACGCTAGATACGATACCTGGGCCGTTGAGAGATAGGCTCGAGATTATTGAGGTTTCAGGATATAGCGAAGATGAAAAGCTTATCATTGCGAACCAATACCTGATTCCAAAGACAATCAAAGAGGCTGGGCTTGAGAGAGCGAACATCTCGTTCACGAAGCCATCTGTATCGGCGATCATCAATGGGTATACACGTGAAAGTGGTTTAAGGGGACTTGAAAAACAGATTGCAAGTGTTTGCCGTAAACTTGCCCGGGAGTTCGCTGAGAAAGGTACGTTGGATACTCCAGAAGCAGACGTCGGTAGCCTTAAGATGACACCAGCTATGATTCAAAAGCATCTTGGTGCCAATAAGTATGGTGAGAGTTTCTATCATCACGACCCTATGCGGGGCGTGGCGTTGGGTCTTGCCTATACCCAATATGGCGGAGAAGTGCTTGCGATCGAAACAAACCTGTTGCCTGCAACCTCGGCTCGGTTGGTTTTGACCGGGCAGCTTGGTGATGTGATGAAGGAAAGCGCTCAAACGGCTCTTAGTTTTATAAGATCTAGAGCTGACGAGTTGGGATTTGATCCCGATATTTTGAATAAAAACGAACTCCATGTTCACATCCCTGCAGGTGCTATACCGAAGGATGGACCAAGTGCAGGCATTACGCTTGCTTGCTCAATGCTATC
>JBIKKO010000086.1:0-13511 GCA_044360315.1 Oligoflexales bacterium
ACAATGTCCTCGAGGTCTTGCGTGGCGCGCTCGCTAGGCATGGCGCACCTAAGGAAGTGCTAACTGACCAAGGGGCTCAGTTTAAGCACTGGGGCGGTGTAACCCAGTTTGAGAAGCTATTAGGGAAACTCAATATTGAACACATTAAAGCCAGAGCCCATCACCCACAAACCTGCGGAAAAATCGAAGCATTTCACAAGACGATTCATCGTGAGTTAATCGACAGCGCGCCCGAGTGATTATTATCTAGCAAAATTATGCCGCGATGCGGGGCAACCAAGCGGCCACAGTATTGCAAATTGGTATGTGTACCAACTTCCGCGCGGTCAGTACCACCGAACTTAACGTGTCTACATGCCGGATATGGGCATAAAAATCGTCAACCAACTTTTTTTGCCAAAAGTGAAAAATGTCTATTGCTACGACACTATTTGTGTCTATCAGATAGCCCGCGCCTAACGGCGCTGGGTATGACCTCCGACGCGTTTTGTGCTTTAGATAAAAAATATCAATAAATCCGAATATTTATAATCCACCCTAAAGAGCGCTTGCAAAAGACCCGTGTATATACATAATGTGTATACGAGGTCTCTATGGCAAAAACTCCGATTTCAATCCGACTTGAAGCCGATCTTCTAGATTGGTTCAAACAAGTCGCGCCAAATGGCTACCAGGTCCTGATTCAAGATGTGTTGCGTAACTATCGTCGAGAACGGGAGCAGCGCGCTCAAACGATCCTTGGTCGAGCCCAGCAAATTTTCTTGCAGTATCACGCCAAGTGTTTTTGGCATCTGCGCAAAGATTTGAAAGTCACCTTAGGTAACTTATCGATCATCCAAGACGGCCTTCGAAAATACGGCGGTTTGGAAGGCTTGCGATTGGCTGCAGAACTTGAGTTAAACGAAAGGTAGATTATTATGCCGATTACTCCGTTTCAAAAAAACGTCCTGATGCTTCTCAAAAAAAATCGAAGTCCCGATAGTTATGTCGCAGGTGGAACCGCAATTCAACGAGATCCTGATTCCCTTCGATTTTCTAATGACATCGATTTTTTCCATGACGCCGATAAAGCGGTGACAGATGCTTATCAGAGTGATCGAGCCTCATTGATTGATGCTGGATATAGTTTTGACACGCAAATCTCTCAACCAAGCTTTTATCGGACTACCATAGGTAAATCTGGTGAATACCTGAAGCTTGAGTGGGTTCGCGATACTGCTTATCGGTACTTTCCGGTAGTCGCTGACGAAGATTTAGGATTCCGTCTTCATGACGTGGATCTTGCAATTAATAAGTGCCTCGCACTTGCCAACCGATCTGTTGTTCGGGATGCGCTAGATATCATCGAGTTAGACCGAAAGATTATATCGTTTCCCGCAATGATTTCTGCTGCCTGCGGAAAAGACCCAGGATTTACACCAGACCTGATGCTCGACATGATACAGCGTCACATGACGTTTACGCCCGATGAGCTCTCAGCCGAATCACTGACAAAAAATATTGATCCCGTTGCATTAAAACAAGATCTCCTAGGTCTAATCGAGAAAGCAAAAACCACACTGAAAAAAATTCCAGCCAAATATATTGGCTGTCTCTACCTGGACAAAAAAGGTCAAGTCATTAAAGATTTGTCGACAGTCAGCGGTAGTAGGCTGACGGCCCATTATGGATCAATCCGAGGAAGTTGGCCGCGACTGGTTGACTAAGGATTTCTTCATCCCTATGGCCGATGGGCGCGTTGGGGATCTGCTCTGCATTCTACATAAAACTATACCTCCTAGGATTTTGAAATAGTATTAGGATCAAAGAGTGGTAGTTCCTTTCTTGATTGAAAAATGAAGACGAGTTGAGATGGCAAAGGTTTCAAAACAGGAGTTTGAGAAAGCACTCGTTGCCTTGGAAGAGGCTCATGACGAGTGTTTAAAGCAGATCATTGATTCTAAGGCTTATAAGCTTTTTAGGGACGCGACCATCCAACGCTTCGAATTCTGTGTCGAGTTGGCATGGAAAGTGGCAATCAAGTCCTTGGGTGTACCTGTAACCAGCCCTAGGCCAGCCATGCGCGAGTTGCTAAGAGCTGGTCTCATTCAGAATATCGACCGCTGGTTTGATTTCATTGATGCTCGGAATAAATCGCCGCATTCATATGACGAAAACATTGCAGCGGAAGTTTTCTCTCATATCGCAGATTTTAGGCTGTCTGCCCGGGAGCTGCTATCAAAGATTTAACTTCAAGCTTTAATGACGGTCAGTTTGGCTTGACTGTGGCCGAATTCAATATTTTAAACGAAGTTATGATTTCACCACTTAAAAAAGCGGGGGCGCAAGTTTGGATTTTTGGTTCTCGCGCTCGAGGTGATCACAAAAAATTCTCCGATGTCGATATTCTATATGAATTTCCAGCCAAGGTTCGGCCCCCCTCTGGCTTCGTGTTTTCAGTAAAGGCGGATTTAGACGAGTCTCGCTTTCCGTTTCTTGTTGATCTTGTTGCGGCTCAGGATCTGGCAGAATCTTATAAAGAGCAGGTCTTACGGGATCGTAAGACTTTGTGAGAGCCTGCTCTTTGCGTTTCTTGAAGTGTAATGATCAGAGCTGCCTCGTTTCGAGACATGACCATCGCCAAATCACGAATCTCTTTTTCAACTGGGGTTGGGAGTGTATTTGTCGTTCAGCAGCTTAATGACGTGTTAAGGCCTAGTTCTACTTTAGGGTCAATATTCGCTGCGCTAAGATGACAGCGGCCTGACGTGAATCCTCTTGTGAAATGATTTCGCCGAAGCTCGCTCTTAGAACATTCGCTTGCACCTCTATGGGTAAGCCTAGCGCTTTGGGTACGTGACTAAATCGCTCTCCGCCAGCACCGATACAGGAAGAACCTCGATTAATGCAAAGATCCGGTGTCGCGGCAAGAATAGTTGGAGCGTCAATGCCGTCGATATAAAAACTTACGATTCCGGGAGCATTTTTTACAAGTGGCGTGGTTAGTCTAAAATCCTTAGATCGCTGAGTCATTTCTTCTACAAATATGTTGGCGCAGCGGGTCATGTGCTGCACGCGAACGATGCGCTGCATGCTATGCTCTTCGATGGCTTTGGCGGCACCAACTATGGCTAACGTGTTGACCGTGCCGGGTCGAAGGCCTCGTTCTTGGCTGCCTCCACGGTACGCTGGCGCTAGCCTCGTGGCTAAAGGGTTGTCGCCGATAACAAGAACTCCGCAGCCTTTTGGTCCGTAAATTTTATGAGATGAAATGACATAGCTACCAAAAGTTTGTTGAGCAAAATCGATGGATTCGCGGACAAACCCTTGGACCCCGTCACAATGAAAGAAGGCGTTGTGCCTCTTACACAACGTCGAGATAGCTTCAATCGGATGCCTGGCTGGAACTTCATTATTAATGTGCATCAGACAGACGAGAGTTGGTGTGTGTGGTGCCGAAGAAAGTTGTCTCTTTAAATCTTCAAGATCGACGGTTCCGTCACTTCCGACTGGCACCTCAGCAACAGATACACCGTTGACCTCTGTGAGGGCTTGAGCGGTTTCTATAATGCTTTTATGTTCTGTTGTGCCAAAAAGAACGCGGCAGCCTTGCGTGTGGTAGCGAAGAGCAAAACCCCACAAAATAAGATGATTAGCTTCCGCGGCACCCGATGTAAACATGATCTCACTTGGTTTTGAGTTTACGGCTTTAGCGATGACTCTTCGACAAGACTCGAGGACGTGAAGGGCCTGTTGACCTGCCTCGTGGTGTTCAGCTGATGGATTGCCAAACACACCAGACTGGATAAATTCAATCATGGACTGCTGAACGTCTTTTGAAAGGGGCGTTGTTCCACAATGATCAAGGTAGTGCATGAGTCGCGCCAATCTAGCTTAATTCAAACATCCTATTGAGTGCCGCCATAGAGTCCTGGGCGATGTCTGTAGGGACACGGATTTGGTTATGAAACTCACCTTTGTCGATCCCGTCCATCACCCAGGCTAGGTTGTGTAGCGAGATACGATTCATAGTGCCGCATAAACAGGTGAAGGGATTTAAACTAGTAATGGTCTTGTCGGGGTGTTGGGCTGCCAGTCGTTCCACAAGGTGTTTTTCGGTTCCAATGGCCCATTTACTTCCTGGGGCTGACGCCTCAACGGTCTTGATTATATAGTCTGTAGAGCCTGATAGGTCAGAAATATCGACGATTTCCATCGCACATTCGGGATGCACTAAGATTTTAGTGTCGGGTGCGGTTTCACGAATTTTTTTGACCTGATGCACAGTAAACAAGGCGTGGACCGGACAGTGTCCTTTCCACAGCCAAATTTTGCGTTCGAGGATGGTCTTTGCCGTGTGTCCACCAAGAGGTTTTTTAGGATCCCAAAGGAGCATATCTTTAACAGGGTCAAAACCTAGTCCCTTGGCTATATTGCGACCTAAGTGCTGATCGGGAAAAAAGAATACATGTTTGCCGCGCTCTAGGGCCCACGTGATAACGGCCTTTGCATTTGATGACGTGCAAATGATGCCACCATGTCGTCCGACAAATGCCTTGAGTGCTGCAGAAGAGTTGATGTAGGTGACTGGAATAATGTCTTTAGCGCCTGCACGGGTTGCGTCAAGCCAGCTATCAGCTACATCGCGGCTTTCTGCCATGTCGGCCATGTCGCAGCCAGCGCCGAGGTCGGGAAGAGAAACAAACCGTGATCCACCCGTCAGAATGTCAGCAGTCTCGGCCATAAAATGGACGCCGCAAAAGATGATGTTTTTGGCGCTTGAGTCCCTTGCGATACGCGCTAATTTTAAACTATCTCCTGTGAAGTCGGCGTGTTCAATCACTTCGTCGCGCTGGTAGTGGTGACCGAGTATGGCCGTGCTATCTTTATGCTTGGCTTTGAGTCGACGAACGAGCGCGTGTGCATCAGCTTCTGATAAATTTGAAATGTGAGGCGGCAACGGTTGTTGTTGTAAGTCCACGATAAAAACCCCAATTATAAAGAAGACGATCCGTCGTACACAGGCTGCGCTCGTGTTGTATACGACGCTGTTGCTTGGCCGCAAGTTAATTCTTGAGTTATTAAGTCATCTTTCTTTTTTGGAAAAAAGCTAAACAAGGTATTGATAATACAAGGATTAATAGCTCCAATGGACCCCGACGGGCCGTCTCACCGGTGATGGCGCACCCTGGTGGGAGCTTCGGTCCGGAGCCATTCAACGGATAAAGTCTTGAAATGGCTGCCCGATCGTCTGCCGACAGAGATAAGGAATTTTTTTCAAGGTTATAGCTCATGATGGACTCTGGGATGAGGCTGTGGCCGAGACCAAGGCAGTGACCAAGCTCATGAATGGTGGTCTTTGTAAGGTTATAATGGTCTGATGATGGTCCCGCAGCAATGGTGATGGAGCAATGAATGGGTCGACCGTCGTCGAGTTCATCGAAGATCGAGTATCCAGCGGCCATGTCACCACCTTCAATCGTCGACTTAAAATTAAACGTGATCTGCGCTGAGCGGGTGCCATCGGTCGGTAAAATTTTCAGAAGTGATTTATCGACGCTACTCCATGTCTCGGCAGCGTAAAGCGTAATGTCTGAAAGACTCTCCAGTTGATCGGGTTCACCGACAACCTCATAATAAACATAAGGATCGTCCTGAGAGATCGGCCATCGATGAACATACCCATCTAAATCAACTGGTGTTGGATATGCAGCTGCTATCGCAGAGGATAGAACCATCAAAAAGCCAACGAAATACCTACCCATAGTGGATAACTCCATGTAACAACTCGTTTCGTCGTGGCGTAAAATTGTGTTGTGATGTCTACACGCAGCATTGGAATGAAGCGCGGTGCATCAACGGGTAGCCAGATCGGTATAAGTGGTATCATTGTACCCCACGCGACCTGTGCAAAACCACCTCCGTTTGTAAGACCACCACCTAATTGGACAAAAAACTGCCAAAAGCAAGATTCGTCGCAGACCGGTAGACGATGATCATATCCGGCACCAAAGAGGGTCGTGTTACCTACCAATAGAGCGCGATTATTGAATCCATAAAACGCGTGATCGTTATTGTGCACCTCGAGCCGGTAGGCCGTTTGACCGCCGGCATTGGGTGCAAGTGATAAAAACTGTCCCGTGACTGTGTAACGATCTTTTTTGTTAGCTGCACTGACTGCCGTCGCACCGAGTACGATACTGATAAACATACAAAAAAAAGCGTTCAATCGCCCCATCAGCGCCCACCCCACTCGATTGGAGTTGAGACCGATAGCAAAAACCAACTAAATGGCCAAGCTACAAGGTATCTGAAAAGCTCTCGATCGTTTTGACAAATCATTATCTGATAGGACAACCGAATGTCGACGGCTTTGGATGTCCAGCGTCCGTCAATGGCAGTGCCGATACCCGGCATTCTGTAGACTTCGCGGCTAGCGGTGGCGTTATCGATCTCTTTAATGTATCCCCAATTGTACCCAGCACCGACGAGTGCTCCAATGCCGAAGCTTCCTTTCTTAAGGACACTTTTGCCAAAAAAAAGTGCCGACGATAGATCTTGGTCAACAAAACCTGCGTTTTTAAATGCAGGACGCTGAAGGTACTGTAAACGCATGTACGCTACGTCATCATTCCGTGCGATATCAAACTGCCCACCATAAACATAATGATAATACTGACTCGACGGCTGCTGCATGAGTCCATTGACAAGGGTTGGTCGAATAGAGGCCCCAAAGCTGGGTGAAGGAAGAAAAACAAAAAAACCAAAGGCTAAGAAAAAAGCAAAAAAGCGCAGACTTAAAATTGACACAAACGTAAAACCTTCAAGCTGCGGCCTTACTTTAAGTTTTAGATTCTTTAGCAGTAGCGGCATAAAATTACGTTTGATCGTCCAACCTGCAAAACCCTTTTGCGCGTGTGTAAACATTTCACCGTTGGCCCTCGCGTAGCTCTCTTCTTAAAATTTTGCCAACATTTGATTTTGGTAAGTGATCTCTAAACTCAAAGTGCCGTGGAACTTTGTAGCCGGTCAGGTTTTCCTTACAATAGGCGCGAAGCTCTTCAACTGTTAGTGATTTGTCTTTGGGCACGACGAAAGCCTTAACAGCCTCACCACTGGTTTTGTCGGGAACTCCAATGACGGCGGCCTCTAAAACTTTTGTGTGACTCGACAAAACATCCTCGACCTCATTCGGATAGACGTTGAACCCACTGACAAGTACCATGTCCTTTTTACGATCAACAATAAAAAAATATCCGTCTTCATTCATACGTCCAAGGTCACCGGTCCAAAGCCAGCCATCGCGTAGGACTTTGGCCGTTTCGTCATCGCGTTTCCAATAGCCTTTCATCACTTGCGGTCCCTTGATAACGAGTTCACCAACTTCGCCAGGCAATAAATCACGACCATCTTCACTGACAATTTTGGCGTAGGTCGAAGGCAGAGGAATACCAATAGATCCTACTGGATTGTTGGGTGACATCGGATTCACGTGTGTGACAGGAGATGCCTCTGTCAATCCGAAGCCTTCCGTAATTCTCGTGCCAGTGATGGTTTGGAAGGCGCGGTTTACCGAATCCTGAAGCGCCATGCCACCGGCAACGACCACCTTAAGAGTTTTAGGGGCCAGAGACTGGAATTCTTTACTGTTATTTAAGGAGTTGAACAGAGTGTTGACGCCGGTCATCACTGTAATTCGGTATTTCTTAAACATCTTTACCGTGTTTGAAATAGGGACAGGTCGCGGCACAAGAATCATGTGATGGCCATCAGCTAGGAACGTTAGAAAATTTACCGTTAGTGCGAAGATATGATAGAGGGGAAGAGCGGTCAGTACGACCTCGCAGCCAGGCTCAAGAAGGTCTCTCGTTACAGCTTGGATCTGGTGCATGTTGGCTAGAATGTTTCGCTGCGTTAACATGGCGCCCCTAGAGGCTCCGGTGGTTCCTCCGGTATATTGGAGAATAGCGATGTCATCGAGGTTTAATTTTGGAGCTTTCAGTGTTTTGGGATTACCCTTAGAGAGAGCGTCTTTAAATCGAATGGCTTTGAGATTGTGCTTTGGAACCATGCGTTTGACACGCATGTAGGTCGACAAAAGAGCAGCTTTCCACGCCGGTAGTTGGTCGCCAGTGGCTGTGATGATGACATGTTCGATGGCGGTGTCTTTGATAATTTCAGCCAATTTATCGGCAAAAAGATCCAGGATGATGATTGCTTTTGCGCCACTGTCTTTAAACTGATGCTTCATTTCGCGAGGCGTGTACAAGGGGTTTGTGTTGACGCAGATTGCGCCAATTTTTAACGCGGCTAACTCAGCAATAACAAATTGCAGCGTGTTGGGAAGCATGATGGCGATAATGTCGCCTTTTTTTAAGCCGAGATTGTTTTGAAGAAAGCTTGCTAGGCGCTGCACAGCAGTGGCGACCTCTCCGTAGGTCATTGTCGTGTCAAGGCATGTTGCAGCAGGCAGTCGGGCGAATTTTAAAAAGGCTTGCTCTAGGCGGTCGGAAATCGACGAAATTTCGGTGAGTTGGATGTCTGGACCCACTGACGTCGGGTAGTTTTTAAGCCAAATTCGTTCCATGGGAATAAAATCCTTGTGCCGTTAGTATCATTTCAGCTTACAATACAATTTGAGCGATATGAAGGTTTAGTAATTCGTTGAGGTGACAGTGATGGTTCGCGCGCAATTAAGGCTTCTGATTTGTATATGTTCTATATTCTATAGTCTAGCGTCCTTTGCTAGTGACCCAAAGTTAGAGGAAGCTCTAAGTACTGAAGAGCTGCGTGAGGTTCAATCTAAGCTTAGTCGCCGAAGCAGCCTGCGTGTGGACTTTGTTCAAGTGCGAACAAGTGCCTTGCGTCCAAAGAAGCCATCAAAATCTAGTGGTAAGGCCTTATTTGCAAGGCCTGCACGGTTTCGTTGGGAGCTTGAAAAGCCTCTTCAAGACGTTTTGATTTTTGATGGAAACAGTCTCTTTAGTTACAAACCTGGAGATAAGACAGCAACAAAATTTGCGACGCAAGGAGAGCGATCCGCCGAAATTAAAGAAGTCATCGATTTTGTCATGGATTTTGATTCATTGATGAAGCGCTATAAGATTGTTAAGGCGGTACGTCGTGGTGCTGATGTGATGTTGAGTTTAAGCCCCAATCAGGATCATGCTGTTGCAGGAATAGACATCACCGTGAATGGTAAAACCTACTACGTGCAGTCACTTAAAATGTCGTTTATTAATAAAAATTCGTCAGAGTTTGTATTCTCAAACCCAACACCTGCAAGCGTGACCGAAGCTTCCTTTCAGGTGCCGCCTGGCATGAAGATTGTTGATGGCCTATAGTCTACGCTTAGTTTTAGAGGTCTAAGGCTCCCCTCTGGCACACTTGCCCGTTACCAGCGCGTTCGCGCTGGGAAGCAATCGTTTCGTTTGCCCTGTCGGCCTGGGGTGCCGGATAACCTCTCAGATTTACAATTGAATTCAACCTGTAAAGTTTTTATGCACTTCGGCCGATAGCCAGACAGTGTGTAGAAGGATGTGACAGTTTGTGCGAATAACGCACAGCAACGATCCACAGGAGAGCCTCACTATGACAGAGCAGCATGTTCGTTGGGAAGAATTTGATAAAATTCACGTGATCCGCAAACTAAGAGAGATTGTGGGCAAATGGTGGAAGATTCAGTTGAACTTCACAGATCAAAAAGGTCTGCTGCGCGGTGTTCCGGAGGGTAAATTTTTTAATCCACTCAATCCTGTATGTAAAGCAATCACAGAAAATGGCAAAGGCTTCGAAGGCTGCCGAGGCACGGCTCGTTCGACCACGGCATCTTTGACAAATTCAAAAGGCCTCAAGGTCTCAACCTGCCATGCTGGTTTTACGACTGTATCCGTGCCGATTAGGGTAAACGGTCAATTTGTTGGAACAGTGTTTGGTGATGGCTTTGTTCTTGAGGAGTCGGCGTCGCTACAAAAAATTACGATCCTTCAGTATTTAGAGCGTTCATTTCCTGAAAGGCGGCATGAAATAAACGACTGGGTGAATAACCTTCCAGTTCTTTCAGCAAAAGACTTGGACTATCTTACTGAATTGGTCAACCTGGTTGTCGAAGAAATTGTCATGACTCACAAGACCATCAGTGATCAAGAGGAAACTGTCAACGAACTGCGAAGTCAGTTATCAAATCGCTACGGATTCCACAACATGATTGGCAAGTCGGCTCCCATGCAAAATCTCTACCGACTTTTGGAACGAGTTGCTTCAAGTGATGCGACTGTATTGGTTCAGGGAGAAAACGGAACCGGTAAGGAACTCATAGCAAAAGCGATTCATTTCAACAGCCCCCGTAAGAAAAATCGCTTCATACCGGTCAACTGTGGAGCTTTCAATGAAAATCTATTGGAAAGCGAGCTATTTGGCCACATGAAGGGATCTTTTACCGGAGCAATCAAGGATAAAAAAGGTTTGTTTGAAGAAGCCGACGGTGGAACATTGTTTATGGATGAGCTTGGTGAAACAAGCATGGCCATGCAAGTGAAGTTACTTCGTGTTTTGCAAGATGGCACGTTTAGCCCCGTTGGAAGTAGCCAAGTCCGCAAATCAAATGTTCGTGTTCTTGCGGCAACTAACCGCGACCTTGCAAAAATGGTTAAAGACGGAACATTCCGCGAGGACTTATTTTATCGTTTGAATGTTATTAACGTCACTGTGCCCCCACTTCGTGAACGTAAAGATGATATAAAGCTGTTAACCGATCACTTCTTGGCCGCTTACGCAAAGCACACAAATAAGCCTACAAAAACGATCGCCTCTGATTGCATGGAAATTATCATGAATTATGACTGGCCTGGCAACGTGCGAGAACTTGAAAATGAGGTCGAACGGTTGTGTGTCTTAGCTGGAGATGAAAAATCAATATCTCCCGAATTTTTATCGCCAAGAATTACAAACTTGTCAAAATCATCTGGATCGGCCATTAAGTTTGCCGGAAGTTTGAAAGGCACTATGGAAGAAGTCGAAAAGCAAATGATCTCCGAGGGTCTGGTCAAACATCGCTACAATCGTTCGCGACTCGCAAAGGAGCTTGGAATGAGCCGCGCAAGTTTGATATCTAAGATTTCAAAATACGGCCTAGATAAAGCTGGTGGTGAATAACACACGGCCAGTTATCTTTCCCCTGACATCGACTTGATAAACACGATGAGCCGGGGTTTTAGCCATATCTTGATTTTCTCGGTAGCGCAGAAAATGACCTGATAAAATTTGCGATAGAGTTGGTATCCTGTTCACTAAATTTCATAACCATGATTTTTGGAGTCGATCCGTATGAAGTGTCAGGGCTTGTCCGTTATTTTCTGTGCATTGCTATCAGTTGTTTCTGTTTTGGGTTGTAAATTATCCAAGTCCTCGTCGCTAAAGGACGTCGGTCGCTCGCCAGGAGATGTGAACCGGTCGATGAACATGGTGTATCTGAGGCCAACGGTATCTGTTGTCTACAAGGGTGAATGTCCTTCAACCGACAATAGTCGAGTGACCCGCTATTGCTCCGGATTAAAGAATTTAAAGCAGTTGTCGAAGTCAGCGTATGAGTCAGAACTGCGCCGTGCTATTCTAAGTCTTCGCCCAGGAGGCGCCAAAACTCCTAATAATCCTGCGTTAGTTAAAACACTCGAAGAAGAGATGGCTCGGATTAGGTCGATGCTTTCTGGTCCTTTGTCGCCCGACGTTAGAAAATCGTTGGAATCTAAGTTGGCTGGGTATGTTCATCAGCTTAACGAGGCTAAAATGACAGGATTTACCAGTGAGGAACAAGAACGCTATGATTTTATCATGCAAAGGCTAACTTCAGGTCAAGATGTGACGGTTGACGAAGGCATGACAAATTACACGCTGGCAATGACGCCTTTTGACTCTAGCTCTTTTGATCCGTTGTTTGTCGTGATCCCAGCTGGTAAGTTCATTATGGGTTCTCCCGTTACGGAGTCTGGTCGAAATTCAGACGAAGGCCCCCAGCAGCAAGTTACGATTGCAAAAGGTTTTGAGTTACAGACGACCGAAGTGACCCAAAAGCAGTGGGTGGCGGTGATGGAATCTAATCCAAGTTACTTCAGTATACGTGAACACTGCCCTCGCGAGTATGCGGAGGTTGATGGCATAAGGATGTGTCCAAATAACCCAGTCGAGGTTGTTAGCTGGGAGGATGCCCAGAAATTTATTCAAAAGCTTAATAGCCGAGGAGATGGTTACCGTTACCGTTTACCGACGGAAGCCGAGTGGGAGTATGCTGCCCGTGCTGGTACGACTGGTCCACACTCTGGAGATTTGGTTGCCATGGCTTGGTACGTCTTAAACTCCGGCAAGATGACCCATCCTGTGGCTAGTAAGCGAGCAAATGGCTGGGGTCTTTATGACATGCATGGCAATGTCGAAGAGTGGACCGATGACTTTTATAGGGCATACAGTGATCCTCCGGGCGCTCAGATGGACTCGCTCCGCGTTCGTCGTGGAGGCGGTTATGTCAGCTTTGAGTTTCAAACTCGCTCTGCTTACCGTTCGCACCCCGGGCCTCTTGGGCCAAGAGGCCCAGGCAGCAACATGGGATCGGGATTTCGTCTTGTGAGGGAAAAAACTGATACTGGTAACGCTAAGACGAAAATCGATATTTTTGGGAATGAGGGTGGTTTTGAAAATCTTGATGGTTTTTAGATTCTGATTTGATTGATCCGATTGCTCCATTCGATCCCTTTAATGATCTGAGGAGCAATCTGATAATGTCCCGCTAAGCTTCAAGTTCATTAGCATCCCCCCCCGCCCCCACTCATTTTTCCATAATTGAGATAAATCCACATCAATGCAGTCCCCCTGAACGATACAATTTACCTCCGCAGCGGAGTGACTCGGTTGAGTTTATTATCTGCTTTTCGCGTTAAAAAGAGCTATGAAGAGCTGTGATGAGATTTTGGCTGATTGTCTGAGGCCGCCATCTGTGTCGGCGCGGTTTAGTCTGCTTTTGCCGCACGAGCTGACCGCCGCAGCGGAGTCGCTTGGTCGAGTTAGTGATCCGCTGTGGCGTTGACATTCGTCCCGATAATATTTTGGTTTGCCGCTCGCAGCTGTCATCTCCGGGTCGGTGGTTTGTTATTTGCTGTTACCGCCGCAGCGGAGTCGCTTGGTCGAGTCAGTGATCCGCCGTCGCGTCGCAAATCTTTCTGATGATTTTTTGGTTTGTGGCTCGCAGCTGTCATCTCCGGGTCGGTGGTTTGTTATTTGCTGTTACCGCCGTGGCGGAGTGGTGTTTGGGTTGATTTTGGTAGGCGGAATTATGGAGTGCTCAAGTATCATGTTGCAAAGGCTGGTGAGGTGGTTATTATTACTGGATCATTTATTAAGTTTTCTTAATGTTTGATGTGTTTGGTGTGCGTTTAGGTATGGAAGTGAGTTAAAGGTTTAACCATGAGAATCGTTGGAGGGTTTTCGATGATGAAGATGAGTGGTTTGTTCGTCGGTAGTTTATTGGTGTTGTCTGGTTGTGG
>JBIKKO010000087.1:0-13447 GCA_044360315.1 Oligoflexales bacterium
TTTGCAATCGCGTGCAAAACAAACAGGACATATGAGCCATCTTCGTTATATAGCTCATCAGATCCAGCAGAGCGCTCTCGGAATTCTAGGAGTAACCTACCTGAATTTAAAATGACTAAAGAGTTGCCAGATGTAACGCGGCGTCTGACCAATTGGTTTAATACATGCTGGTTACAGGCTGGGGTCAAGGAACTTGAATTTGCCCACTTCAAAGCAACCGGTGAGGGCAAAGCTTTATCCGCCGAACACATGATGCTAGCTGCTCTTGAAGACAGGTATCTAAAGATGATTAACGGCGCTGCGGTCATGACAAGTGACCTGGAATCGGGTGGCGAGTTAAACGAAGTCCGTCAACTAGCGCTAAAATACGGAATCGTCCCCGAATCCACATGGTCGCAGGCCATCAGACGCGATTGGTCAACTATTTCCAAGGACGCCAAGCAACTTGCCACACTTCACAGATCTCGGCTGCGGCGGGATAGCACAAACCGTCAACAAATTCTCCAAAAGGCCCAAGAGGATTTCCAGCAGTTATTAGAGGGATACGGTTTAAGGAAACCTTCCTGGTTTTTACTTAATGGGGAGCGGATAACACCACGTGATTTCGCCAAACAGTTGATTCAACCTTCACCCCCAGACAATCACGTCTTGTTCATTGCTACGCCCGTACATGGTGAGGGCGTCAGAAAACAGGATTTACCAACGGTTCAAGATGGCTTTGTGACAAGCTGGAAAAATATCCAAGCAGCTATCCTCCACGAGATCTCACAAGAGCGCAGTGTTTTGCTGTCTTTATTTTGGAGCGAAAGCGCGATCAAAATCACCAACGGAATCATGCGGGTTATCGTGAAGCCCCTTCCGGAGGATAAACTCGTGGGACACGTGGTTAACATTGTTGGTTATAGGACGGATGCTCAAGGTCGCATCGAACAATTAAAACTAGAGAACTCTTGGGGCAGGTACGAAGGTGCCTCAGGCTACTATTCCGTATCATGGGATGATCTCAAAGAAATGTACCAGGCTATAAACGTTCCCGATGGATTTAATTTTGCAACGCAACGAGGCATGCAAGGCACCAAAATGCTTGACTAGATAAGACGATGCAATCTTGGTCTTGATTTAACACATTACGGCTATCTGTCCAGCTGACCTGCTCCGGGTTAAGGCCCCCGCGTGCTGTCCAACTCCCACCCTTGGTCATGAGGATAGCAAGCCATTGGATCAGAAAGGAGATATGCCTGAATCTAGAGGATAATGACCTAGCATCTTAAGGCAACCTTGGCTATACTCTGCCCTCATGTTAACGGTCAAAGATCTTACATTTTCATTTAAAAATAGACCTTTATTTAAAGGTCTATCCTTCAGCGTCGGACCTGGAGCTTTGATCCGCTTGACGGGCTCAAATGGGTCAGGAAAAAGTACGCTTTTGGGACTTTTGACGGGGTTAATTTCTGGGGCCAAAGGGTCCATTACGTTTGAAGAATGCGATTCATCGCGACGTTCGCTGAGCTGGATCGCCCCGGACGCTAACGGTTTAGTGCCATCTCTCTCAGCAACAGCAAACTTACATTTTTGGTTAGGACTTCGACACACAAAGATAGACATCGACCGGATTCAAACTTCACTAGAGACCTGGGGTCTTAATGGCGAATGGGTCCAGAACAGACTGCCGGTCGCAAGGTTTTCAACCGGGATGCGCCGTCGTCTATCACTGGCTCGCCTTGAACTTGAAGATACACGACTTTGGTTACTCGATGAGCCTTTGTTTGGCCTCGATGAGTCGGCTTGTCAGAAATTTCGCGCTGCTCTGAAGGCTCACATAGATTTAGGCGGAGCAGCGATTGTGGTGACTCATGATGAACGCTTGTTATCAGGGCTCACGTTTGAAACGATCGTTCTGGGAGGCCTAACGTCGTGACCAGCCCAAAAACAACAGAGCAAACATCCTGGATGTCCACCATGATTCATATCTTTAAGCACACCTTAAAGATCGACTTTGCGGCCAAAGAGCGGCTGATCACACCCGTGTTTTTTGCAGCCATTATCCTGCTACTGTTCTCGTTCACGATCCCGGAACAGCCCCCCGAAATGCGTTCTAGAATCATCATCGCCGAGTCACTCCTTGCCGTTTTCTTTGCAATGCAGATTGCACTATCTCGAACGTTTGAATCAGAGCGCCTTGACCGCGTGTTTGATCATATCCGCGTAAGTCCTATAAACTCATCAGCTTTTATTTTTGCTAAGATGTTCCACGTTTTTATCGTCGGTGGCTGTATCACACTATTTACACTTGGCTTATCACTAGTCTTGCAAGGTCAAGACGTCTCTATCGCTTTTGATCCGGTCGTGCTTGGAGGATGCTTCCTCACGTTACTCGGCCTATCTGGCCTTGGCGTGCTACTTGCTGGGATAACCTTTCGCGCCGACGGTCAGCAGGTTTTATTTTCGCTTCTTTATTTTCCGCTTTCTGTCCCCGTTCTTTTGTGCTCCTCAGAAGGCCTTGTCCAGTGGCTTGACACCCGGCGCTGGGACGATACTATGCGGGGTTGGAGCACGATGCTCATTGCATTTGATGCCATATATTTGACCATGTCATTTTTGCTAGGTCCTGAAAGCGTTGATACAGGGGGCTAACTCCTCTATAGTGTGGATGCATCTCCACCAACACTCACATGAAGGCAGAGCTATGTTGAAAACCTCCGAAATCACCCTAATAGCGGCGATGATCTTGATGATCATCCACTGGTGTTTTGCATGGTTTTGGGTACCAGTAGACGAAGCACAAGGCGAAGTTTACCGTATCATTTACCTTCACGTGCCAGCTGCTTTTGCCGCATTTACCAGTGCATTCATTTTAGCGGCGGCTAGCATCTGGTCGTTACGGGTTCCTGATAGCCGAGGTCTCGATCTATCTAAGGCTGCTACCGAGGTAGGGCTCCTGTTTACAATTTTAACTCTTGCCACAGGCAGCATCTGGGGTAAGCCCACCTGGGGCACATGGTGGACTTGGGATGCACGACTTACCACAACGTTTCTGCTTGCGTTGATGTTTGGAGGGTGGCTCTTACTTTATAATGCAATCGCCGAAGGCCCATCGCGCGTGCGTAGCTGCGCCATATTGGGCTTGATGATAGCCCTCGATGTGCCCATCATCTACAAAAGCGTGACCTGGTGGCGAACGCTCCACCAACCTCAAACAATTTTACGCCAAGGCGGATCCACCATGGATGGAGATATGTTAACCGTTCTCCTGTCTGGCATAGGGATCATGCTTGTCGTCTGTGTGTCACTCATTGTTGTGCGGCAACGCAATTTATATCATGAGCATGAACTTGAGCAAAAATCTTTAGAAAGCATGGTGTGAAGTATGTACGGGCCTGGTACAAATCCTCTCCCCTATATGATTGCAGCTTATGCACTCGGAGCTATCTGCATTTTAGGCTATGCCTCGTGGCTTTTTTTCAGTAGACGAAGGATAGACCGTTATCTGAACGCCTTAAAAACAAAGGAGGACTAATTTCGATGGCTAAACACTCAAAGTCTGCCAAGTGGTTGATCGGCATTGGAATTATTGCAGCGGCGATTATCGCCATTTCCATGACTCAGCTTTCGTCCAACATTGTTTATTTCTTTACTCCTGATGAGGCCCAAGCCAAAGCTGCCGACCTCAGTGGACAAAATATCAAAGTGGGAGGCATGGTTGTGCCAGGCTCTGTGGACTGGAAGGCTGAGGCATTAGACCTGTCGTTTACGATGTCAGATTTAAAGGGACATGAGATTCGCGTCAAACACCGCGGAACCCCTCCAGATATGTTTAAGGAAGGACAAGGCGTGGTTGTTGAAGGCTCTATCTCTGCCGACGGAAAGTCAATGACGTCACGTAAACTCATGGTCAAACACTCTGAAGAATACAAGAAACCTGGCTCACATACAGGAGATCTAAACAAAGAACTCCTCGAAAAAAGCCTTTTCAAAGAACAGAATTCTAACCAATGACAGCAACAAAAACTCATCGCCGCAAAAAACATCTAATCACAACTGCCATCATTACCCTTATTACTGTGGGAGTCTTGCTTGTTTTAACTAAGGGTCTGACACTAAATCCTTCCCTGGTGAAAAGTAATTTACTTGGGAAGCAGGCCGCTCCTTTTGAAGTTGAAATGTTAGAGTCGTCTTCGTGGCTACCGCAAACGTCCGGTAACCGACTCAAACTGTCAGATATGGCGGGAAAGCCTATCATTTTAAATTTTTGGGCCAGCTGGTGTGTCAGCTGCAGAGAAGAGGCTATTCATATGGAAGCCTTCTGGAAAAGATATCGTGAAAAGGGCATCCTCGTGCTGGGGATTGCCATCCAAGACTCAGTGGATGCTGCAAAAGAATTCGCAAAAGTTCACGGCAAGACCTATCCTATCGCGATCGATCATTCGGGCAAGGCATCCATTGACTATGGAGTCTATGGTGTTCCCGAAACTTTTTTAATTGATTCTCAGGGTACGATCGTCCATAAGGAGGCAGGTCCTGTGACTGCTCTCATGCTTGAAGAACTTGTTTCCAAATATTTTCATGCACCGCAAGGATCATGATACGCCACAAAAATATCTGTCCACTAAGTTTAAAGCACGCTTGGCAGATCATCCAACACTACGCACAAAAACACGCGGCAGACACCGTCTGATTGGCGGAGAATTTAGGGACTTCAGTATTGAACGGGCCTGTCCATGATTAGCCCTATTCAGCCTCCGGCACAGCTCAGTGAACGGAGGGACATCACTTGGTGGCGTCTCTTAAATCGATATCAAGTCGGCTTAGCTTGTTGTATCCAACCATCCCGTCTGATCCATAACAAACCCTAGGCCATAGGCAGCTAGAACCAAAGGGGCTATCAATGCGATGAAAACAAACACGGGAAGAAATTCAACAAAGTCATCAACACTACCAATCTTAAAATCATCTTTGCTAAACAGCATGACACAACCTCAGGTAAAAATTTGAGCACACCCCGAGCATCGTAACATATCGGGCTAGCCTCTGTCATCGTTGATGAACATACCTGATCCGGTTCAGGAGATCAAAAATAAGAACATGGTCGACTCAGTTCGATATAGAGCCCACTGCTGAACGCACAGCCATGGCTGGAAGCCCTGGGATCTTGTCCAGTGTTTGGGCAACGGCCTCGTATGAATAGGCTCCCCCTGCCTGCATGATATTTTGAGGAATAATCAGCGTCCGGGTGGTACCGGGTAATGCCGATGATTCGTAGACCTTCAGCCCACTTGAATTTGTTAGGGTTACACTCCACACAAAGGTTTGGACACCCGCACCAAACGGATCCCCAGTCAGTGTGATCTGACGGCTAGAAGCATTATAGCTGGTCGCGATCGTTGATAGCGTCAGGTTAGGAAACAGCCATGGATAGTCCAAAGTAAACGCACCGTCCCCCGTACCATACGTTACTTGCGCAAACACCACTTGGTTTACGCGGGGTTTTTTACCGGCCGGCAGTTGTACTTTCCGTGTGTACAGCAAATCCTTGGCGGCACCATCTCCATTTTCACCGTCATCAACCAACGTGTAATCCCAGACCCCACTCGATCCCTCAACGGCTGTCGAACCCTCCAAGAGTGAAGCTGGACCCTTAATCTTGACCTCCGTAGGAGTCAGTCCGTCACGTACCTTTAGGACAAATAAAAGCGTGTTTGACGAGGGTGACTGTTCGTACTTTACGGTGAAGTAATCGATTCCTTGTGAGAAGTAACTGGAGCCGGTCGTTTCCTGAGCATCTGCAATTGCGTTGGCATTGGCATCCGAGTCAAACACATCCAATACGTTATCCCCGTCAGCATCACCATCAAAGCTATTGATTAGACCATCACCATCCATGTCCGAATCAGATTCATTATTTAGTCCATCTGAATCACTATCAACTAGACCCAAAGGTTGACGCACTAAACCGAAAGACCCAACGCCATCGGGACTACCGTCGCCATCCGTATCAACAGTTTCGTAATCTGCAATCGTAATTCCAGAATTTGTGCGAAATGAAACAGCAGCCCCTTTTTGCACAATCTGCGGCAACACAATGTTACCTATTTGAAAATACTGTCTTACCTTATTAGGTTTTGTTGAGGGCAAGGACGTTACAGATTGCATTAAATAATCAGGAGACAGCAAGATCGCGGTTTGAAGCACATCGAGACTGACTTTGTTCCACTTTAAGATCCCTGCAGCGTCTGCATCGGCAACCCTCGCCACTCGGCTGTCTCTTTCAACCAAAGCTACCGCCCAACTTTTCATCTGCGCTGGGGTTCCAGATTGGCTTGTGATGGTTCCGGAGAGGTTTTGCATATTTCCACTAAATCCACCGCCACTGCCGCCGTCATCGTCTGACGACCGAGCACCACATCCCCAGGTCGTGAATAGTGGAAGGCTTAATGCGCTTAACATCAATATGGTCAACTTTTTCATGCGACGTCCATCTCCCACACGGGGTGTCGGCAAAATGGCGAAAAACCTAAGTTGGCATCTTCAGGCCAGGTCAGAAAACCAATTAAAAACTAATAAAATCAATATTTTAAATTAAAATCACGCAAGCCCAACCCGTGACTCCACACCCCTAGCCGACTCAATCTTCTGCATCTGGCGCAAAGCCCCCGCCATCTTGTGACGAAACATTTCGCCTGGCCTGCAGCCGTTGAATAGTGTTACGTCTCCTAATTCGAAAGACCGAGGTGACGTGAGTGACAAAATCTTTCATACACAACAATGACCCGTTCACCTGTGAATATTGCGGTACAGTCGTACCCCCAGCTTCGGTGGGATGCCGCAACCACTGTCCGAAATGCTTGTCGAGTAAACATGTGGACCGATATCCAGGGGATCGGGCCAACCCCTGCAAGGGTCGTCTTCGCGCCGTTGGTTATGATCTAGATTCGAAAAAAGGGATTATCCTGCGATTCAAATGCGAACGATGTGGTCAAGAGACCCGCAACATGTCCAATCACGAGGACCAGGTGTGCCCTGATGATTACGATAAAATTCTTCAACTGACCCCAAAGGCGTAAAAACAACATTTGCATCGCCGCTGCGACAATAATCAAATCGGGCAGCCCTATGACAAACGTACCAACAGATGCTTAGCCGTGGCCGGTCATTAAACCGATTCCCAAAACTGCATTCCCGCCGCTTCGTCATAGCGCAAGGCCCTGTTCTGATTCATGCTTCTTAATTACACCGGAGATTGCTGCGAACCATTCGCAATTTTATTAGAAATTAAAGTTGACTTTAAAATTATGGGACCTTACATTCCGGCATGCCAGAAGGCACAGAGTTTTTGTCAGTCCGGCGGACTGTCGCTGGTCTGCCTCACTCGTGAGGATAGACTGGAGGAAAGTCCGGACTCCAAAGAGCAGGATGCTGGCTAACGGCCAGGCGGGGATGACCCGACGGAAAGTGCAACAGAAAATAAACCGCCAAACCGCAGTGTTTAACATTGCGGCGGTAAGGGCGAAACGGTGAGGTAAGAGCTCACCAGCAGTTTGGTGACAAACTGGCTTGGCAAACCCCATCCGGAGCAAGATCAAACAGTGGAAGGCTTCAGTCGTGCAGAAAACTGTACTGCTGAACGAACGTCGGCTCGACGTCTCCCGGGTAGATCGCTCGAGGTAACTGGTAACAGTTATCCCAGATGAATGACAGTCTCTGTTTCGCAAGGAACAATGACAGAATCCGGCTTACAGTCGGCTTGACAAGCTTGTGTTCCTTCTGGCAGTTGTGATTTTCCACTTGGCCTGGTCAATTGTCTTCTTCCTTCACCGGCTGCCGCGTAAAGGCCTCTTCTGAATTCTGAGATGGGCGAGATCGATGACCTATGAACGCAAGTAAGGAGCGGCCAGCCGTGTTGATTGACAGAGGATTTAACGTAGAGGCATTCCTTGAAAATCCTCTCTGAAATTAAATTGATACTCGCACCTCAAATCACATTTGCTCGAGGACATCATGCCAGTTCGATCAACTGACGTTTTTGCTGATATCGTTGCCAATCTTGACCACGACTCGAATGCTTACGTGGAGAAGCTCACGACCGCTCAAGCCAATGGCTCGTTGCCGGTTGCCATGGGCCCCCTGCTTCGCCAGTTTCCAGGCCAATGGCGCTCAGTGTTTAAGAACATGGACTTTGATACAACGAAGGCACCCTTAATCGTGGAGATTGGTTGCCATACGGGTCATACGATCTGCGATATGGCTCAAGCGTTTCCTCAAGTGTTGTTTGTGGGACTTGACATCACATTTAAGCGTGTTGTCCAGACTGCAGAGCGTGCGCGCGATCGCGGACTGAAAAACGTCTTCACAGTTTTAGCCAACGCAAGAGGACTACAACACCTTTTCGCCAGCCATGAAGTCGATGGCTTTATTACGTTTTTCCCCGATCCCTGGACAAAGAAAAAGCATGCGCACAATCGACTTTATTCAAATGACTTCTGCACAACGGTCCTCCGACAGCTCTCCCAGCATGGATTTCTATGGCTAAAGACAGACCACCTACCCTACTTTGAAAACGCCTGCGAGTTAGCAAACGCCTCAGGATTTAGAGAAACCCCAACGCTACCCGTCTTCTCTGATTGTGACTTTTCAAGTGCTTTTTTGCGCCGTTTTGAACTAAAAGGCGTTGCTTGGTACGGACGCAAATGGATCAAATTAGACTCATGATTTTAGCCGATTACTTGGAAGTCATGCGATCTATTTTGATCCATGATATCATTAAAGGATATTTACTATCATCGCAGGGCCGAGTGGTACTATGAGTCAGGAATCAAAAATACGCGGCAACGGCGCTACCAAAACGCCTGAAATGCTCTCAGTGACAAAGCTGGTGACCTTTGCAGAGCAGATTATCCGCGCTGACCGCGAGGCCGCACTTCGTGCGCAAAACAACACGACGGATCTTATTGCTAGCACGAACGATCGGACTGCATCAAAGGCACGTCTTGGCGCTCTTGATGAACTATGTGGGAAATCTCGAGTCGTAAAAATCAAGTCAAACGAGCCTACAGAGGATCATGATGAGTCAAAGCTCATTCAGTTTTTCAAACCTCGCGTTGGTTCCTAGGTGAATTAAAGTGAATCACGCAGATCATGTACACATCATAAACAGTTATCGTTCCTATCGAATTGACACCAAAAAAATTGCGGCGATGACAACCGAAGTTTGTCGTCGCCTTGATGTGGCAAATTACGAAGTTTGCATTCAGTTTGTCTCTCCAAGAACGATGCGGCAGTTGAATCGAGATTATCGCGGCAAGGACAAATCAACTGACGTTCTCGCGTTTCCTCAATACTCATGGAAACGACCCCTCAAATGCAAAAAGTCTCCCCCAGCTTTAAGACCGATCGCCAACCCACAGCCACTTGGCGACGTTGTGATCTCACCTGCGGACGCGTCAGCAAACATCAACGGCATCTCTAATAAACTCCAAAGAGAGATCTGTTTTCTGATCGTACACGGCATCCTGCACCTCGTAGGCCATGATCATATGACGGCACGAGACAGAAAGCGTATGTTTGCAGAACAGACCAAACTCATGCGACTTTTCAGATCTAAAGCGGGGACCCCCCCTTCCTGGGAGGGATGTATTAAACCAATGCCTTCCGCAAACAAGAAAGTCACAAATTTAAAAACAAAGCATCCGCCCAAACGAAAAATTCAGCAGAAAAAGGGATGAAATAGTTAGACACATGGATGATTTTTTTACATCTGATTCGACAGCAATCATTGGCTTTATAACATGTGGCGTCTTCTCGTTTATGTTTTCTGGAGCAGAAACAGTAATCACAGGTCTTGGTTCGCTCAAAGCAAAGCACCTTTTAGACACCAAAGGTGAAAAAGCAAAGGAGCTAAACCTCTGGCTATCACACCCCAGCAGGGTTTTAACAACGATTCTTTTATTCAACACTGCGGTAAACATTCTCGCCTCAGCATTGGCGACCGAATACGCGCACAAGCACTTTGACAACAAGGCCTTAGCAATCGCCACGGGTTTTACGACTTTATTCATCCTAATATTTTCTGAGATCATCCCAAAGACCATTGGCAAGATTTATACGGAACCTTTGGCACTACCTGCTATGAAGTTTATCCATTTTTTCTACCGATTGACCTTCCCTCTCGTTTGGACCTTCAGCTATGTTGCCTCCAAGCTCATAGAATCATTTGGTGGCGGGAAACATCAGCCAGGACCACAAATTACAGAGGAAGAGCTTGAGTTTCTGGTGAACGTGGGCGAAAAAGCCGGAGTTTTCGAAGAGACAAAACAAGACATGATATCAGGCGTCTTTGAGTTCGACGAAATTAAGGTCCGGGAAATCATGACCCCAAGGACAGACATGACCGCTATAGAGCTCAAAACTCCCCTTCGCGATGCGGTCAAATTAGCCTATGAAAGCGGACACGCTCGCATCCCCGTCTATGATGAAAGAATTGACAACGTTGTTGGTATTCTTCTTGCTAAGGACTTACTCCAGTTTGCAGCTACACCGGAAAAACTTGGATCAGTTAAAATTCAGCACCTGATGAGGAAAGCCCATCAAGTTCCGGAATCAAAACTAATTATGGACGTGTTTAAAGAGCTTAAACGCACCAAAACACACATGGCCATCGTTATCGATGAATACGGTGGAACGGCCGGTCTTATTACACTTGAAGACATGCTCGAAGAAATTGTCGGAGAAATTCAAGATGAGCACGACGAGGAACAGGCCAAGATCGTGGAAGTCACACCGGGTATTTACGATGTCCTGGGCCTGATGAATCTCGATGAGTTTTTGGATTACTTTGAGATAGACCCTCAACAAATACAAGAAGACAGCGTTCAAGATGCAGAGACGGTTGCCGGTTACATGATTCAAGCCATCGGAGACTTGCCCAAAGTTGGACAATCTGTGAACATTGGACATCTTCAATGCGAAGTTTCACAAGTTGCCCGGCACCGTATTGAGCGAGTTCGCGTTCGCAAAAACCAAGATAATGATGATGGGAAAGGCGAAACGGACTAGACTCACACCGGTGACCAAAGTATCAGCGCATCTTCACCACGCTATTGTATGGACCTGAGGCCAGAGCCTTCGCCACAAGAAGACTGTGGATTTTAGCAATCATTCGTAGAATGATGGTCGGGTAGTGTGCGAGACTTTAAGAAGCACGGCCTTGTCAAAGGACGATCCCTCTGTAACACGACAAATACACGCAACCTTTTGCTGAACAAACCAGCCTTCTATCGGTTTTATCCATCGAACAGATGGCGCCAGCGCAGTATTCAAAATCGACACGCTTCTGCCTTTGAATCAACCCAAGTGAGTAGACCTCTTAGGTTACCCTAAGAGGCCCCTCCTAAGAACGGAGCATGCAGATTTCCCGCACTCCGCTCCCGATTTAACGGTAGGCTTTCGCCCGGTTTGATGTGGGATAGAGGGTGACTAAGGGCGGGACATTTGGATAGTTTACCCGTTTCAGGAGTTGCCCAAAACGGTTCCATGTCCATTTCTTCCTGCCTCCTCGCCGATTAAACCATTGAAAGAGGATACGTTGACTTTCGTCAATAAAGCTGCTGACCTGGCGTTGATTGTCAGATACGGCATGATACTGTGCCCACCCTTGTACCGCAGCTTTGACCTGCGATATCAGTTTGGGCGTGTTCGGGGTGTTAAGGTTCTCCTTGAGATATTTCCGCAACCCCGAGAGCTTGGCCCGTTTCCGGTCCCCTCGGCTTTTAACCTTGAGGCGCCAGCATTTTCCACTGGCAGACAACCCCCAATAACATGTGAAGCCAACAAACTTATAGACAGGTATCCGTTTCCCGGCGGCGTGGGCGCGTGCTGCTGCTCGGTTGCCCGATGGTAGCAAGCGGGACTTATCTTTGTGCATTTGCAAGCCATACTTGTTGAGCCGTTTTCCAAGTACATTATAGAGCTTCTCCGCTTGGCTTGCATATTGGAACACAAAGACCATATCGTCTGCGTACCTTATCTCGAAAGTTTCACCTTTTAAGTGGGATTTCGAGATCGCCGCAAACCATTCATCGATGACATGATGAAGGTAAATATTGGCAAGTACAGGAGAAAGGATTGAGCCCTGCGGGCTCCCCACCTCGTTTTCGACGACTTTTCCGTTGAGCACCGTCGGTGCCGTTACCAGTACATCCACTAGTTTCAGGAACCGTTCGTCGCTAATCTTTATCCTTAGAAATTCAAATAACGGTCCATGTGGGATCGTGTTGAAGTATTTTCGGATATCGATTTCAACTACTGCTCCGTCTTGCATCTTGAATGCGGCCTGGTTTAGTGCCTTCAGTGCATCGTGGCAACTCAAATTTGGCCTAAAACCAAAGGAGCATGGCAGAAAGAGTGGCTCATAAATCTTGTTGAGAATTGAACTCACAGCAAGCTGAACAAGCTTATCTTCGAGGCAGCTAATCGCCAAAGGGCGACTGCTCCCATCCTCTTTTGGAATCTCGACGATTCGTGCTGGTTTCGGTTGGTATTGCCCCCTACGAATTCGCTTCATCAATTCACTCAAATTCTCCTCTAAACTAGCTCCATAGCGTTCCTTAGTCATTCCATCGATACCGATCGCTTTCGTTCCATCGAGCTGTCGGTATAGTTCCCGTAGCCAATCCACGCTGATCATATGCCCCAAGTTATTAAACACGAGGCCTTTATCGCGCGCGGAAAGCTCACCTATGCGTTGGAGTTTCATTGACCATGTTGATCCGTCGTTGCTGAGTACGGACATTGTTTCCCTCGTTTCGCTCATTAAATCTGCCGACCCTTGGCTCCACGGTCGTTACTCGCTTCTTCGCTACTATGGTCGACTCTGCCACCTGCGGGCCATCTCGCTGGTCTCGCGCTTTAAAGGCGCTGCTCCGTCGATACTCCCCTCCTGAGAGAGCGTCGCAGGCTTCCCAAGTTCAGTCGCACATCTGTACTCCCTCGCTGACGTCTATGATCCCGGTGCTTGCTTGTGGGCGGATTCGTCAGATTGACCGCCGTACTCGCTATTGCCTGCTTGGTTACCCATCCCTTCGGCTCACACGATAAATGCATTTCGAGACTTTTTACGTTCACCCTTGCGGATTTCGGCTCGGGAGTTTCTCTGTCTACGCTTCAATCCATTTGTCACCTCCTGAACTGCAAGACTCGATACATGGTGGAGCTGACTTCTCCTTCCAAGGTGGGACTTACACCCACAAGATATGCGCCGCTTTTCTTGGCGCACGGACTACCGCATCTAAATTAACATGATTTTGAGAGGTTATGACTTTCCAGTTCATCTTACATCAGTGAATTTTAATTTATGGACTCCTTTTCCCTATTTCCG
Organism: Oligoflexales bacterium; assembly: GCA_044360315.1. Taxonomy (GTDB): domain Bacteria; phylum Bdellovibrionota_B; class Oligoflexia; order Oligoflexales; family RGVZ01; genus CAMDKS01. The sequence continues at coordinate 13,370 of JBIKKO010000087.1, forward strand.
CTCTTCCCTTCTTCAGCGTTTGATTCGGTGCTGCGAATCACCCGTCTGATAAGAATTTTAGTCACATCATTTGACCAC
>JBIKKO010000242.1:0-4282 GCA_044360315.1 Oligoflexales bacterium
CAAGACTGGTCTCTGCTCTGAACTCAGAGGAAGCTTTGCCAATTCACGTAAATTTGCACGAGGTGATAACGCATAGTGATAATCACCAGCAAAAACATCCACCCATGGCAGAAGTTGTCGGCTTAGTTCGTAGGGACAAACTTCAAAACGCAATGCGTAATCTCGCAAAAGATCTCCATTCACGACTCCCTCATTGCGCAATTGCTCAATCAATTGATGCTGATTAACCTTATCGTAGTGACCGTTCGCAAACTTACACCGGTCAGGCCTACAATTAACCTCAGAATTAACACACAGTTTTGCCTTTGAAGTCATTATCAAACCAAGAAGCCCAATTTTCTTACGCTGCAAGGACCGGACAAACGTCTCAGCCTCTCGCAACTGACTATTTTTAGGGGTTACGTAAAAAACCTTATCTCCTCGACGCAAAACTGACTTCAAAAGCGGAAATATGACAGCGGCAGTTTTCCCCAACCCTGTTGGCGCTTGTGCAATCAACTGAGATTTTTGTTTATATGCCTCTGAAACGTCGTGCATGAGCTCAGCTTGGAGCGCACGCTTTTTCGAATAAGGAAAGCGAATAGTTTTTGCAAAAGATATCCTTGAATCCCGAAATGAATCAACCTCACGACTCAAATCAGAAACGGAAATTTTTCGCTGCTCAATCCAAGCCGCGAACTCATCCGGATCAAAGTCGACTTTCAACAACTCCTGGTCACGACTTCCAGCAGCGACGAGTAGAAACTGCAGGTTAGGAACATTTCCCGACCTGCGCCATAAAATCCATCCATAGGTTTTAATCTGCAAATTATAGGGATCATTTGGGTCATTCAAAAGCCGCTGCCTTAGTGCTCGCAGATTAAATGTTGTTTTGATCTCTTCAATCGTGGTCCCGCTTGAGTCCTGCCACATACCGTCGATTCGGCCAGATAAATGTATCTCTAGATCGTCATCGACGATTAGCGTCTCTTTAACAGACCACTCCGGATGGTAGGCGACCATGTCTCTAGATCTTTGCTCTTGAATTTCCCTATGAATCTCCATCCCAAGTTCTGGAGCGACTTGTGCCAATAGCGACGTCTCATCAATATCTCCGGTCAATGGATATTTTTGAGCAAAATCAGTAACTGAAAGTTTCAAACGCTTCACAAATCACCTAAATCCAAAACGGCACTTTCATGGGCCAGGGGGCCACAACCTTCCAACGAGATCCCCGCGACTCTGCTCTCCTTAACTCGTGTAGAAGAACACGAACGCGCTTTAAATCATGACGGTTTTCATCATTAAATGGCTGAAGAGTCACAATTCGAGATAGGTCGACTTGCTTCGCACCCTCAGTTGAGCCCAGTTCAAAGCTAATCGTTGCATCCGCAAGACGCGCAAGCCACCTTGCACGAATGTGCTCACGGGCTGCTCTCCTGACAATGCGCTGGCAATTGAACTGAACATCCTCACAGGTCCAAATCTTGTCGTTTGATTCGACTTCAAGGCTTTGATTATCCTCTTCATCCTCGACCAACGCGATTGTTTTAGTCTGGTTGCGACGTATGCGCTCAGCTTTGACCCATTCACGAAGTAAAGGTAAACCCAGACTAAGCAAATCTCGACTCGACAGACGACGCTTTCCATCAATACCCAAACCAATCCGCCATAGTTCAATCCCCTGACGAAGGATGTCCATATCATCTAGACCATGGAAACAATCCTTAATCACAGACGCTACATTAACGGGGTCAAAATCCTCCAAACACCCTTCAAGGATGGCCAGATCTCGCATACGGTCTCGTGCTCGGCCTTTGAATACTATGTTGTAGGGCGGCCCTAGGCGCTTGATCTCGTCATATTCAAGGAGTCCAGCATGCAAAGGAGCGGGGGTTGGTGTCACGACAACTTCAACAGCTTGAGCCATCATTTCTAACTTGCGATGATCTCGTTTACAACCACCGGTAAAATAACTATTAACTCGCGATTTGAGCGAGGTGGCCTTACCCACATACAGCACGCGGCCATTACGATCGAGGTATTTGTATACTCCGGGGCAATCGGGTAAGGCCAATCGTGTTTGCCGAGTAATTAGAAATTGCTTTTTTGCAGTTTTTGCCTTTGGCGGCTCGGCCAGGAAAGCCTCTAGAGATTGGAGCGAATGAACGCCCCGGTCATTAAGCTCTGCCACTAATGCATTCCAAATCTGCCGTGTGGCGAACACGTGATTTGATGCGCGTTTGCCATCGTCTAATGGGGTCCCAAACCAACCAGCTAGGGCACGAAGACCATAGCTTGGAAGACCTGGACACAGTAACTTTGTAATTTTGTGAGTGCAGATGATGGGAATAGGAAACACTTGATTAACCTGACTCAACCATAATCGGTCAATATAAGCTCGCTCGATCCTCGCGTAGTGAGCCACGGCAAAAAGCAAAGGCCCTTCTGCATCCAGCTGCTGCTGAACTAGGGCCGATAAGTCGTGGAACATCTGGTCTACAGGAATACCACCATCAATTTCCTCCTTAGACACACCAAGAAGGCGACAAATTTTCGGAGAAACAGGTCGATCTTGCCGAACAACCCACGACCTTTCATTGCAGGCAACCTCGAGAAGACTACTGGTTACAAGGCTCCCCCCTGTGGACTGACAATCAAGAAACAATGGTGCGCATGATTTAAGCATCAGATCAGTATATTCACGTGAATGTGTAAATCAATTTGATTCCACACCTGCCAAAAACTGATGATTAGAACCAAAACACCATAGATTCTCCGCCTCCGCCTAACTGGCGGCTACAACAATGTGCCCCTTGCGCTGTTGTTTGTTATTGCACTTCCCAGGTAGCTCAACCATACTCCCCCTTGTAGGCAGCAGACTGTATTTAAGCAGGGCTTCGGTGTTTGTCATTCGCTTGATGGCGAGGTTTTAGACAACCTTGTGCTTTCATTTGCAACGGACTACCAAATTTGCTCTTTTACGGTATGCTTGCACGGCGATTTTGCTTTCACCACATTACACTGTGGATGAAAGCTAGAGATTCACTAACCAGTCATCACTAGAAAGGGTGAGATCATGCGAATCACAAAATTATTTACGACCTTGGCACTCAGTCTTGGATTACTTGCAGCACCAAGCTTCGCGGTTGAAACGGTAACTGTTTTGGATCGTGGAGAACCATTTGATTCGATGGTAGCAAGCAACGGGATTCTATGGGTTGGACAGTCAAGAATAAATTTCAAACCAAGCTACAAGCTTCGTGCATTTCAGACTAACGGTAAACTCATCGATGAAGTCACCCTGAGCCACAGCCTTAATACACTAAAGGATGCTGGGAATGGGGCGGTGATTTCAACTGGTACTAGCCCTCAAAGCCAACTTACACGGTACACCGTAGCAAAAGTAGAAGGCGGTAAAATTCGCTTCACCACGAAAGAGATTGCCCTTGGTGGATTTATCACCTTCTGGATTTCCTCATTTGGCGGGCGCCACTATTTTGCAGACATGGGAGGAAACCCAAATGATCCATGGGATCCAGGTCAACCCCGACCCGCTGCCCAAACAATCTTCACATCAACAGGAACCAATGCCAACTACCTATCGGCACGCGTTCGTATGCCAGTTGCTGGCACTAGCCTCAATGGCAAACTTCTACTCGTTTCCAGTGATGGCATCGGCGTTGACGGCACAAGTCTGGTTGAAGTGGACCCCAGAACATCTGCTGTGAGAGTCATATCTAAATCTCAAACCGCAAAATATCGTGGTATCGAGATTCTACCAGGATCAACCAATATTGTGACGAGTGCTTGGAGCGAGAGTAAAGTTCGCGTGATTGATTCCAGCACCGGTGAGATCCGTCGTGAGTTTGCTACCAACGGTTATCCAAGGTCCTTTGTTTTGATCGACCAGTGCATTGTCGTTGGTAACGACGAAACGAATGTCGTCGAGGTATTCAGTTTAAAGGGTGAATCATCAACACCCATCATGACAGCCAATGTCGGTCTTGATGCAACAGAGTTCTCTGGAATTCGCTCCATAGCCGTAGATCAGGCTTCGGGCAATGTTTTTGCGCGTTCGTCCAACGCCTGTAACCCCATGGCAACAAACTGTGACCATGACAACAACCGTGTTGTAAAGTTTGATCAAGCCTTATCGAGCCAAATCAAAGCTTCGTGCAATTAAGCCAAGTCTCGAAAGGTGCATTTTAGGCACGAGATGAACAAATCGCGGGTGGAAGCTTAATTTGGCTTTCACCCGTTTGATTTTTACACCGTATAAGATATTTCAATTAAAAAAATC
>JBIKKO010000243.1:0-4270 GCA_044360315.1 Oligoflexales bacterium
ATGAGCTTGTCAACGATTGATGATGATGGTTACCCAGTAAGCCGAATCGTACTGATGCGTGGTTTGTCGTCTCAGGGGCTTACTTTTTTTACAAACTATAAGAGTGCCAAAGGCCGCCACCTCGAAGCGCGACCGAAGGCGGAGGTTCAGTTTTTTTGGAGACATTTGGAGCGACAGGTGCGCGTTCGAGGGGTTGTCAAAAAAATATCCGCAGAAGAGAGTGATCATTATTTCGCATCACGACCCCGTGACAGCCAGATTGGTGCGTGGGCTTCGCCCCAAAGTCAAGTGATTCGATCACGTGATGAGCTTGAGGATTTGTTCAGGACGTTTTCGGCAAAATTTGCTGATTTAGAGGCAGTTCCAAGACCACCCCATTGGGGTGGGTTTCGGCTTGAAGCCACCGATGTTGAATTCTGGCAGGGGCGATCTAATCGTTTGCATGATCGATTGTGTGCACGTCGCGTTGGGCAAGACTGGCATTGGCAGCGATTGGCGCCATAGTTAGAGCCATTTCGGCGTTTGATTTTTGGTCGGTCAGGGCTACCGCATCTAAATTAACATGATTTTGAGAGGTTATGACTTTCCAGTTCATCTTACATCAGTGAATTTTAATTTATGAACTCCCTTTCCCTATTTCCGCTCTTCCCTTCTTCAGCGTTTGCTTCGGTGCTGTGAATCACCCGTCTGATACGAGTTTTAGTCACATCATTTGACCGCGGAATGGGGGAAGGGCGGAATGTGGGAATGGTCGTATTCATAAGCCCACGTTAGCCCACTAAACCACCGTCCTTTCGACTTGGCGTGTGTATAGAGGCGGCATGGCGTGTTGAATAAAAATTTGAGTTCTGGAGAAAGAATTTTTTTGTCATGAATAGCGCAAAAACGAAGGCGATACTCAAACATAAATAAATAATTGAACTTTCCGTCATCAAAAAACCTTCTTTGCCACATTGCCGTAATTAAATTATACCTGTATTGCCATGGATTCCTCGATGGAAATCTTCAGCTTTCACTTACTTACCTTATCTTTGCGGTAAGGCCTTCTCAAAAAGAGGTCGCTTTGGTTAACCATTTGAATACAAATTGGAGCCTCGGCACACGGTGTGCCAAGACTCCTAACCACACACAAAACACGGTTTAGAGGACCAGATTGGCTTCGTTACTTCATTTGTGTCGGTCCGTTTTTGATCTTGCTTTGGACCGGGCTTTGAACTGGCGTTTGAACCGGAGTTTTAATTGGCGTTTTTGTTGGCTGTGGGTTGGTTGCTACGACTGGCCCAGGAGTCGTGCTCGGCACAGCCACGGGTGTTGCCAATTTATCTTTTGTCGGCTCCGTTTTTGTGTCTTCAGCAGGACTCTCACCACTGGACGTGTCAGACCCTTTACACTGGGTTCCTGCCTTTAAGTCAATGACGGATGGGTGTCTTGTTTCTTTGTCAGAACCAACGTTCATGATGTCAAGGAAATGGAACTTCATGGGTTCGTTTTTAACGTCACGTACGATGATTTCGCGGGCATATGACGGGTTTTCACCCTTCGTCCCCATGGTCATGACCACATCGTGAACATGATGGTCATCTTCCTTAGCACGCGATACAGTTAAAGATCCGGTGGCCTCATTAGTCACGCCGTCTTTGTCATGAGATAGCTCCATCGTGGCGACGAATGTGCCAGTATCTCCGTCACCAAGAGCACGTTCAAAATTTAATCTTAATACTTCTACTTCGTCAGCTTTTTTGGTCACGTCATCGATTTGCTCGCCATCAATTGGTTTTAGTTTGATGGCGACGTTACCTTTGGTAATCTTCATGCCATTTGATTCGGTGGCAGAGCTTTCTCCCTGGATGTCAACGCCAAGTTCCATCGTAATAAATTGGGTAACGGCTTGCAGTTCCTTGGCTAGACCAGCGTTGATTTTGCCTACGTCAATTTCGCTTAACTTCGCTAAGGCGACGGTTTTCAAAATCATACCTAACATTTCATTGTTATCATCCAGGTTTAAACTGAGTCCACTATCGCGACATTCTTTGCTTGTGTCAGCATAAAACTTGTCAGTGATAACGACAGGCTCTGCCGACTTCTCAATAATGAATTTTCGGTAGCTTCTGACGGCCTTACGGAAGGCGGCAACATAATCGTCACTTGCTAACTCCTTTAAAATAATGTCCGCAGCGGTCGTTCTAAGGCCATCAAGCTGCTTCAGGAAGTCCTTCGATGGAGCCAAGCTTGCAGAATTCGTCACGCCTTGAAGCTGGCTATTCTTTGCGTCTTTCTTTACTTTGACGTTGACAGAGCATGACGATGCTAAGATGGCTGTCATCAGGGTTGCAATGATACCGTTTTTCATGAGTCCTCCTAAATGCCTCTATGGCCGTATTTGTAGTGCTCTCCCTGGTGCAAGTAGTCTGCCAAGAGCCTATGGCTGGTTAAAGTTGGCAAAAAAATCAGGATATATCGGCAGTTATGCTGACGTCAGCGAGGGGTCTTTTGGGCCTGAATTGTCTGATTTTTTTACAGTTTGTTTAAAAAATCCAAATTTTGCTTGGTCACGTGGTGTTGGACCGTTCCGATACTTGAGGAGGAATTTTTTGGCCAAAAAAATAGGGTGCATTATGTTTTTTGACCCCTTGAATCAATCGTCGGGACAGCAGCATTGGTTGAAGTCTTATGGTGTTAAGACCAGGTCTATTGTTGTTGTCACGATAGGTTGGATCGTGTTTTTTATGAGTGTTTCTTTGTTGAAGATTGGTCGTCATTTAGACGTGAAGATCGCTGATCCGATCAGCTTTTCCGTTCGCGACGGGCTAGGAATGTCGCCTCGTCAAAGCGAGCGTTTAAAGATTTATGCCATCGATGATGCGACGTTTGCGATGATTGGGAGGTCGATGCCTGATCTTGAACTGTGGGGTGACGTTCTAAGTTCGATTGCAGAACGACGTCCTAAAGCTATTTTAATTGATGCCATGTTTAGCGAAAACAATGCCCCGCTTACGCCGCGAGCCAAGTTACTGTTTAAGGGGGTTGCTGCCACGGGTGTGCCCGTGATCACGGGAGGCTATCCTGATGTCGTTGTGTCACATAAGCTTGCCTTTGCATTGACTTCAGATCGCTACAGGCTAGAACGCTACATATCAGGGTCAGAGCAAATGAACGCCGATCGCCTCTCTGGTACCATTCCACGATGGCCAGACTTGACCCCGCAGACGTTCTATGGTCCGGGCGAGGTCGGATCGTCGTTATTTAAACAAGTTGGACATTTTTGGCTAAAAGAGGAGCATCGGGTTGCACCGTTTTTGAGGTTTAATGACAACGTCGTGCCGCATATGAGTCTGTTTGTAGCCGGTAGCATCAAGTTCCAAGGTCAACGTATCGTCGTCGACTCCAATGCCGTGGCCTTAGATGGAAATGGCGACATTCCCGTTAACTTTCTGCGTCGCGATGCGATGAAGATTAAAGGAATGATTCGTCTCATTAACGATGCAAAAGAAGGGTATGTGGCCGATCAGGTCAATTCTGGTGATGTGGTATTGATCCTACCCATGTATTACACCGGAAACACAGATATGCGTCCTAGTCCCTACGGTCTCATACCTGGCGGGCTATATCTCGCTGCCATGATTAACAGTGTCTTGACCGGACAATGGCTACAGCCTGTTTTAGCGAGTGAGGCACTTATTATATTGATGGCTGTCGTTGCTGCTGGAACAGCCTATATGGCCTCGGTTCGTTGGTTAGTTCCATTGTGGTTTAGTACAGCTATTGGATTTTTTGTCACCGTTCAGATTTTGTTTTCTTGGTACGGTCTGGTGGTGCCGTATATTTTGCCCATCCTGTCTGGATCTGTGGTTGTTGGTCATGTGCTTATTCTGAAACTGAGAGGGTATGAAAGAAAAACAATGGCTTTGCGGATGGCCCTCGAGGGTAGTGTCTCACCAAAGCAGATTGAGATTTTAAGTCGTAATCCAGATCAAGTGAATCTAGAACCGCGTGAGCGCATCCTTACCTTGATGTTTATAGATGTGGTTGGGTTTTCTTTGTCATCAGAAAATATGCTGCCAAGGATGGCGTTTGAAAATTTGAAAAGTATCTTATCAGAGATGTCGAATATTATTTATGCCCATGGCGGTGTGATTGATAAAACCTTGGGAGATGGGCTGCTCTGTTACTTTGGCTATAGAGTTGAAACTGACGAGACCGTGTCTGACCATCCCGAGCAAGCTGTGCGCTGTGCCGCGGAAATCCAGCGCAAGGTCCTAAGTGAGTGTCT
>JBIKKO010000088.1:0-13399 GCA_044360315.1 Oligoflexales bacterium
GGTTGTGAAACGAGTCATGTCTTTCAGCCGTCGTATGGACTCGTCGATCATAAGCATTCCAGGAAGTGTCGGTGATTTAAACATTTCAACTTTGACTTTCACGTTCTGCTTCGATAGATGTTTCCGAAAGAGTTCGTCAATTTTTTCACTTGGCTTTTTATTGTCGGTTGGGTCTACAAGTTCTGTAGCTGCGTGATCCTTTAAGTGCTTAGTGATGTCCGAGTCAACGCGTGCGAACTTATATTTCCGCGAAGATTGAATTTCAACGTAAGGTAGAAAGTGGCTATCGATGAATGTTTCTGCGAGAATGACGTCGACGGACTCGTTTGTTAACATCCGAATAATTCCTGATTGAGCCTGACTGTCGGAGGCGTAGACAATGGTTCCGTCGGTTTTTTCTTTGTTCTGCTCCAGGTATTGATCGAGGGTTAAATATTGTTCAGTGGCGGTTTTAAATAGGACGTGATCGATCATGCGGTCGTAAAACTTGCTGTCGCGCAGCATGCCGAACTTGACGAAAGGATGAATGTCGTCCCAATACTTTTTAAAACTGTCCAGCTCGGTTTTAGACATTCCCGTTAGACGGTCGGCAACTTTTTTTACGATGTGCTCGCTAATCTTGCGCACCGTCGGATCAGTCTGCAGGTAGCTGCGGGATACATTGAGCGGCAGGTCTGGACAATCAACGACGCCTTTGAGCAAAGTCAGAAACTCAGGAATAAGCTCTTTACAGTTGTCAGCAACAAACACCTGGTTGCAGAAAAGCTTAACCTGACCTTGTGACGCTTCCAGCTCGTGTCGTACTTTGGGGAAGTATAAAACTCCCCTGAGGTTGAATGGATGGTCCACATTGAGGTGGATCCAGAACAGTGGGTCAGGAGACCCCGGGAACACCTTATGAAAGAAGTCAAGGTAGTCTTTGTCAGTCAGCTGTGTTGCTGACTTAGTCCAGATCGGATTTGGATCGTTAACGATGGAGCCAGCAAGTTCGATGGGGTAGCGAATGAAGGCGCAGTAGCGGTCGAGTAACTCCCGGACTTTCCACTCGTCGAGCATGTCCATCGAATCTTCAGCAATATGGAGAATGATATCTGTACCGACTTTTGTGCGTTGGCCTGACGTCAATTTAAACTCTGTTGAGCCTTCGCACTCCCAGTGGGCTGCAGTTGCGCCCTCCTGGTAGCTTAAAGTGTCGATTTCAACTTTTGTCGCGACCATGTAAGCCGAGTAGAAGCCTAAGCCAAAGTGCCCTATGATTTGCTGGTCGTCAGCCTTGTCTTGATATTTTGCGACAAAGTCTTTAACGCCTGAGAAGGCAACTTGGTTGATGTATTTCTTGATCTCATCTGAGGTCATGCCAAGGCCAGAATCAGATATGGTCAAGGTCTTAGCTTCCTTGTTGATTGATACCGCGATTTTGCTGTCATCTAGCTCCCGTTTGACCTCCCCTAAGACCTTGAGTTTTTGAACCTTCGTGATCGCATCTGCAGCATTGGCTATGAGTTCACGAAGAAAAATGTCTTTTTCCGAATAAAGCCAACGCTTAATGATGGGCAGGATGTTCTCTGCATGGATTGAAATGTGTCCGGTTTCGCTGGTCACGGCTGAGGTCATGAGGGGGTGCTCCATAGAAGGTCAATAAAGTTTGTGGCTGGAACTATAGGTCTATCAGATGTGGTGTCAACCCCATCCGAGTTTGACAGGTCCATTGGTGACTGAGGTGGTCCAAGGTGGCCTCCTGTTTAGATTTTAAGACGATTAAGATGGGCTTTTTCTATTGGCCGCGCGGCCAATCAGTGGTGCAAAAAAGTCAGGAATATCATAGAAATATAGAAAATTAGTTTATAGTTTTAAATTAATTTTTAAAATACATTAAAATTTTATTGACAAATTGGATGTGGTTTTGGTAGAACGTGTGGGTCTGATGAAAAATCAACCAAAAGGAGATCAGCAATGATCAGTACATCCTCTAAAACAAATCTCTTCTGCGCAGCCCTGGTGGCAAGCTTTGTCGTTGGTTGCGGTAAGGCTAAAAAAGAGACAGTCTACGTCAAAGAAGAGCCTACTAATCCTCAGGGCAATGGTAACAACCCCGACACTGGTCTTCCCACTGACCCGGCTAGGGCAGTAGATATGCTCGGCGTGGTGATCAAAAATAACGATCAAATCGATAAACAAACTGTCACTCAGGGGCAGGAAGTAGAGTTTGGGCTGGCTCACTCAGCATCTCAAATATCTGGCATCCAGTACAAATGCTCCGTAGAGAAAGTTGGTGCTAGCGGAACACAGATTGGGGAGCCATGCTCGTCACCTTATCGGTTGCAAGCTCAGGAACCGGGTCAGTACACGTTTAGTGTATTTGCTGTGCACGGCGGGTCAAATGTGTCCGGTAAGACGACACAAGCAAAATTTTCCGTCGCTGGCGCTGGACAGATCGGCGGTGGCGGGTTTGGTCAAGGCGGTGGCGGGTTTGGTCAAGGTGGCGGTGTTGTCATTAACGGTGGTGGCGGTAGTGTTCAATTTAAACAGATTGGTGACCTCCTTCGTGTGACAGTTCCCGTGGGTATGCACACGGTTCTCTACTCCTCAACCTTCGATCAGCCGGGATATCTTAAATTTACTGCAGTTGATGGCAGCATGAATGATGCAGCCTCTCCGTTCCCGATCTACTGTGCTCAACAGGGGCAAAACTTTCAAAGGTTGGTTTTTGATGTCTCTCCAGCAGGTCGTCCGATCACCTACTGTGAGATTACGCCTCCCTTGGCCATGAATTCTCCCGGGGACCCGATGTATAACGCATTCCGATGGATGACGATGAATACGATGAGCTACAACAGTATTGCGATAGCATCTGATGCTAGCTTGGGGGCGAATGGTGCCATACAACACTCGGGTCCAGCACTGTCGAAACTGTTTGTCAACGTGTTCACAAACATGTCCGGCCAGCCTGTCACTCAGTCGCAATCGGCATTCACGAACGAATTTAGTCAAACAGTAAGTCGCTTACAGATTAGCTGTGGTTCCCAGAGTATCCAGTTCCTTGGAAATGCACCAACGATTCAAGGCTACTTTGGTTACACGGTTGGAGTTAGTCCGCTCTTTGGTTGTGTGAACGCGCGGGGTGGTAAATACTACGTCAATGTGGGAACGTTCCCCATGGATCAAATCACTCCGCTCGCCCCGGCTTGTGGTTGGAATTGCTGGTCAAATCAGCGCTTCACAAACCTTCGTGCAGCTGAAATCGTAGCAGAGATAGGTCCATTCGATTACCCACCATCTCCGATGGGATTAGCAGCCGATGCGCAGAATATGATGATACAGAATATTCGTAAGTTGTAAGTTGGTCGACGAACCTTTAAAACGAATGACTTGATTATTGATCATTGAAACGATGCAAAACACCCGCGCCGATCTTAAGTGAAGCGCGGGTGTTTATATTTTAATCATACGCTTTGGTCCGAAGTTTACCAGAGTTTCCTCGGCAAAGCGACTCAGCCGATAAACAAAAGCATTTAGGTAGGGGGCCTGGCTAAGTTGAGCCATTGTTGATTTTTTAGATAGGTCGTACTACCCTCCGCATGCCAAGCATTTTTATGAGCGGGGGGCTTCATGACAAACTTTTTACTGCGGCTAAGGTTTACCTTTTGGTGTGTGGTGATCTTTTTTTGTGTGGGTGGTGTCAGAGGTCGGTCGGCCGAGCTAGGTCGTCGAAGTTTTAGTCTAGGGCATGAGGTCGGCGACCATGGCGATCCCATCATGACGACATTCTCGGTCGCGCGGCTCGATGCGGCTAAAATTTTGGAAGAACTCAATCTTGATGAAGTTTCTTCCGAGAGCCAACGTGTGTTTCAGCAAGAGATCGAATGGTTAAAAGACCGGCGACTTGCCATGCGACTTGATATTCTATCATCTGCGCATCTTTGGAGTCTTGAGGACTCGCCAGGTGCCACCTGCGCTCGCACGAATGTTCCCGATAATCCGCAAGCGGTTTACCTTTCTTTACCAGCATGTCGACGCAGTCTTTTAACGAGTGGCCTAGGCGAGGTCGATGCGATTCGCATGCTGATTCATGAGAGTAGCCATCATTTTGGATTGCGTGAGGCTTATGCCCATGAGGAGGATCTTGCCCGAACGGTTAGTATTGCCGCCTACAAAATTTGGGTTGAGCAACGGGAGCGCCGGCAGCCTTTTTGGGCCGAAATCCCTTTGAGCGCACAGTTTGGATGGGATTTTGCGCCACGCATGAATCATGCTGCGGCCTTAGCGGTTTCGTTGAAGGGTGATTCGTGGTTGTCATCGGCCTATATTTTTGGAGGCTGCACGGATCAGAAAATTCCGGGAACCCCTGGATGTTCAAGGCTGTTGGGTGATGGCGCGCGCTATGTCTTTGAAAATCATGACCCCCGACAAGGCCGTTGGGAGGCATTGCCAAAGGTCGGCGCGCCGGGTCCTCGGCGACACCATCAGTTAACAACGGCAGAGCAACATGCAATGGTAATATTGACCGGGGGTTGTCCGGATGTTGATACGGCTTGTTCGAATGCCTCCAACGAGACTTATGCGCTCAGTCATGATGAGTGGGTGCAGTTACCCAGCATGCCTGTTGGACGAGGGCGTCATGCTGCGGTGTGGGCAGACGAAAATCTGATTGTTTATGGCGGGCTGCGTGACGGCTTGGGGCTTGGAGATGCATATATATTGAGGAGTAAAGCCAACGAAGAGAACAAGGAGCAAAAATACGAGTGGTGGCCATTACAATTAGGTGTTCAAACAGAAGGACGATTTGATCCTAGCGTCTTCTGGACTGGAAATAGTTTGATCGTCTTTGGTGGGTGTGCCGAGTTACGGCTCGGTACTTGTCGACGACCTTTGATGGATGGCTTCGTGTTTACGCCTCTATCAGACGATCCGACACAAGGTCAGTGGCGCAAGCTAACCGCGCCTGAGCATTTTGAGGCTCGCGAGGGTATGAGCGTTGTTTGGACAGGTCGATACTTGATCGTCTGGGGCGGGCGCCGTGGAACACAGGTCTTTTCTGACGGTGCTATTTTGGATTTTGAGTCGACTAACCTCAAATGGCAAGACCTGCCGCGCGTCATGCCGGTTGGTGAGCCAGGTCGGTTTCAGCATCATGCTGTCTGGGACGGCGCCCGACATCGGATGCTGCTCGTGGGCGGGCGAAATTCAACAGCGTTGACGCGTGAAAGTTTTGCCAAAACTGTCTTGACATTAACCTATGATCAGCAAAGACAATCGTGGCATTGGGCATCGATTCGTTTTGACAGGGCCCCTGTGCCGAAGGTCGATGATTCCTTGTTTGGTTTTTTTGATATGGCCTTGTCGTGGGGTGGTTTTTCAGCAGAGGGGTTTTTGAGTGGAAGTGGCTATGTGTTCATGCCGTAAAGCTAATTCATGCTGATATATGAATATAAATCGATTGATAAAGCCATGCAGGCGCTGTTTGCAGCGAGAAAACAGAGAAATCCGAGTTATTCGGTTCGCGCTTTCGCTAAGACGTTACGTATGTCTCATTCCTCGGTCAGCAGTATTTTATCGGGCAAGCAAAACGTTTCTCCTGGGAAGATGCGTAGTATTGGTGACTTGCTAGGTTTAAGTAGTGATGAGCAGAGCTATCTCGTGGCGTTGGCAGAATGGTCTGGCGCTAAGACTGATGCGGATAGGAAGGCGGCAAAGCTAAAGCTTGCAGCGTTTGGTTTGGACTCGCCCATCTATCAAGTGACGAAGGATCAGACGGATGTTTATGGCTCTTGGGAAGCTTTAGCAATAGTAGAGGCTTTGAAGCTGACGGACTCTAAGCGGTCTGTCCAGTGGTTATCCGCAGCAATTGAGCGTCCGGTGAAGTTTGTTGAATCTATTTGTGATGTTTTGGTGAAGTTGAATTTTATTGTAGAGCATGAAGACGAGACTTATTCGGTTTTGCGCGAGCATAGTTCAAGCGAACAAGGTCATGTGAAGCTTCCGCCAAAGCCCGTGCGGCAGTTTCATAGCTCCGTATTACAGGCCGCCATGGTTGCAATTGATGATCAGCCGCTTGATGAGCGAGATTTTAGTGCGGTGATTTATGCCGCCAGCGCTGATTCCACGCCAGCTGTGAAGCGAGCAATCAAAGAGTTTAGGCGGGCAATTATGGCAGCAGGAGAAACGGCGGAGTCTAAAGACAGTGTCTATTGTCTTGCGATACAGTGGTTTAAATTAGCGGAGTCTCCGACTAGAAAACGAAAACGATTGTCGAAATCTTTACGCCCAGGGATCTGAAGCCTGCCATAACTTGGAGACCTGCGTGAAAGGCTAAGATGCTCCGCGGACCGATTTTTTTTAGATTTTTCACGTCGCGTCACGGAGGGGCCTGGAATGTCGTGTCATGGGCTGTCAAGAGATAATGTCTAAAACGTGCTGTCTTTGTCAGGGCGTGTTAGGGTCGCTGCCGTCCTTCGTATCAGGATCTGTCATACGTATGAAGAAGTCTGAGTATTGTTTACCATGATTTTGGTAGAACGATGGGTCGATTTGAGAGGCAAGTCTTAAAAGACCAAACACGATTCCCATGGCCATCGCAAAGACGATGACAGCTTTTACGATTACGGGATCAATGACGTCTGAGATCTTGAAAGCTGCTTTGCGACGCGCCTGCTTGACCACGATGGTTGGCTTTTCAGCCGACTGAACGATGGTCGGTCTGGTCGAGGCTGCTGTTGTGGAGCTGGTGGCAGCGGGACGGGCCAAGTCAGGCCTGCTAGAGCTTGTTGTCGTAGCAAAACCAGCTGCTAACGGAAGGTTTGCGTCAGTCAAGGCCTCTTGTTGCGCAGTCTGTTGAGCTACGCCCATGAATTGTTTGCTGTAGTAGCCTGAAACCGTTGATAAAAGGGTTTCTGATAAAATAACCTCCTCGCGCGGGTTGACGTCCGTGAGATAAAACATCCCATAGTGGGCAAACTGACTATTTTGAGCTTGATGATCGGACTCACTCGTAGCCATCACTCTGATGTAGGGTGCGCGTCCAAGTGACTTGCGCAGGATCGGTGCTTCCAATCGAATGGCAGCAAAGGCCGCCAATGAAAACGGCAGAGCAATGTGACCGACCGCTGGGTTAAGAGACGTCAGCCGTGCTGGCATCTGTAATTCAACTCTGCTCCAAGGTTGATCCGGTAGGATGTGTACCCGCCGATCCCCGGCGTGACCTGGGGCCGCATCTCCCTTTAGGTTGTAGGATAGCTCTGCGTCTCTAATCTGCCGGGGATCATAGGATGTCTCCTGCCTCACCAGCTGGCGCGCGAAGACCCGCGTTAGTTTGGATAAGTCGACTTGTGTGCCGTAGATAATAATACGTACTTTTGGATCAAGTTTGGCGGCCATCAGTTGGAGCTCGACGTCTTCTAGTGATGACGTAATTTTTTCGTCTAAGAAGATCACGTCGGGGCTAAAGTAGGCCAATTCATTCGATAGGGTGCTTCGAAGTAGTGCGACTTTGACTTCAAATGTTTCTTTATTTAAATCTCTGGATATAGCACGTCGGAGTTCAGGGATCCCGATGGCGATGAATGCACGATAACGCTTTGATTGATTAGGGTTCGCCATAATATGACGGCGAACGGCAGTGACAGCCTGATCCTGGTAAGCATCAGGCACCCGCCACCGGCACACTAATGCTTGGCTAAAGCGATAGACCAGCTCGTTTCGATGAACGCTCTCTACCGTTAAGGTTACGTAGGGGGCGCCAAGGTTCTTGCTTAGCTCGCCTGAGATCTGAAGGGTTGAGCCAATGCTTTGTCCGCCGCGACATTCAATCCGGATATGGGATTCGCTGATCCACACGACCCTAGCAGGGGCGTAGGCCATGGCTAACTGGTTGAGGGATATCTCGCAGTGAGGGCGAGGAAGCTCGTGAGGCTGAGACGAGGTGGCATGTCGAAATCGCGCAATCCATCGATCATCGGGTAGGGCGAAGGGTATGATGTCGCGGACATTTTCCGTGACGGCAGCTTTGCATGCTTCTGGCGCAACCGACAACAGTGACAATACAAATTTAGTGCCGCTTAGTTCAGGAATCTGAACGATTTGCCGTAGTATCTTGAGTATTGAGGTCTCTGTCTTCGTGTCCACGTCTAAAATGATGCAGGCTGGCCTCATCTCGCGCATGGCATCCAAGATCTCATGTACTTTGCTTATAAAAACAACATCAAAACCAAGTTGACCAAGCTGCACGGCGCGCGTGCGGTGACTGTTGTAAGATGACTCAGTGAGCCAGAAGGTTCGTTTGCCTTTTGTTGCCATGGCGGTTCTCCACACCTGACTAGGATCTGTAATGCTGCAGGGAGAGTTTCGGTGTTGTTTGGTGTTTTATAAATATTGCGCGTTTGTCAAAACCCATATTTTTAAGCGCTTTGCCAATGTTTTTGTGGTATTAAGTGGTGTTAATGATTCTGATCGAAGTCTTTTGCTCTATCATTATGTGATAGAATAAGAGGGCCACCACTTTTAGGGGAACCCATTATGATCATCGGAAGTTGCAAACGTGTGATAATCGCGACAGGATTTTTTGCGCTCATGATGTCGACTCTGTCGACTACGGCCTTTGCACTTGACTGCAAGCAAGTGCGTCTTTTGACGCAAGCCTATTTTAAAATGCATTTTTCTTACACCGAGTTTAACGACGAGTTAAGCCGGCGGACGTTAGATTTATTTTTGCGGTCTTGGGATCCCGGAAAGCTCTATTTCTTGCAGTCGGATATTGCGCGTTTTGAACGGGACTATCAGACCAAGATTGATGATGCGATCAACAAGGCAGATTGTGGGTTTATTGATGACATCGTGGGTGTTTATGGAAAGCGGTTTGAAGACACACAGAAAGCGATCTCTGAGGCAGTAAATGCGAAACACGACTTTACAGTGGAAGAGTTCATGGAGGTGGATCGTAAAAAACTTCCTTGGGCGACGACGACCCAAGAGATAGGTGATCGTTGGAGAAAGAGGATTAAGTTCCAAATCATGCAGTTACGAGAGACGATCAACGATAGTGCCAAAATTAAGGAGAAGATGACTAAGCGTATGGATCTTATCCGTAAGCGCTACAAAGAGACTAATAGCGATCAAGTGATGAGCATTTTTCTTAATTCCTTTGCAAATGCTCTAGATCCACACAGTGATTACATGGGGCCTGATGAGTTGGAGGACTTCCGCATCAATACTCGCCTTTCCTTGGAAGGCATAGGAGCTGTCTTGCGCAGCGAGGATGGTTTCACGACGATTCAGTCTTTGGTTCCTGGTGGTGCCGCCGCTTTGAGTGGAAACGTAAAGGTTGATGATAAAATCATCGCCGTTGCACAGATGAACGACTCGCCCGTTGATGTCATTGATATGGATCTTCGTGATGTTGTTAAGTTGATCCGTGGTAAACAAGGGACACAAGTGAAGTTGACCCTAGTTCGAGAGGAGAAGGGATCTAATGTCCAGCACCAGGTTGTATTGAAGCGACAAAAAGTGCAGCTTACAGACCGTGCTGCCAAATCAAAACTTCGCACGGTTAAAGTGGGAGATGGAGCCGATTCAAGAGACGTCAAGGTTGGCGTGATTTCGTTACCCTCTTTTTATATGGACTTTGAAGGTCGGCAGAATAAGCAAAAGGACTTCAAGAGTTCTTCAGCCGATATGTTAAGAGAGATTGAAGCCTTGAAACGTCAGGGGGTCGAGGCTATTGTTGTTGACCTTCGAAATAATGGTGGCGGCTCCTTAGATGAGGCGATCAATGTATCTGGGCTATTTATAAAGTCAGGCCCAATCGTTCAGATTCGTGGTAGTGATGGCAGTAGTTTTGTTCAAGAGGATAAGGACACAAGTGTGGCCTGGGATGGTCCTCTGGCCGTGATTATTAATCGCCAGTCAGCCTCCGCCAGCGAGATTTTTGCTGGCGCCATTCAAGACTATGGTCGTGGTTTGATCGTCGGCGACTCCCATACATTTGGCAAAGGGACCGTTCAGAATCTGCATGACGTCAGTGATCGCCTGGGAGCAATAAAAGTGACGATTTCGAAGTTCTATCGACCCTCTGGATCAAGTACTCAGCTGCGTGGGGTTGAGTCCGATATCATCTTTCCGGATTTGATGGATCAGCTAGAAATGGGCGAAAAGTTCTACGATTATGCATTGCCTTGGGAGAAGATCAAAGGCTCAAACTACAAGAATATGGGTTTAGTAGCGCCATTTGTCGCGAAGTTAAAAGAAACAAGCACGGCAAGAATCGCTGTTGATCCTGGATTTAAGCTGGTGGCTGAAGATATAAAAACATACAAAGATGCAGAGCTTGAACGTTCTCGCATTTCATTGAAAGAAAAGACGGCTAAAGAAAAGGCTGCCGAGAAGGAAAAGCAGGAAAAACGCAGTGCCAACAAGAAAAAAGACAAGTCAGAGCCCTCTGACGATGAACTAGAGCTGCCATTGATTGATGACTATATGCTTCAAGAGACTCTGAAGGTAACTGCTGATTATGTAATGATGCGAGCAGGAAAACCCTTGGCAAAAGTTGCCATCCCCGAAGTTCTGACAGCTGAAAAGCAAAGAACCAGCAATGCTAAAGGGTCGGCATCGGCAGCAGCAGGTAAACCAAAGGATTAGTTGTGATGTAGTTGTAAATTTTGCGTGCCGCACCATGTAGTAGCAATAGAAATTTTTCACTTTTAGCAAAAAAAGTTGGTTGACGATTTTTATGCCCATATCCGACATGTAGACACGTTAAGTTCAGTGACATTGACCTTGCGGAAGTTGGTCCATATACCAATTAGCAATACTGTGGCCGCCAACTGTGTCGCCACTGCTAGGACAGGACACGGGTTAAAAAGACGTGGGCTTTCGCAGCGGGAACAGCGGTGTGGACAGTAGATTTTACCTGCTTGCTTAAAACTGATCTCTATAAAATCCAATTGTTGCTGGCCAAATGCGCATGAAGTTTACTAATCGTCATGGTAAATCTGCCCGAGCGACCATCGCACTGAACCTATCTCCAACAACTTACGGCCCTTCAATAAACCCCTACCAGAACATCCCCGCAACCAGCTGAACTACGGACTTGGTGTCTGCAAAAATAGTGGTTTTTTTGACTGCTGTATTTTATACGGCCCGCGCAGCGCGCCCGAGTGATTATGATCTAGCAAAATTATGCCGCGATGCGGGGCAACCAAGCGGCCAACCTACTGCGAATTGGTGTGTGTACCAACTTCCGCGCGGTCAGTGGCAATGAACTTGACGTGTCTACATGTCGGACATGGGCATAAAAATCGTCAACCAACTTTTTTTGCCAAAAGTGAAAAATGTCTATTGCTACTACAGAAGTTCTCAAAAAGCATGAGCAACAAAGGCATCCATCTTAGATTGCAATTCTCAAAAATTATTTATTCAAACGAAACAACCGTTACTGTTTGACAAGGTCACAGTTCGATTGGATAAGAGAAAAAATATCGTCCGCAGAGGGCCATCCAGGCAAGACGTCATCAGTGGCATATAGTTCTGCGGATTTGTAGCCAGACGGCATAAAATTCGCAGACAAATACCTAGCGCCCGGCGGGGCCCACTCTTGTGCATTTGCTGTTCCAAATATTGCCAAAAAGGGGATGCCTGATAAGTAACAGGCATGCATGGGCCCGCTGTCATTCGTGATCATTAAATCCACTTGACCCATTCGTGAAATTAAGTCCGCCCCCATAGCTCTAACAACCTCATGATCTTGCAGACCATCTGGCAACGTATCTTTTTCACCAGCAAAAACCAAAACACTACAGTTATTTTCCCGAAGTATTTTCAATAGAGCTGCAACATGTGGATATTGCTTTGACCTCCATTGTGCGCCGATGTGGATACCGATTTGTCGAACCTGATCAGGCCACGGTCGGGCAAGACCTAGGGAATCCGACTCGATCCCCAAAAAATTTGCCCATTGCACATACCTTGAGCGAACAGGAATCATTTTTCTAATTAGAAAATCCACCCATAAGATTCGGCGCGACAACCAAATCAACCAGCCACACATTCGAATCCGTGCATCATGATATTGCCTAACCATCCAAATGTAGTCACGAAAATCACCTCTTATACTCAGAACTTCAAGAAACTTTGCTTTTAAAACTGATACTTGATTTGCCTCATTTTTTTCAATGAACCGAACTCCATAAGCCACACTGGCCTCTATAAGTCTTACTTCTTTACCATTTTTTTTGACCGCCGCCTCAATAAGCGGATGCCATGCTGAACGACAGGCGACAGCGCAATCACGCCCATGGATGGCTACAGCAGCAGCGATACACGCATCTCCAAGACCCCAAGGTTCAAAAAGTAACTTCATCTACAGAGCCCAACAAAGTTCCGATCATTCTAAAGCTCGAAGTGCGTGAGCCAATCTTGGTGGCATATCTTTTTTTAAATCGTTGCGAATCTATCATAACCTATATTCCGCAGTCAAATTTGAGAAATTGGAACCCAGGGGAAAAGCATCTTAATCTGCCCCCTTCAAGACTTTCATCAGATAATCATTGGATAAAATGCATGACATTCGCTTCTAGAGGCGATGCTGCCCTTCACCGAGGTCACACCGAATAGTATGGGAGTTTATTCTAAGATTTTAAAATTGGGGCTGACGGTTGCCGCAGGAGGGAATCGATTTACTCATGCAGCATTTCTGGGTGATTCCACAGAAATTTATGAGCATCAACCCATCGACCAATCGCTTTCTCCGAACTTTTGATCGCATTGCCAAGACCTAAAACATAAAATCATTTAAAGAAATTTTTTCAGAATATTATGCTCGGACAAATAATAACAAAACCGACACTTCAGGACATAATGTCAGCATGCTTTGCGGGATAGGGGCACATGCGATACTGTTGTGAGCACTGATAGCCTGTACCACCATTGGGAAGCGGAATTGGTGGTGAACCTGGAGGCTGGAGACCGGGAGGAGTCGGCGTTCCACCCCCTGTTGGTGGAGGAATCTTTGGGGTTTGATTCTGCGATGGTGGTGGTGAGTTCCGATTTGGACCACTCGAACCTGCAAAGCCAAGAAATGACGAATGGTAGCTGAGTCCTCCGCCGCACTGCAGCTTTAGATGCTCTTCTATCCTGTAGACATTTCGTCCGTTGTATCCATTTGCCTGCGTCAGTGGTTGACGTGGTGTGTCGTGTAGTATGGGCCTAGCCAGTGATTTTTTCATTGGCGTAGGGCTTCATGGCAATTTACGAGCGTCACCGGCCGGAATCGACGGTACTTTATCAATCAGTGGCGCGAGCTTGGCCCAAGATTGAGGTTGAATATGCCACGAGCGAGCAATCCATTTCGCCCCATGTGACAGCAGAATTTGAGCGATACAAGCGATGTGGGATTTTGGAGCATGGCTTT
>JBIKKO010000089.1:0-13333 GCA_044360315.1 Oligoflexales bacterium
GGCTATGTCGATGTAGGCGGAAGAAGACTAGTTGGGGGAGGGTGGAGCCACCGACCAGAATCGAACTGGTGACCTACGCATTACGAATGCGTCGCTCTACCAACTGAGCTACGGTGGCATTCTCTGGGCGAGATTCGTCCCGAACACTTTTTATTTTACCAGAGGTTTCGGTGTGATTCCAAGCTCAAACGTTTCATCCCAGGGTTACCGCATATAAACTCCTGAGCTATCAGGGGTTAGCGCCTTCTTGATGATGCGGTCAATATAGTTTAAATCCATTCCAGCTCTTCTGCGTTTGAGGTCAATAGCTTGGACGGACTTTTTTTGCTTCGGGGGCAGCACGTAAAGTATTCATTGCTAAATGGCGCATAATTCGAAAGTTTTCGGGCGCATTACCGTTTTGTCATTCTGCTTTTATCCTGCCAAAATGTGACATTAAGCACGTAGTGCAAACCATTCTCCACGATCTGCTGTGCTGTCGCTCTCTGGCATCCCATAGAGTCCATCGTGACAATACGGTCAAGAATCTCGAATTTCGAAGCACTTCAGGAATGGGTGTGATCTTGTTTGTTTTCTCGTCAGTTTTGTTTGTGCTAGAATCAGCCTAAGACTTGAATCCCAGGCGCTAACCATATGAACACTTGACTTGATTCCTTTGAACGGCGGCACGATGAGTTTGACCGTCTATGGCAATCACGCCAGAAAACACTCCGTCTAAGTCTTTCGTGCAGTTTGCAAAGCACTCTTTGAATTGCTTTGGATCGAGACGTGCGAACACTCCCTCAAATGTGTCGCGTGACGGATTCCTATTCGGAAGTTCAAGAAACGTTTTTAACCCGTCTTTGTGAGAATTTCGGAAAATCCCAAATTCATCACAGGTGTCACAGCTTGACCTTGGCAAAATCGTCGAGCACCTGGATCGTAGTCAATCCATTAGTTTCTCGGCATTTAATGAAACACTAGCCGGGAAATCAATAAAACAAACAGTAATCGTGACACTGGTATGCAAGTGCATACCCCGGCAGCGCGGTTATCTTCTCCATGGGAAAAAAACTCAAAAACTTAGAGACCACAATGAGTAAGTATCAATCCGTGTGACAATATCTGACTGAAATTTCTCCAATAGCCGGCTTGATGCGGTATCCCTGACTAATGCTGAGACGCCCTTTTGAATCCCAGACTGGATCGCGGCGTCGAGTACGGCGTACAAAAGCGCCGACGACGCGTTTGTGCGAAACTTACGGAAAAACCGTTTAGCGTCACCGCTAACGGTCAACGTCTTCACGACAACACTGTCTTGATCTACAAATGCCAATATGTACCCAAGCATCGTTCCGTCGTGGCCGATCATAATCCTCGAAAAATCCAAGTTGCTCAGTCGACCCGTCGCAGAATAGAGTCGATTGAAAGCCTCAAACGAAATCGGCTCAAACAATGGAACATCCCGATACGCCTCCACGGTCATCTGGAAAAACGTCGTCAGAGTCTCTCTCGCGGGGATGTCAAATTGACTTGCCGGCACAATCCGGAGACCGCTTCGCGTGCTCTCATCAAAGGAGCATCTAAGCACATCCAAAACGCGTGAAGTTTCGGATGTCTCAAATTCCGTGGAGTGAAACGAGTGGCTGCGCCTAAACCCGATATCTGATAGCAAACAGCCAAGGTCTAGATCATAGGGCGGCTCCCAGGAACGCCGAGGGATCAAAGATTCCTTAATGCGGTCTTTAGATCGGTATTGAAACCACAACGACCTATCCACGGGTGCATATACGGTTTTGCATCCTCGATTTTGCATAAGTCGCGCTGCCCGAAAGATCGCCTCTCTGAGAGCCGGCTTTGACCCAGAAAAATCGACCGTCCCGGATCGTAATAATCCAATATAACCAATATCCGGACGTGTCGCAGAGGCCCAGCAAGACGCCGTGGCGACAACGCCCGCCATCGGTACCACAATTGTCGTCCCGGGGTTCGCTGCGGACTCGTTTAAATCGTCGTGAAAGACAGCCCGAAGATAATCTTTGCTAAATGGACTATCACCTTCCGATAGCTGGTCCAGCAAGCTGTCCAAGTGAGCCTGATGATGAGTTATGACTTCCATTTAAATTGACTCTAGCTGATTTTTGTTTCGATGCCTGTAGGATGGCATTACTTTGCTGACAGATGACATTTCTGGAAAACGGTCCATTTGCCCGAATGTCTGCGGGAAAGAACGCCGGGGAAACATCGCCTCCTGAAAGATCATATCGTCTTTCAATTGTCTGAGCTCCTCCAAAAGTCTAGGCCGCAACTTGCGCATTTCAACACTGTCTTTGGAAATTTCGTTGATGATCATAGTCGCGGTGCGGCGAGGCGCTGTGTATTTCGATATGATCAGCTTGAAGATCTGTGTCGACAACCATCTAAACGCGTAAGACTCATTAGCATAGCAGTGCTCGACAAAAATGCGGTCCATCTCGACGTGAAACACCTCTTCACTCATGTGAAGATCATGCGCTTGCTGGAACAATGGTTCAATATCCTCCTCCGAGCGATATTTCTTACTTATATCAATCGTACGTTCTTCAAAAATCAACGCTAGCCATATCCACGAGTGGACAATGTACGGATATCTCGTGAGAAGCGTCAAACCCAGGGTCGAGTATTTTGGATAATCACAGATCCACAGCTTTCGATTCGCGTAGCGCTGAGGATCGGCCAATGCAAGCACGCGCCAAAACATCTCAGCGTGTTTTTCCTCATCATCAATAAATCGGATTAAATAGGCGCGTAGGGATTCCGAGAGTGTAAAACGGCCGGAATTCATTATATTAACTATCGTCGGCTCAAGGATGATCTTCTCAAGAAAAATGAACTGCTCACAAAGAGCTAGTCCGTTTAACTGATTGTATCGAAGTTTGTCCCGCTCTGATAGATCTTTAAAACTTGGCAGATAGGCGATCTGCGTCAGCGAATACGGCATAAATTTCTTTGAGAAATCTATACCTTTCGATAATCCCAACTGACCCAAGTCAAACACCGGTGCCTCGAGCATTCGTTTTGGGATATACACATCTGCCAAAGAAAACATAAGTCACCCGTTTTTAAAGTGTTAAAAAAAGGACATTTCTCAATTCATTCGGCTAGATGCGCCATTTTTCGGCCAATGCCGATTTGCTAAGCTGCGCTGAATAGCCTACGATTAGGATATCAGGAAAAAATTTGGCTGGCAAAAACTCGCCATCAGATGGGTTCCTTGAAGCGCTTCACGAACATCAAGTGCCTCAATGAATTAAGGGCAGGTTTTCCATGCGCAACTGCTTCCAAATGATTTGGGATATAACCTCAGAAGACCCCTCCAAAATGGCGATATGGTCCCAAAGTGAAGGCGCCGTCTCATATGGGAAATTCTGCCTCCGTGTCGCTGCGGCGCAAAAAACTCTGAACAAAAAAGGTTTCCGTCAGGGCGATACTGTCTTTTTTTACGCATTACCCGACGTCTGCTTGTACGCCACGGTCGCTGCCGTCATCGCTCTCGGCGGAAAAGCTCTCTTTATCGATTCTTGGCTGACTGACGCCGCGGAAATTTTGAGGAAGTTGAACGCGAAATTCGTCTACTTTGACGGAATCACGCGAGTGAACGCGCTTTGCATGAGATTACCACTGTTAAACCGTTCGATCATCATGCGTCGCGACGTCGCAGGCGAGTCCGTCGCCGGTGGTCCTGTCATTCTCGATGTTGACGAGGCTGATCCAGCGACAATTGTGTTTTCGTCCGGATCATCCGGGGAGTCAAAAGCAATCGTCAGAACACATGGCTATACGAACAGGTTGTGCGCGTTCCTAAGCCAGGGTGACTCAGACATCACACGGTCGGGCCCAGACCTGTCTGTGATGAATGGCCTAGCTTTGCTCCATCTTAGTACCGGGCGCGGCTCCATCCTAACAGGACGCAGGCTTGATCGCAGACATCTAACGAAAATAAACGAGCTCAGTCGAGGGTTAAACGCGTCGACACTAAGCTGTGGACCAGCTTTCCTTGAGGCGTTCCTCGAAGTCGCGAAGGACTCTACTCTAAAGAAAATTTATGTAGGTGGGTCGTCCGCTGATAACAGTCTGATGCGCCGTGCCTTCGACTTGTTTCCCAACACCGAATTTGTTCACGTCTATGGGTCAACGGAAGTAGAGCCCATCGCCATTTGTGACGCGCGGCTTGCCGTCAGAAAATCAGAAGAAAACGGCTTCCAGCAAATGCTTTATATCGGACAGCCTGTAGCCGGCGTTGAGACGAATACTATTAACGACGAACTTTGGGTTCGGGCGCCGCATATGACGGTAAGTACGATAGAGTTTCCGGCGTCATTCGAAACGGCTAAATTCGTCGTGAAAACACATGACGCCTGGCTCCATACGGGAGACCGCGTAACATTGAGAGACAATGAAATGTACTATGCGGGCCGTTCCAGCCTTCCAGCTGGGAGGTTCCTTGCTGAACAGGAATTGTATTCGAAAATTGGGCACACGAGCGCTTTTATCGCTGATAATATCCAAGGAACTGCCTATCTTTGCAGTCAATATAATGATGCTGGTAAGATGGCGCTCCCGGTTTTGACACGCGAGATCGCGAGAGATCGCCGGCACAAATCCCGAATTGATCGGCGTTCGACTTTGTGGCTGGATCGCTCGTTACTAGTACGTTTTACTGGCTATTTATCCGAACGGTCGCCACTACATGTACTGGCATTCATCGCCATTGGCCCATCCTTTGCCGCTCAGTCATTTGGCGACAGTCTGAGTTTTGCAGATTTAGTTCTAACATCAGCATTCGTTGTGTTATCGATGATTTTTATGCGCCTCGCTGACGAGGTGAAAGATCTCGCCAAGGATCTTCGCGTTCACCCAACCCGACCACTACCTCGTGGATTAATCTCGATAGAAGAATCCAGAAAAATAATGAATGCGATTATGGCTGCTCTGATTGTTCTGGTTATCGCAGCATCAGGAGCCAACGGCAAAGCTCTGGGATGCGGCTTGAGCGTTATCGTGCTGTGCCACCTGATATCGAGAGATTTTTACGCGCGCGCGATACTCGCGGAAAAGCTCGTGTTGAACACGATGATTCACCAGATCGTTGTATTTCCGCTCTATGGCTACGCATTTGCCCTGTCTGGCATACTGATGACGAGAGAGTCTCTTTGGTTCCTGTTGAGCGCGTGGTCCTGCTCACTCCTCTATGAATTCTCAAGAAAAATGGGCCTCGAAGCCAAGACCGATCGCTCGTCAAACTACAGCGTCGTATTGGGCCACCGTACGGCACTCGCGTTGGTCTTGGCTTGCCTGTCGATTTATGGTTTATCCGGGTTTCAATTGGGACTTACCGTGGTTGGCTGGGCTGTCGCGGCTCTTTGTCTCTATATTATCGGTTCTAATCTAGCACGAGATCAGGATGTTTCTTATTTAGAGGCTGCCGCAGTCACTGCGAATTTGACGATTCTGTGGGCCTTGCCGTTGAAGGCCTTAATCAATTATTTCTCTGCTGGATGACCATGGACTTTCTCAAACTCAATTACACGCTAGCGAATGAGGATGGTCAATTTGACCGTACCCTATGTGACGGCCCGGGAAAAAATGTTTTAACCGTCGCCGGCAGTGGCGCGCGCGTTTTGTCGCTTCTCGCCGCGGAGCCACGAAGTTTGCACAGCTTTGACATCTCAAAGGATCAAATTGACTTAACCCGGCTCCGACTGGCTACAGCGAAACATCTTGATTACGACGATTATCTCGCATTTTGGGGCTACACGTGCGGTGACGCACAAGTGGATTGCACAGAAATCCTTGACGCCATAGGACTGGCGCCCGATCTAAAGACATTTGCAGAAAAACTCATCGCGAGATCTGTAAATGAAAAGCGCGGACTTATTTACCTTGGCCGATGGGAACGGACGATTCGGACCTTAAGTCGGGTCCTAAGAACCCTATTGGGGGGACGGGTCATGACCCGGATTACCGCGGGCCATAGCCTCACGCAGGCAGAGGAAATGAGTGGCTTGCGAGACCGGGTGAGAATTGCATCAGCCGTGCGAGTCCTAGGGAATTCTAACTTTTTTCGTTCGATTCTGTATGGTGCGGAGTTTCCCAGCCTGAACCTTGCGCCCAATGACGCGGCATTCTACAGGCAATTGCTCGACAAAGCCTTTGAGGCCGCCCCGATTGATCGCAATTTCTTCTTACAAATGATTTTCTTTGGTCAATTGACCGTTCCTGGCGCCTTGCCAGACGACGCTCAACCTGCGGTCTATTTAAAGGCTCAATCAATCCTGAGATCAGGGGTCGACTGTCAATTCAAAATCAGTTCGGTCCTGGGCTTGCGATCCGCCTTTAGGGCGAATCACTATGATTTCGTATGCCTGTCAGATATTCCCTCGTACCTTAGCGCTGGTCAGATGAATGCTGTTATTGGTGATTTAGAGAGCCTTGTCGCTCCTGGCGGACGGGTGTTTATTCGGTGCTATAGGCATCAGCCAGATTGCAACCCGTCGCTCAGCTGGGCTGAAGCCAAGATTCCGCATGCCCAAGCTGGGACAGAAAAGACCGGCGCTTATTCATATGTGCAATTACGATTTCATCCACAAACTACCCAAAGACATTTCAAACATAGAGGAGGATCGATTCATGAGAGTGCTATCTAACGGGGTGATCATTGGTACCATTTTATCAGTATTGGCGACATCTACTTGTAAACCGAGTTTGCCTGGAGCCTCCAACGTCAGTGGAAAAAATGGCCGAACTGGTACGGCAGGCAATCTTGAGGAAAACATGTCTCAAGACATGCGCAATTTTAGAGATAGATTCGTAAATGTACAGGACCAAAACGATGTCGCGGAGCTAATCAGAATTGTCGCTGAAAAGCTTATGAGTGGCGAGTATAAAGACAAAGACGTTCGGTTGGTCGCAGCCCAATTATTGCCCATCCAAAGAATGCGCGGCATCTTTTGGCGCCTAAAGCCCATTGTGGAGAGTCAAAAGGCTCTCCATTCAACAATAATAACGTCACTGATGACGATCGCGACATCATCGCGGATTTTCGCGCCGCAGGGCGCAGCTGACGCTGGAGGAACTTACAGCTGGAAGGCGGTGAACCGCTATTTCGCGTGGCCATACAAGGGAATTGGCGCCCAATTTCAAACGATTGAGCAATTTCAGACTTTCTTGGTGCAAGAAGTGGCGCCGAGCATCGGGCAGGCCAGCAAGATTCTTGAGGAGATAACTATTGCCGATAGCGAGCCGGTCGTATGGGATAACGCCCTAATTTACGGCCGTGGATCATTTGGTGGGAGCTATGATTCCAAGGATCGGTATGTTACCCTTTATGAGGGAGAGAGACTGATGATTCTCTCCGGTCTCGCGGCCATGCGTCACAACCTTTTATTCTTCGCTCAGTATAACTATAATCAGCTGCCTCAATACCTTGGCGACCTGGCTTTTTTAGTCGGCGTTGACACGGTGCGGTGGGATGTTAACGGGATTTCCGCAATTGATCGCGCCAAGAAGCTTTGCGGGGACTCATACCCGAACGGCGGGTGCGCCGCAAAATATCCACAGCTATTCACTAAGAGAAACATCTCGATCATGTCCGAGGCGAAAAACTACCTGGATCTCTCCGTCAATTATCTGGACCTGGCCTGGAAGGACATTAAGCGCCGGGGCGGAACCTCACCGAGCCTTCCGGACTACCAGCTTTTGGACCCTGCGAAACTCTTGCCGTGGACCCGTATTACGGACGCGAACATTAAAAATCTTAAACTTCTGATCGCTGGTCAACCTGTCCACAACATAGTGACTGGAAAACTTGTGCAGGTTGATTTTCCGAAGTTCTATGCGCAACCACCACAGGACTTGAAAGCGTTTGTTCCCACGGCTTTCGACTCCAGGGCAAGAATGATCACGGTTGATGGCGTAGACAACGTCCGCAACTATGAGTTTGGCATTTCAACACAGTGGAACGCGCGGATTTACGCTAATTACTTCCCCCCAATCAACGGAACCCCACAAGTCGCCTCAGGCAAAGAAATTCCAGAAATTATGCGTGACCTCTCCCAAACCTGGGGTGGATGGTTCGCTAACGCGCCTCTCGCTGCTGTCTCAATGGTTTTCTGATTCATTCACCGGGAAGTCTATCTTATGCATTTGAAGAAAGCCATGAGTGACCTCAACCATCACCAAAGCTCCCGGAGAGTGCGGTCATGGCTTAGAATAGCCTTTATAACCATGCCAGGCGTCACCTTTCATCGCGCGTTTCGACTGGCTCTGCGCCATTCAAAGAAATTTTTGATCGCGTGCTTTTTAGTGACGTCTCTTTTGAGTTTAGCTCTCGCTAATCTTCACATCCTGGTGTCGATTCCCGAAATGCTGGATCCATCCGCCGAGGGAATGGGGAGATTTAAATCTGTTGAGAAGTCCTTTTCAACCGGTGATGCGCTAACGCTCTCATTTCACAACGCGCAAAAAGCGCCGCTGTCAAATGGCCAGCTATGCGTGATCAAAAAGATCATTCATCAAATCT
This sequence comes from Oligoflexales bacterium, assembly GCA_044360315.1. GTDB lineage: Bacteria > Bdellovibrionota_B > Oligoflexia > Oligoflexales > RGVZ01 > CAMDKS01. Next base: position 8,540 of record JBIKKO010000089.1, read on the forward strand.
CTTATCAAAGAACTGACATTCGCTCCGTCTACTCGTTGTTTCACGTCCCAAAGCTGCGGTTTAATCAGTCAGACCTTACGATGCACTACATCGGGGATCTGGAGCGCGTCTGTGATATGCCGGCGGCCCTCAGCGACCAAAGCGCCCAAGCGGCGGCAGGCAAGATGGGCGGACTGATGATAAGCCCCAACGCGAGCCACACCATCGCGGAGTTTCAGGTCTCAAAATTAGAGGAGCCGGGGGTATACGGCCAGTTCAATGCGGAGGCCGTTAAGGAGATTCAAAATCTAGCCTCGGATTTATTGAGAGACCACAAAGACCTGATTTTGGAGATTCAGGGACCATCCGCCTTTAAATGGTATTTTATCGAGAGCCTAACCGCCGACTCCGTCATAAATACCGTGGTTTCCTTGATACTGATTATCGCCATGCGCTTACTGTTTGGGACCTGGAAGTCAGGCATTCTCACAGTCTTTTCTCTGATCATTACCACGACATTGCTGGTGTCAATGATGAGCTTGTGCGGAACGCCACTCGACATCCTTACCAATTGCCTGTTTGTGGTGATCGCTCTCAGCGCGACCGAGGACATGCTATACGTCGCCGCCATTCAACGGCGCGAGAGCTCCCATTGGCGCAGGCCCTTCCGTAAATTGCTACTACCATCCTTTTACACATCCCTCACCACATTTGTCGGATTCATCTCACTTTGTCTTTCCGACATTTTACCCATACGCCGCCTCGGACTATGGGCTGCAATCGGCGCCATGGTGGAGTGGGGCGTCACCTTCTATGTAATCCCGGCGGCCATGAACGTTTTTCCCTATCTCAGGACCTGGGTCAACAGGGAGGACAGACTGGTCAATCGGGCGATAGAGCGATTAGGCAAGATCCCCCCGATTCGTGCGGTGGCACTGGTTCTTCTGTTTGGTATCGCAGCCGGAGTCTATGGGTTCACACACCTAAGGTCAAACGACAGCGTGGAGTCCATGTGGCCATCAAACCATCCATTCTCCGCTTCCTTGAAAACACTTGGGACAAACTTGGGCTGGAAGGGAAACATCGATGTCATTTTCAACTCAAACATTGACGGGGACGAGGTTACACACCTAGTCAATGAAATCGCGGCAAAAACCTCCACTGGCCAGGTGGATAGCGCCTTCCGGGCCGAGTCCGCGATCAGGCACGAGCCAATACCCGACGCACTCTACCCGACCGTGAAATTTGAGCTTGAGTCTTCCAGCTCGTTTCGTCGCTACATAGGAACAACGGAGAATTACCGGAGGGCTATATTTTATTTGCCGGATCTGAGCCTGGACGCAGTTATTTCTTTCAAGGAGGCTGTTGAGAGCATATGCCAGGGCCGATGTTTCACATCAGGCGATGTTGTAGCCATGTCACAATTCTCAGTAGAGGTTATTAAGACCTTGATTGATAGCTTTATCGTAAGCCTCGTTATTGTCGCAATTATAATATTTATACTCGCCACAGCGCTTAATTCGGGGAACCAATTCCGACTGATCATTTCTTCAATGTGGGGACCGGTCGTCCTGATTGGTTCAGTACCCCTACTTATGGGTGGCATCAATTTCGTGACATGTGTTTTCGCGGCAGTTTTGGTTGGTCTGGCTGGCGACAGCGCAATTCAATTCATTTTCGCGACCAGAAACGGCAATATCGCGCACTCAGTCGACTCAAACCAATCCGCGGCGATCTCAGTGTGCCTAACTCTCGCGATCTGCTCACTTTCGTATCTCACGTCCTCGTTTTTGCAACCCCGGGACCTTGGGCTGTTATTCTTCGGCGGCTACATTGTGCTTCTTGTAGGCGACGTCTGGCTGCTAAAGAACCTGTTGGCCTGGAAACTTCCGCGCATCTCAAGTTCCCAATATAGGAGACACGGATGGAAAATGACATGATCATAGCTATCACATGGCCGCTGGCATTTGTTGTTCTGATGACGCTTTCGGTCGCGATGCGCCCGCTGTTCCCCCGTGGATCCAGCGCGTTTGATCAGGGAGAATATTCCCGAAAGTTCCTCCACCTTGGTTCTGGCTTGTTATTGGCGATACTACCGCTTTTCAACGCGACTCCCGTAGACGCCCTGCTAATCGCCACTGTTTGCGGATCTGTTTTACTGCTGGGGAAAAGACTGAAACCATTGGGTCGCTACTTGGACTTCATCTTTGATAAGAGAGAAGGCGCGCTTTGGTATATCGTGGCCATCATCACCTGCGCCCCCTTATTGAGAAATTACGACGAGCTGTTCACGTTGGCTTTCCTGGTGATGGCTATCGCCGATGTCGTGGCGGCTTACATCGGCATGAGATACGCTAGTTCACGCTTTCTGAACAAATCCCGTATAGGCAGTCTCGCGTTCGCAGTGACATCACTGGTTATTACGACCGTTTGGTTGAACTTCGGGACGGCACATGACGGGTATAACTCAGTGTTGTTTCTCCCATCAATTGTTCTTGTTTCCACGATTGTCGAGGCTCTCTCAAAAAACGGTCTCGATAACCTGACAGTTCCACTGAGTGTCTGCGTGGTTGGATCTGTTTTTTGATTGAGCTACCTATTTTGGAGAGCCTATGCACTCAAAAACATTCGTCATAACCGGGGCAACTGGGTATTTGGGTTCCCGCATAGCGTTGAAATTTATTCGCCAGGGGTGGGCAGGGATCGCCATAGTACGCGACAAAGGACTCGTCACATCCCGGCAGCGACTGGAAATGTCATTGCGCACTCTGGGCGCGACCACTGCTGAGTTAGGGTGCATATCCGTCGTCGCTGCCGATCTGCTCGATGACCAGCTTACGTTGCCTCATGTCGCTCCAGGTGTTGACGCGTTTTTACATTGCGCGGCCATGGTGAAGACCAACAGAGATGAGCGTGAGGTGACTCGGACCAATCTGGAGGGAACAAAAATGGCCCTACGTTTGGCAGCAGAGTGCCAAACGGAATCATTTTTTCACATTGGTACAGCTTACAGCTGTGGGCAAGGATCCCAAGACCCTCAAACCCCGTCCGTCATATCAGAGGAAACCAGATTTAAGACTTTCAATAATGCCTATGAGGCCTCGAAAGCGGCTGCTGAATCCCGCGTCAAGCAAACTGACATTAACTGGACGATCCTGAGACCAACAATCCTCTATCATAACGCGTCTAGCGGACATGCGGGAGGTGCCGAAAGCGGAAGCGACCTCGGGCTGGTAGGCTGGTTTAACCTCATTGTCTCGGTACACAAGATCGCGATGAAAAACTCAATCCATAAAGTCCATATACATGGGCACGAGAACGCCAATCTGAATTTAATTGATGTCGATGAATTCGCGACCATGGTGACTGACGTGGTTGAAGCGAAATATTTGAAACCGGATTTATTCAGGCAGCAGGAATTTATTGTCGCGAACGATCACGATGTCAGAGTAAGTGATCTAATAAAGACTTTAGAGCGAGCCAATATAAATGGGATAAAACTTCTAAATGGTTCCTTTCCGACTGGTTTAACGCGACCGGAGAACGCTTACGCCAGAAAGGGTGAATTCTTTTCATCCTACGCGAGCCAATTTGTACACTTCCAAAATGACAAATTTAAAGACGCTATGCTCTCCGCGGGATACGAGATCAAATTTAAGTCGACGAACCCAAATGAGTGCATGCCACCCAATCTCAAGCAGTCCGTTCACCAGTCGACGGAATCAGGATACATGCATATCGTCAACCGGGAGTATCGTGCGCCATGAGTCAACAAAGTATCGAACATCGGTCCATCAAAAGCGCTACCGCGGTCAATCTCGCATCTTCTGCCAGGACAATCCAAGGCGGCAAAGCCCTTGGGTTGGCGAGACTAGACAAATTTTTAGCCAATTACGCCGTTTCAAACTCGCGATTCGCGGGCATCCGGGTCCCAAGGTGGACAAACATTCCAGGAGACATATTCCTCAAATTCTGCTCTGACAATGGCATCAATCTGAGTTCACCGGCTGAGGTCGTTCATGCTCAAATCATCGCCGGCACTATTAGCGGCGAGATCCGAAAATGTTTGACGTCGATTCTCAAAGAGAGCGACCTCTTCGACTGCGCGGTCGCGGTTCGCTCAAACAGCGCATACGAAGACAGCCCCGAGCTGAGCTTTGCCGGGATGTTTTTGTCAATTATGCCCATAACGGCCGAAAATATTTTCCAGGCTATTAAGGACTGCTGGGCCGGGTTCTATTCACCGAGAGTGGAGACTTATCTAAAAACAAAGGGCCGTGACTTGGTTAGCAGTGGAGTCGGGCTCATCATCCAGGAATATATAGAGGCATCACGCTCTGGAGTAGTGTTTAGTCGCTGGCCTAGCAAGAAAGGTGACTATAACGATCTTATTATTGAGGCGGTTTACGGCATGGGCGAGGGTCTGGTGGGAGGCTATATCGACGCCGATCGATTTCGCACGAGTGGCACGCTCAAGGAGTGGACCAGCGAAATGGCTGCGACCAGGTCCCGAATGGTAGCCACCGACAACGGCCAAAATATGGTTGTTACTGTCGAGGGCCCTCCAAAACCGGTTCTCTCGGAGTACGAATGCGCTGATATCGCGGAAATCACGCGAAGTATTGAGGCCAGCGCTCAATACGCGGTAGATATAGAATTTTGCGTGAAAGGTGAGACTCTTTATGTTTTGCAGGAAAGACCCATCACAACCATCCCAAGCTTACAAGTTCTTAAAAGTGAATTTTCGCAAAGCACCGTCATTTGGGACAACTCCAATATCGCCGAAAGCTTTCCAGGATTAACCTTGCCACTCAC
>JBIKKO010000014.1:0-38174 GCA_044360315.1 Oligoflexales bacterium
GCCCATGAAAAAATTATCACGGATGTAGCGAATACTTCGCTCTACTTTGCCTTTTTCATGACCAGAGTATGGATTACAAGCAGAAGGTTCGTAGCGATAGTGGCCTGCAAATTCAAGCAGGGTCTTATTAAATCGAACGGCACTGCCATGCCGCTCGATGACTGCGGCCTTTAAGTTATCATAGCGAAGACGCCTGGCCACACCGCCAAAGTAGCGAAACGCTGCAATGTGAGCTCTCAGAAAACTCTCTAAGGTTTGGTCTAGACAAAACATAGCAAACATTGCCCGGGAATGAGATAAAACCATCGCAAAGCACGATAGCTTCCTCTCAGCATTGCCGATTTTAATTGTTCCAAAGTGGGCCCAATCGACCTGTGCCTCGTCGCCAACAAAGCTGATGATCGGAAGAAATGCGCGTCGTTTGCTCGTCGATCTTAGCTCTCTTAAGCCCCTTCTAACGGTATTGATCGATCCTTTAAATCCCCGATCAACAAGCATTTGCATCAGTCTCGGACTGCGAATCCTAGGATACTGCTCCAGCCTCTCTTTCATAAATGGCACAAATGGATCCAACAGCTTTGCCACCGGGGCTGCCGCAGACACCACCATGGAGTCCCGACGCACCACATTGCGAACTGTCAAATGATGGATACCCAGGTGCTCAGCAATTGCTTGACACGTGAAATGCTCCGCATGATAGAGACGCTTAATCTCAGCCTTGGTTTCAGGGGTAATCATGATTTCCCCCTTCCCCTTGTCCAGATGGGGCGTAAAAACCTACGCCCATCGATAAAAGCCAGGACCTCTCTGCCGCATAACCGGCACTTAAAACACGATGATTCACTCTTTACCTCCATTGGTAACTGGTTAGTAGGAGGCTGTTTTAGGCAAGTCCCTGAATTCTTTGAAGAGTGATCTCTAACGGTTTTTGCATCACGCTTGCGCTTCCGATGGCGACGCTGGGCCATCTGTTGGGCTAGTCGACCTTGATCGGACTCTCGATAGCGCTTGTTAGCCCGCTGACGTCTGAGGGCTTTAGCCTTCGCAGAGCACTCGGTGGAACAATACCAATGCCCCCTCCAGCATTTGCGACACAACGAAAAGCAGGCGTGGCAATTATGACAAGTTACTTTAATTCCTAGAAATTCTAGAGCCATTGACGACCAATCCAAAAAAATAACTGGACAGCAGCCAAAGTTCTGATAAGACAACGATTCGTTGAGAGTCGTTGTTTGTTTGCCCTTTTTGGCTGCTGCAAACAACCAAGTGGGCCTGGAGACCGATAATCTCTGGGCCCAAATCTTTTCTAGACAGCCTTGTATTCAATAAGTGGTGCCAATGGCAAGGATGAACCGCTTAATTAATGATCAAATTATGGCAATAGTTAAGAAAACTTCACTTTTGGGTGGTGGTTAACAATGACTGACCGGCTTCGCCGGAATACGCAGTCAGCCCTTAAAAATATTTTCAAAGGCTGACTAATGTTCATTATTAAAGAGTGGTCTAATAACATGAGAGCTGGCCATTATCGCAAACACAACACCATCGCTTAGGCGAAACACTGCAATTATTCTGCGGCGGAACCTTACAAAGCTTTTGCTCTGCTTCGACTTTATTAATTTTACAATTAACTGGGCCTGAGAATCCTGACATGTCTAACCATCCACCTTCACTTAAATCAATACCGTTATAAAGTGTTTTTAGGTAAAAAGGGCCGCTGCCGTTCAGGTCGTTAGCTTTGACATCTAAAAAATGAAAGCCAGTTAATCGAGTCCCTTCTGGTGCAGCTTTCCAATACCAACCTCCACTCCAAGCCGTTCCGTTCCCATTGATAGATGCTGGCCCCGCTCCATAGGTCTGACGGTAATGTTGAATCTTGACTTGAACACTTACATTTCCGCTCTCACATACCATAGTTGAAAATGGAGGTGCATCATCTTGCCCAAATGCCATAGACTGGACAGAAAGAGTGAGGGCGATAATTAAAAATCCTACTAACTTCTTCATAATATTTCTCCTTTAATTGCTATTTGTCTTAGCCACGAGAGATAACTAGCAATTCTCTTAAATGAAGTAAAATTGATTGATTTAATATAGCTATCGATATATCTTATAGGTATGTGCGCTAGGAAGCTTTAGCAAGCCAGCCGGTGAAAGTCCGGCCAAGGTAATCTCTCACATAGAGCCTCGTACCGAGTTTTGCATGGTTTAGGCAACGAAGACCATGAAGCGTAAACAGGGAAACTGTAGGCCGTAACGCAAGTGAAGCTATTGAGCTCCGTCAGTATCAAAGATTGTGGATGCCGAGACTGTATACGATGTGCGAAGGCAACACTCGAACGAAAGTTTTTTACACTGAGTTTTAGATCCACCGGGGTCCGAGTGCGCAGCATGTAGTTAGGGTTTGCTAAGGAACCTAGGAGATCCCCCTGGAGTCGTAAGGAATACGAAAGTGCCAAATCAAGAAGTCACATTCAAGAACGCACGCATTCTCTTGGGGGAAGTCAGACTCTTTCATAGTAGCGAGGAAGCGGAGTAATGTTCGTGGAGCAAAGGGAAGAGCAGGATTTGAATCGTGACGGCTGTTCTCAAACGGATCGCAGTATCCCGTATCATGAGACAAGAGAGCTTGCTCTCAACAGTTTTGCACGAATAAGGTTACACGCGAATTCCAGTAGAGGGGCAACCTTCTGCAATCTGTTCAACCACCTCAAAGTGGAAAACTTTCGCGAAGCATTCCGCGCCCTGATCTTCCGTCATTTAGTGGACACGAGACCAATAGGGTAAACTAGAACCATAAGTCTAGTTTATCAGTTTGGAAGGGTCTGGGAAACCTTTTCAAAGGTTTCCCAGTCTCAGGTCTCTCACCACTAAATTTAGGATTTACCACAATGACAAAAGATTCAAAAAAACGAGTAATGCGAGAATTCACACCTGAATTCCGGAAAGAAGCCGCTGACCAAGTTATTTCGCAAGGTCGCACAGTCGCCGATGTCGCTGAAGGTCTCGGCATCCCAGAAGGAACATTATTTGGTTGGGTGTCTAAGTTTCGCAGCGGCAAATGGAGTATGGATTGTGTCAAGTCGACGAGATCCAATCGGGAACCGCAGCCGTCTCCCGATCGACTTAAAATTTCTGAACTTCAGGCGCAGTTGCGTCGCGTGACCCAGGAGCGTGACATCTTAAAAAAGGCAGCGGCGTACTTTGCGCAAAATCTGGGGTAAAGTACGCCTTTATTTTCGAGCATAAATTGGAATTTGACATTGATATCATGTGTGACGTCTTGATGGTCTCAAGATCAGGCCATTATGCATGGGAAAAGCGTGACAACTCTGCAAAACAGCAGAAATTGAACGATCTTAAAAGGAAAATTGAGGATATTTTTATGGGTTCTAAAAAAACATATGGCTCGCCAAGAGTATTCCTGGTGCTCAAAGGATTAGGCGTACAAGTTGGTAAAGAAACGGTGGCTAATCTCATGAGTGACTTGGGTCTTCGATCGAAAACCAAGAAACGATTTCGTGTCAAAACTACGGATTCAAATCACATGAATCCTGTGGCTCAGAATTTGTTGCAGCAGAATTTTTGTGTTGCAAAGGCGTCTAGTGTTTGGCTCTCGGATATCAAGTATGTGGAAACTGGTGAAGGCTGGATCTATGTGTTTTCAATCATGGACCTCTGTACGCGAAAAATCGTTGGCTGGAGCCTCGCCGACAACCTTAGTCATCTGTGGCTATTATCGGCGTTAGAAATGGCTTTAAACAGACAAATCACCGCTCCTGGCTTGATTTTTCACTCAGACCGTGGTGTCCAATACGCATGCGAAGCTTTCCGCAAGAAATTGGCCGATCTGAAGTTCATTCAAAGTATGAGTGGCAGGGGCAATTGCTACGATAATGCGCCGATGGAAAGTTTTTTCCACACATTCAAAACTGAGTTGGTTTACCAAACAAAGTTTGCGACAAAAGTCGAAGCCAGAAGAGCGATTTTTGAATGGATCGAGGAGTTTTATAACCGCAAAACAATCCACTCATCAATCGGTTACAAATCACCAGTTGCATTTGAGGAGGAGCTTATGCTAACAGCTGCTTAATATCGGCTCGTGTCCATTTTTGGCGGGTAACATCATTATTTCAATTTCCGCATATTGGGCTATTTTTTTAGTCAAGAATCAGGAGATAATGGCACTTTTGCCGCGTCATCCCAAGTGAGTTAAGCGCAGCTTAACGAGCGTATGGGATCTGTTCGAAGTCTCGCCAGTGCCGCAGGCGCGTCACCTGGCGAAGTCATCCCCAGACAAACGAAGTGAGTCGTCGGGGATCTGTTCTAAGCAGCGGTGTTTTAAGGTATAATGGCACATATTAAATATCGTCATCCCGACGCGCAGCGAGGGATCTTGAATACACGAGATGCTTCAAGTTGCTCAGTGCGATGAGGTAGAATGGCACTTCCCGCAAACAATTTACGAAATGAACGACCAAGTTATTTAACGGCTTTAGTACTGAGAAAACCTTACAGAAAGGCGCCATGGTCAGTCGGATTTTCATTCCAGTATTCGTAGTTGTGTCTGGATGTCTAGCAACGGCGCCCAGGGCTGAATTGGCGACTACGCAGTTTACGAGACACAGGTTATATATAGACTCGGAACGCGGGGACGATAAAGACACAGGCACAAGCCCTGCAACAGCCTGGAGGACATTCGCTAATCTAAAAGCGGCTAACAAAGACCCTGGGCTACAGATCCTGTTGCGACGAGGGCGCACTTGGAACGAAACCTTAACAGTTAACGGGGCTATTGGGACTGCGGAGCACCCAATTACTATTCAGACCTATGGTGAAGGAGGTATGCCGATAATAAGCGGCTCAGTAGTTCTCAACGACAAAAAATGGCAGCAACGGCAAGATCAAATTTGGTCAGTAAATGTGGAAAAAGATTTCGGGAAAGGCCCCCTTAAGATTTTCGTTGGGCAGAAGCCTCTAAAGGGCGAGCATCAAAAATGGAGTCTCGACGAATTGCACAATGAGTGGGACTGGTTCTATCAAGACGATACGCTCTATCTGAATTCGAAGAGCAATCCTGCAAATGTCGAACTTTCGATCGAGGCAAATCAGCTTCATTATTCTATATACATTCTGGCAAGTAAATTTGTGATAGTGCGAGGTCTGGTAGCAACGCGAAGCCGAAATGGCCTGTTTCTTGATTGCGAACGTTGCGACGTAAATAGCCTTTCTATAACTGGAAATAGCCTGAGTGGAGTTATTATCCATGGTTCCGAGAATGTATTGAAGAACGTCACTTCCTCTGAAAATGGGTTGTTTTTGCAAAAGAACGGTAAATCAGAGCGAAAGGGTCATGGTTTTGAAATCTATGGTGGCAGAAACCGACTTCTAGGTATCGTCGCTGAAGCCAACGTCGAAGATGGGATTCAATTCACTGAAACCGCAGATAGCTTGAATGTTATTGATGGAGCTACACTTAAGGGAAACGGGGAAAATTGTGTCGACGTGAAAAATGGAAATCAGACGCTCATTGGTGGCACGATGATGAGCGACGGCGTAACCAGTGAAGATTGTATCATCGCTCACAAAACAGAGCAGACGTTAAAGCTTATAGGGGTCCGTGCTAGCTCAACGACTGATGGACCTGCCCTGAGTGTTTTTCAAGGTGCCCGGATTGACGTCAGGAATTCTGTTTTCAACTCTGAATTGTCATCAGCAATTTATATTGATAAATCGGCAGGTAATGGTTCCACTATTTTTAACAATACAATAGGAGTCGGAGGCAGCCGTTCGGGAGCTGTAGTTGATTTCCAGGGCGGCAAGGAACATAGATTTGATCACAACCTAATAAAGCACGAGTCTGATGTTAAACCGTTGCGAATTGTGAATGGGTCTAAAGTGGTTGTTTCGGAGAACAAGATTGAAGTGGTCCAATAGCGATGCACGCTATTTGTCTATGTTGGCCAATACCCTCTATCGCGTCGCTAAGTGTTTCTTTGCTGCTGCGAGCACCTGATCGCTAATCTGATCTAGTAGAGGAATCTTGGCCTGAACACGGTGCCAATACAGAGGGATATTGAACTTCACTTTAGGAAGAATTTCCACCAATGCGCCCGACTCAAGGTGGGATTGGATCATGGTTTTCGGCACTACACCATAAGCGCTGCTTCTCAGCAAAAATTCAAGCAAGCCATTGATAGAGGGGACTGTGTGGGAGATATACTGACCGCGACATGGCTCTCCAAAAACAGCCTCAAGATATTCATCATGTATACGGTCGAATGCTCCGAAGATCACAGTTGGAGAACTCTTCAGGTTTGTTCTAGTTAATCTTTTGATTCGGAATCTTTCGATATAGTCGGGTGTCGCAACACAGACATACTCTATCTTACCTATAGGCTCGACCAAGCATCCTTGTGCTGCGTTCGGCTCAGAGCTCACACAACCAAGGACATCACAGTCTTTTAGTAAATCAATTGTCTGTTCGTGATCAGCAAGCGATATATTGACTAGGAAGCCGAGCTCTCTTGCGACTTCGGCAATGCAGTGACCAAACCACAAATTAAAAGACTCGTGGTTGCACCCCAAAGATAAAGTCGGTGGAAGGGTTCGGCTTTCGATGTGCTTTAAGTCAAACTCAAGTGCATTAATTTGCTCGAAAAATCGAAAATACTTTTTTCCTGCTGCAGTTAAACGTGGCGGGGATGAGCGCACTACTAGAGGCGACCCGGCTTCGTCTTCCAATGCTCGGAGTCGTTGGGAGACCGCGGACTGGGTGATGCCAATTTTTTTCGCGGCGAGGCTAAAACTGCGCTCTTTTCCAACAAAGTACAGTGCCTCTAAACCATTGTTATCTAACATACAAATCCTCTTAGAATTAGATATATTAATAATAATATAATATTTTTAATTTTACTAATCAAGAGCTCTAGTGGTACCAAACCACCTTAACTACGGCGCATGACCCGTCACCAAACCGATAGGAGTAAAGACATGATATCGAACAAAAGAAACAAAGCACTGATCATTGCAGGTCTGCTATTAAGCTCTGCAGCTTCCGGGCAGTCCCCCACAACTGGTGTGACTTTCAAACTTTCTCCTGAAGATGCGGAAGGTCTGGTTTCAAACCTAAGTTTTCCGACTGAACCCGTTGTTAATCCGTACTTTCGCTATTCAACTGAAGGGTTCCAGCTTTTCTGTCACACCAGATTGATCACTTGTAGTGTGACTGTTAGGTCACTGCCGCGATCTTCAGAAAACATAGTCAGGATCTCTCAGAAGTATGACGTTGGTTGGAAAGCAAGTGTCTACATACACAACGACTTCAGCGCGAAAGCACTCTACGACCACATGGAAACGGAACCAAAGCACCAGACGCGGGTAGGAAACTTCAAAGCAATTAAAATCTCTGAAAATATTGAGATCCACTGCAATGACCAGAGTGCTTCACCGTGGGGCTCAGATCCTGACGACTACTTTTGCCTTATTTTGGGATTAAAGGAGGCGCAAGACTGAGCATCTAGCAGGCTTACCGAAGTGCCTCAAACCATTGAATCGTAGGAGTTTGAGGCGATTTTTCAACCTGCCCACTGCGACGGGAGTTGAATGAAAAAGAATTTGCTGCCCTAGAAGCAGATCGTGAAAAATCACGCGACCGAGAAAAAAGGCAAAATATCGCGCATTTTTCGCGGATGGATCGCCGTTGCTGATTCGACGATGGCAGTTTCGCTGGCGTTCGATTGGCAGGATTTTTTCGTTATTTGTTTCTCGTGGCGGCCGAGTTCACGCCGAGGCCGCCACGATACGCCGCAAGGTGTAATCCAGTAGCGAGTAGTACCCGCACCGGTGTTCTATTAGGATAGATGTCTCCGAAACTTTGGGGAACTGCATCTTAGCGTACGTGAGAACATGGCGAAAGCGTAGTGTCGTTTGCACCATATGCTGGCCAATCTAGAGTTAACGTTGAAACACTTTTACTTGGCAAATTCGAATCGGCCTGTCGTGCGCCCACCGCTGCGAAGCTGGGCACATACGATTTTCAAGAACTAAGAATGAGTGAAGCAAAAAGATTATTGCTTCCACAAAATAGCGCCTTGAAGCTGTCCTTGGTTGTTACACCACTGTCCCGAGTCCATTGTCCCAAAAAATACCCGAGTGGTTCCAGGAGGAACAACGACGACCTGCGGGCGACCATCTCGTGTCTTACCGTCGCCGATAAAAAACACTTGTCGCACCATAGGGCGAAGCTCCAAATAATTGCGAGCCTCTTCTGACTCAAACGTTAGACTGGGAGGAGGCATTTTCATAGAAGGATCACCCTCATCTAAAAATACCGCGACCAAGCTATTGTACGGCGCCCGAATGCTTGATTTGCCAAGTTGACTACCAAGTTTGTGCTGAGTGATCGCCCCCCCATCAGGAAGCATAAGTCCCGTCGCACTGCTGTTGGAAATCGAACCATTCACATCAAAGACCAGCTGGGAGCCGGGAGCAAGGCATCTCGGATCGAGGATCGCAATCTCTTGGGGCGCCGCATTGGCAACGGTGTCGGGCTTACAAAACTTTTCGAAATTGTAATTCAGTGTTGCCTGGGGCGACACACCGGCCAAATACAAATTTGAAGTTCCTGGAATGCGATACTGTTGTGAGCACTGATAGCCTGTACCACCATTGGGAAGTGGAATTGGTGGTGAACCTGGAGGCTGGAGACCGGGAGGAGTCGGCGTTCCACCCCCTGTTGGTGGAGGAATCTTTGGGGTTTGATTCTGCGATGGTGGTGGTGAGTTCCGATTTGGACCACTCGAACCTGCAAAGCCGTTCGATCCAGAGAACTCGCTTGAGCAAGAGATTGACGTGCTCAGGCCGATAACAAAAAACAGCCATTTTGATTTAGAATTTAACACCCTCGACCCCCTTGAAAAGAGGTATCGGGCGTCATGATCTCAAACTTAATGGCTAGACATTAAGACCAATCATTATAGAGACTTAAATAGACTATTCACAAACCAGTCCTAAATCTCTTTTTGATCAGACCAAAGCGTCCAAAACCAATACGATGACCAAACCATCACTCAACCTTGAGGCTGATAAGGTTCCGGGTAGAGATACCATTGATAGGGGCCAGCTGCCCGACAAGGATAGTCCGGCTCATAGGGTATCCCCTGCGGCGTGTTCTCGCGGATGTAGACACCGCCATTATGCATCCTCATCTCAATACCAAAACGATGGTAGCAAACACGACCATTGTCATACTGGACCGTAATTCGGCCTGAACCTCGGTAGGTTGATTGACTCTGGGGTTCTAGTGACGCCTCAACGTTATAAGCCATCCCACCGTGAATCAAAACACCCTTCATGAGCAGCGCATTGGCCCATTGCGACAATTGGATCTCACCATTTTCATATCGCGAAAAACCAGATGTTTTAAACGTGAACCACTCGGCTGCCTTCGCGACAGAGGACATCATGGTTAATGAAAGCAACAATCCGCCAAGATAATTTTTCACTGATATGATCTCCCAAAGAAAGTTGATTTTCATCAGTTTACCACATGTGGGCGAAAAAGTAGCCTCATCACGGACAAAACAAAGCCCATTTACCACCAACTAGAGCCCATTGAGTAAAGGATTCCACGCCTTAGCCAGGTGAAGAAACTCCCCACGAGAGAAGTCGCTCTCATCTGACCTAGGCACTTAAACGACGGATTGACCCCAAAGCCCGTCAGCAAAAAGCTCTAAAGCATATTCAGCGGGTCTTCAATAAATCCAACGAGCGTTTGGAGAAATTGAGCTCCCATCGCGCCATCAATCACCCGATGGTCACAACTCAGAGTCATCTTCATCCTAGGCTGCACTACCACCTCTCCGCGATCACTTACGGCAGGAGTCGGAATGGTTGCGCCAACTGCTAAAATCGCTGCCTGAGGAGGATTGATAATAGCCGTGAACTCCTCAATGCCAAACATACCAAGGTTTGAAATGGTGAAGGTACCGCCGGCGTAATCTTCATTTGCAAGGCGCCCATCCTTGGCACGAGTGGCTAAATCGCGCGACAACTTCGCAATCTCTCGAACCGACAGCTGATCGGCATGACGAATCACTGGTGTCACCAAACCTGAAGGCAAGGCCACAGCCATGGCGACATGAACACTGCCATACTCAATAATAGACTCCCCCTGCCATGAAGCGTTGACTTCAGGATGGCGCGAAAGAGACTTTGATACCGCTAAAATCACCAAATCATTGACACTTACTTTGACGCCCGCCTTGTCAGCGTCTTTATTCAAGCGAGCGCGCCAATCGTTCATGCGCGTCATATCTGCTGAAACTGTCAGGTAAAAATGTGGGGCTTCGTTTTTACCCGCAAGCAACCGCTTTGCAATGGTCTTGCGCATCATTGAGTTCGGGATGACTCGATCTTCGCGGGACGCTGATACACGCCCTTGGAGCGCAACCGAACTACCACTTTGAGCATGATCAAGATCACGCGCTACGACGCGACCGGCTGGACCAGAACCCTTAACGGTGGCAATGTTGATTCCCTTGTCCGCAGCCATTTTTTTAGCAAGAGGAGAGGCTTTGATGCGCCCCATAGAAACATCCGCGGTAGGGACAGGACTTGCTGCCACGGGGACCACCGAAGCCTTCGGGGCAGCCTGCGCCGCGGCGGGTGCAGCAGCGGGCGGAAGGGACGGCCCCTTGTCTGCACTCTTTGCGCCACCAACCTTAGCCACAAGATCATCAAGGCTAAACTGCTCGCCCTTTTGGCCAATCACGCACAGAGGTGCGCCGAGTGGCACCGTCTTTTTTGGAGGAAGCACTAATTTTAAAACAACACCCTCTGCGGCGGAGGCAAACGTCATCGTTGCCTTGTCGGTCTCAATCTCGACAAGGTCTTCTCCCTCATCGACTGTGTCACCTTCTTTTTTCAACCAATTGGCAATTGCTCCCTCTTCCATCGTGTCGGAGAGCTTGGGCATTACGATTAATTGAGCCATGATGTTTCCCTTTCTAGTCTGGGGGACACCCCCAGCAAACTAAACTATAGTTTGGCTCGCTTGGATGTCACCAAATAACAAATCACATATAAAGAACTTGTTTGATCACAGGGATAATTCTGTCCGCCTCCGGCAGTACACGGTGCTCGAGGTTTTCCGCGTAGGGCATTGGAACAAACTCATTTGTCACCCGCATTACTGGTGCATCTAAATCATCAAAACAGATTCGATGGATTTGTTCAGATATAAACGATCCCACCGAGGCAGCTTGGTATGCTTCTTCGATGATCACACAACGGTGTGTTTTACGTATCGAATTAAAAATCATCTCCTCGTCAAGAGGACGTAGACTGCGGGGATCAATCACTTCGCATTCGATCCCCTCAGCTGCAAGGACCTCCGCGCATTGCATCGCCCTCGATACCATTTTGGTCCACGCAATCAGGGTCACATGATTGCCCTGCCGTTTCATGGAACCGACGCCCAAAGGAATTAGATGCTCGTCATCGGCAACTTCGCCTTTCATGGCGTACATCATTTCGCTTTCAAGAAATATCACTGGGTTATTGTCCCTGATTGAGCTTTTCAAGAGACCGTAACCGTCGGCTGGACAGGAGCTAGTCACGACTTTCAAGCCAGGGACCTGATGCAACATCCCTTCCACAGTCTGCGAATGCTGAGCCGCCAGCATGTGAGCGGCGCCATTCGGCCCTCGAAACACAATCGGAACTGGAAATTGACCGGCCGACATATACAACATCTTTGCGGCGTGATTGATGATTTGGTCAAAGCCTTGAATACCGAAATTCCAAGTCATCATTTCGATGATTGGCCTCAAACCGACCATGGCAGCACCAACGCCGAGACCAGCAAACCCACCCTCTGATATTGGTGAATCAATCACGCGTTCCGGTCCAAATCTATCCAGTAGACCTTTGGAGACCTTGTAGGCGCCGTTGTACTGCGCAACCTCCTCCCCCATTAAAAAGATCTTAGGATCGCGAGCCATTTCTTCGGCCATGGCCCGTCCCAGTGCTTCGCGGTAAGTCAAAATTGCCATCTCGTCAGCATCCTTTTTCAAGTTAGATCAAAATCAAAGCCTAACATCATTAATCAGCATAAACGTTTTGCCAAACCTGCTCTTCTGGAGGAATGGGTTGCTCGTCAGCCCAAGCTTCATCGGCCTTAGCCAACTCTTTTGCCTTCACGTCCAAAGCTTTTAGCTCCTCGTCAGTGGCCATTTTGTGTTTCTTAAGATGATCGGCCAGCTGAAGGATTGGATCCTTCGTTTGCCATTCAGCCATCTCATCTTTCGTTCGATATAGACCCGGATCAGATACGGAGTGACCCTTGAAGCGGTAGCAGATCGCATCCAGCAGATAGGGTCGACCGGTCTTACGCATGTTTGCAACAACATCTGACACGAACTCATAGGTTTTGATGACGTTCATTGCATCCACTTGCCCGTGATCCATGTCGTAGGACAATGCCCGCTTCCATAGATGATCGATCGAAGTGGTTCGGCGAATATCAGTCCCCATTCCATAGCGGTTATTTTCAATAACGGTCAACACCGGCAGGTTCCAGGTGGCAGCCATGTTTAGGGCTTCATGAAACTGACCCTGATTGATCGCCGCATCTCCGATGTAGCAAACGACGATTTCGTCTTTCTTCTCGTACTTAATGGCAAAGCCGACACCTGCAGCCAGTGGCACCTGTCCGCCAACAATCCCATGACCTCCAAGAAAACGACGATCCTTGCTAAACATGTGCATGGAACCGCCATTACCCTTGGCACAGCCTGTAGCCTTACCAAACAACTCCGCAAACACCTCGCGACCTGGAATGCCTTTTGCGACTGCTTGAGTGTGCGAACGATAACCGGTAATTAAGTAGTCGGAGTCACGCAGTGCTCGCTGGACGCCAACACATAACCCCTCTTGACCAATATGAACATGGCAAAATCCCGCAAATTTCTGTTGGGTGTAGGCCTGAAGAACCCGTTCTTCAAATCGCCGATAATAACACATCTCCTGATACACACTGAGTAACCACTGTTTATCAAGCTTCGATTCGGTTTTTGCCCCGGAGGATTTCTCCGCAACACTTCCTTTTGGTGACATACGTCTTGACCTCAAACGTTGGGACTATAATGATGCATTCATGAATGCATACCATAGCACAGGCAACTTGCGGAATGTATACGAATTTTTGTTGCATCTCAAAGGATCATACGTCCCAAAGACTCCGCCTCAAGTTCATCTGCTGAAATGATTCAAGCGCGCTTTGGATTGGCCCAAAATTGACGAGCCAAGCAAATGCCTGGCGTGATTTAATCCTTTATTATCAGATGCTTAAAATGAAATCTCGTCTCAAATAACTGCGGGTCCACGCCAAACGCAAGCCTTACGGTAACACGTCTACCAACCCTGTTCGTGCCAGCCTAATCCAGCGTTCCGCCATAACATTCCGTGATCAGAGCATTCATGACGGCCGGTGACGAGATCGCCCGGAGGTGTCCGACCTGAGGCAGGGAGATATTTCTGCCATCCGGAAACGCACCAGCGTCAAACGGGTTCAAGCTTCCATCTTGGGGCGAAAAGATTGAACACTTATCCAGCTGATCAATAGCAGCTTGATGAGTCATCATGAACTGCATCACATTCTGGGATTTGAATGGAATCAGGAAATCAAACATATCGCCACACGGAAGCAGAAAGCAAGGCATCGGCTTTGCTGCTTGTCCAAAGGCAACTCCAGCTATCCCGATAAATTTTCGAACGCGCTGACCTGTTTGCCCTGCCATAATAGCATGCAACCCTGCAGCGTGCCCCATCGAGTGGCCTATGATATCAAACTTCGTTGTACTAGGGTAACGATCCATGATTGACCTGATTGCCTGGCTCAAGACACCGACTGTTGTAGCCAAGTTCGATCCCAAGGGATAATCCGCCTTGTGAATGTTCTCTGGAGGGAAACCTGCTTGAACTAGCATCCGGGCAAGTGGCTCCATATCGACCGCTGACCGCGGCGTAATCGAGGGACCGCTGCCATGAACAAGAATCTTGGGATGGCGGCCTGCCACAGGAGTTTGAGTAGGATCGTTTGGTGAGCCTGAGACCGGGGGTCTAACTGGTCCTGGGTCGTTTGATCGTCGAGAATCAGCTACGCCCTTGCCCGAGTCATTGGCAGAGGCACAGCCAATGACTAACAGACCACAGACGATGAATTGCAGATAACGAGTTCGCATACTTTCTCCCTGGATAAGGGATCGGATAAATCCTTTCCCAACTTAAACTATGGCCGTAACATCCGAGAAAATCGGCGCAATGTTGGAGCTCGGGACCCCAACAACTTTTGGTTATGGTTAGTTTTCGATCCCACGATATGCTTCCACGAAAAAGCGGCCAGACAGGCACGTGACGTTCTATTGAAGTGCCCTAACAAAACAATGTCGGTCCAAAGGGACTTACGAAAAAGAGGCCCTCCTTCCAAAACCGCTCGGGATCTACGAAGAATTCCATGATTCATTTGCAAAACACCAAAAAAGCCTCTTTATGAATTCTAGTTTTGATTCCGATAGGCCACCTTGAAGGAGTTCATTATGACCATGAGCGCCGTCGTGAAAAATTTTATAGACGAGGCTAGACGAATTCTGTCGGCGTGGGAACATCGTATCTTAACTTTAGAGAATCATCCTGATGTCGACAGCCTTGAGCAGCTTCTTGCGATCATTCAAGACTTCGATGGGTGCTGCAAGCGCGCCAATCTTTCACATCCTTCACCGCTAAACCAAGCTATGATAGACGGACTGCGCTTTATTATGGGACATTCCGAGTATGCTAAGCCATCTTTTCTTGCCATTTACCTCGACTGTCAAACACTCGTCGCTGATTGGATCGCGCGTTTTGAACAAGATCACAACGCCCCACTGTCCTCACATAAACTGCTTGACCGATTGAACGCATTACAAACCCCGGTATCGGACGAAAACCCAATCCACTCGGAGACGGTCGTGACGACTTCTAACGATACATCTACTGACCCCCGCGAAAACGAACCATTAGATTTGCAAAAGCCCTCTGCTACCACGTCAGACCAAGATGTAACACCAGACTTTTCGATCACGGAAGAGATCCATACCGAGACCCATATCTCTGCGCGCACACCCAGCGTGATCGCTTCGTCAGAACATCCCGTTGAATCTCCGGTTGCAAAGACCTGCATGACGCCGACGACAGATCCTGAACCAGAACGAACGTTTTCTATAAAGCCTAGCAGGCTAGACTATCTCGAACGCCTCATAGAAGACCTTTGCCTGCACCACACGGAGATCGCGCGCGCAGACTTAAGCGACGACAGAGACCGTTCAGCACTGATTCAAGCCTTGCAAAAAAATGCCAAGACGCTACGTAACCTCCAGCAAGAGCTATACACCATCCAAAGCTGTGAGACCACATTGATGCTCAGCGAAATCAGCACAACGCTGCTCGATATTGCGCGATCACAGGAAAAAAGCGTGCATCTTACAACAGAAGCAAAATGCCCCATCATTGATGGGTTCGCCCTTCGCAACGCAAACACCATGTTATACAGCGTGATCCAACAGATCGTGTCAGAACAGATAGAGACACCTGAGGAGCGGATGCTTACAAACAAACTAAAAAGCACATCCCTTCAGCTCAGCCTGGATCAGGATCAACTCTTCATCTATGTTCACATAACACACGATGGCCGAGCGACGAGCCTTGAAGCGTTCAACAGGAAAATAGTCAATCTTGAATCAGCGGGACCCGGGGAAACCGCATGTGTCATAGCCATTCCGCGCAAGTCATTTGTGCTCGACGCGCTCATTGTTGGGATTCTAGGCAAAACGTATGCGTTACCATTGGCCGAAATTAGCGAGGTAATCAATATTGCTGTTCAACCAGATAAAAATTACCCATATCAAGGCCACAAGATTAACGTCAGGAATCAGGAGATCACCTTAACCACTGTTCCTGGTGTTAGTTCGCAGATCGAGACAGATCCAGTACAAATCAATCAGACGCTGGCGGTTGTCGCGCCTGTAGGCAACACCAAGGTGGCTTTTGCTGTCGACGAACTCATTGGAAGACACACGGTCGTTATTCAACCTTTCAATCGATCCCAAGATCGCTCTCAAGGATCTGTAGGCGAGACTATTCTTCACAATGGACAAACAGCAACGATTATTCAACCAGCAAAGCTCTACAAGCTTCACCAATTGAAGGCGAGTTAAACAGCATGCTGCAAAGCCTCTTAAAACTTGACTTCAAGACAAAAGATGCCGTGACGTCTTTGCCACGGGCGCATGATCTATTGGACTTGGATCTTGGCCCACATAGGCGTATCGAAGTCAGGACAAATCGATCTGGGCAGCAGTTAAACGACATCCCACACCCGTGGGGGACCTCATGAGAGAAACCCTTGGACTGCGTTCGCGCTTTTACATAGCAACAGGTCTATTACTCCTGACAGTGATCACAGCAGGATTCGGCATTATTTTTTATCTCAATCAAGTAAAGCTTGCGCACCATGAGCTTGATTCGGCGCGAACGTCACTTAATCGAGTTCTGCAATTAGCCGCAACCACCGATAAACTTGCCTTACTAGCCAAAGATATGCAGTTTGACAGTCAATCAGAAGACTTCAAAGGTCTAGAAAAAGATCGCTTCGATAGCCTGTTAAAACTCAAATCCGAAATCGAAAATCAGATCAAAGCCCTAGCCGAAAGCAGCGCAAAAATCGGATCAGTCGCCCAGAACTCCGCGGTTAGCGATTCTCTTGGCATCATGTATAGAAACATCGAAACCCTTGCCGGAGCTTTGCGGCAAAAACGTGTCAGTGGTGAAGACTCGTTACGATTTTACCTTGCTATCAATGCAAATCGGGCTGAAACATTGACTATTCTTGCTCCATTTCAAGCGAAGTCACAGGAGCAAGTGAACTCTTCCCTTGCAAAGGTAGCTGTCACCCTAGCCCAACTCACTCAGTCATTAATTGCAGGGTTATCCGCAGTAGGCATCGCGATCTTAGGCTTTGCACTGTTCTATGCGCGAAAAAACTTACTATTACTTACCAAATCAAGAGAGTTTTTTAGCCTCGTGACCACAGACATTCTACAGTCTATCAAAAGCATTTCACAAAACTCAAAAGATTTTCGCGGGCATGCCAGTAAGGCCGCCTTCCTCTTGAACGAAAATGCGAAGATCATAAACCAACAGACTTCAGAGCGTGATATCTTCGAGGGAAAACGGTCTCTAGTTTCAAAAGCACTCGAAAACCTAAAAATAAATTACGAGACGATAGCCGGCGAACGACCGCACGTCGACCAAATCAAGGTCACTCAGAGTTCAATCCAAGAATGTATACAACGAGTGAAAGAGATGACTTCAATAATCCAGGACTATGCGGAAAGGATTCAGGAATTTAGCCTAAGGTGCAAACTCATCTCCGTGAACACATCAATCGCCTCAACAAGACTACAGTCTGATGACAACACTCTAACAAGTCTTGCCGATGATATGCAAAGCCTCGCTGATTTAGCGCAAAGTTTGGGTCAAGCTCTCTTCAAACAAACCCATGAACCCTCACAATCCATCTCAACAAAACTGCAATCGTGTTCTTTCACCCTTGAACAAAACCAGGCCCAACAGACCCTTGTCATAAAACAGTTCAATGCTCTGCAAAACTCGCTATCAGAACTGTCCGCAATAATTCGTACATTAGAAACGGGTCTTCAGCAAAATGAATTGGACCAGCAGTCGATGCAATCGAACCTTCTTTATGTAAGGGATCTTTGCACTCAAATCGATCAAAGCATCATGCATCATGACACCACGGTAACCCTGCTCAGAAAACAGTGTGAGCTCCTGACCGACGAATCACATAAAATTGAAGCCTTTATCGCCAATGATCCTAGCCCCGCTCAAGGCACCCCTGAGACTGCCGTGATACTTGCGGAACGCATGAACACCCAAAACTCTGTGAACGAAGATCCTGATATCGGTAAAATCATCGCAATCAATCACCCACAACCCTTACCCGAGGTGATCGAAGACCCTGAAGATGCGCAGCAGGTATCCTTAAAGAGCACAGGCACAGAGCGCTAGAACCCACCATCAATCGGCAGCAAGGGTTACTTGAACGTTAGATTCACTAACAATCATTAACTCTTTTTGAGGCAACGACCATGTGATACCAACCGGATAGCCTGCAATTGTGGCTGGAAGGATGGAAACCTTAATCCCATAAGATGACAGCAACTGCTTAGCAAGATCCACATGATAAAGCATGTCGCGAGTGGGTCCATCGGCGTTTTGCGATGCATGACGTGAGGGCAGAGACAAAATAATAGTTGCTTGCTCTTTCAGTCGCTTTTGACGAATCACCAGAGGTAAGGAGACAGTCTTCGTATCAACGCTAGTTAGCAGAGCTAAGTAGAGATGAAACAGACCACTAACGAGAACACCGTGACTGACTGCGGGATAGAGCTCATCTGTATGACCCACATTAGGTAAAGTCTCAAATGTCAGGGATTGGTACTTGTCATCAGCTGAAACCAGACGCTGAGCTGACACCAAACAAGAGGCCCAATCTGACGTCTTCTCGTTACGATCACGGGTAGCTATACCATTCCAGAATGCTGCCATCTTTGCGGCCGCCTCGCAATCGTCAGTCACCTGCCGAGCGAGCATGGCCGTATGCAGTGACTGGTCTAATGTTGCCGCTGCCAATGCGCTCAGTTCGCGCATGTCTTCATCTAGTTTCGACACCCCTGGAGTTTTACCCTTCGTTTCTACCAAGGATCTAAAAAACTTTCGCGCAGCAATCTCACGGTTTGCACCTTGGTTCAATCCCTCTTTCCAACGTGTGTAGAGGTCATTTAAAGATTTTGCTTGTTGCGACAAACCGCTGGACGCCATGTCATAAATCGTCTCACACAGATCACGCATATGATTCATCTGACGCAGAAAAGAGGCGGACGTACGTTGGAGTTGCTCTTGAAGACTTGCCAGATCACTCATACTCAATATCTTTGTTTCAAGAACAGAAAACTCCATATCTCGTTCGCGCAACCGGTTAGTCACGCTCTCGACGCGTTCTTGGAGAAGACGCGCTTGAAGAGCCCGCTGTTCATCTTTAGTCATGATCACAGACTTTGTTAAATTAATGAGTTCGTCCCATGATTGCGGCTTCTGATTGAGATTGGATCCCGCACTAGACTTTCGTGTCTGCTGCTCGACAATCCATGCTTGAAGTGACTCGCGCCGCATTCCATCACGACGTTCCCGTGCAGACACTTGCAACATTGCGAGGCATATACACAACCCAAGCGCACCATAAAGCAGCCAAAAACTGTCCTTTTGCGATTCAAGGGCTACAGATGTTAGATTAGGAATGAGGCGATACATCCAGCCGTCAGCATACAATGGCAACGCATACCGTCCATCCGCAGTTAGCCCCTCCCGCCACAGCAACGACCCACGAGACCCTAGTCCAAAGGCCATTTCACGATCAGCGACGCGGCGTGACAAACTTGGAAACAAGGAGATCCATGCTTGATCAAAGACAAGCTGAGCCGCCACAAACACAGTCTGCCCTCCCAACTGTCTTGAAGCCAAAGTTACAAAAACTGGTTCCTCTTGATCCGAGATCTGCCAGAATATGGCCGGCTTTCCAGATTTAATAACCTTGCATAGATCATTGATTGTTTTTCCCGACTGCGGCACCCGCGCCAGTAACTGGCAATCAGCATCCAATACGTCAATCTGAGAGATCTCACCCGGTCTAATGTAGCTTTGTAGTGACTGCGAAACCGTGTTTATGTTGCCGAGATTGAAGTTTTGCTCAATCTGCGGGTCGTTAAGCACAGTCCATGCGACCGCACTGACTCGGCCACGAGCCTCACCCACCGCAGCAGTAAAGTTTGATCGTAGTAACGCCAAACGACTAACTTCATCATTCCAACCACGCTCCATCATCGTCATAAGACCAGTAAAAACGAACGCAATCGGCAAGAGCCTGATTAAACGCATACAGTGCATCCTCCTCTTGAATCGAAGCTTCAACACAGGAGCAACGATCAATCCGCCATCATTTCGCCAACCAGAGAAACCTCCAGAAGACTAAGGTCAGACTTTAAACCAGTCGTTCCTCTGACCCAAGTTTGTGACCTGGTACCTTGGGGTCTTTCCCCGGCTGAACCAAGCAGCAGTCTTGTCGTTATCGTCAAACGTTGACGGCTTAATTTTGACGGTCCAATTTAAACCGTCCAATTTCAACACTCTAATTTTAAACTATATTAGAGAAAAGTTTATTACATGACGTTATCAATGTCATCTAAAAACTTCTTGATATCGATATATTGAACAAGGTCGGAAGCGTCCAAGAACTTGCACTCATGTTGAGGAGTCGCCAGAACTCCGCAACCAGGCCATTTTGAACGAGAACGTACACTCAAACGATCAAGTTGCTGACTGCGTTTCCTGGACCAACTCAATCAAGATACCACCAGTGGCTTCTGGGTGCACAAAGGCAATCAGGGTCTGATGGGCACCAGGCCGAGGCGATTCATCAATCATGCGAACCCCGAGGGTCTTCATGCGGTCAAGAGCCGCTTTGATATCATTAACTGTCAAAGCCACATGATGAATGCCACCACCCTTTTTTTCCAAAAACTTCGAGATTGGCCCGTCATCAGTGCCCTCCGCAGGAGATAAAATTTCTAGGCGCGTCTGAACCATGGGAGACCCAGAAGCTGCAAACATACCCGTCATTGTCTTTTGTGACGCAACAAGTTCGTCACCCAGGTGTTCGATCCCCAAGACATCTCGTAAAAACCAGCGGCACTTCTCGGGGTCTTTTGCAGCTAGCCCTAAATGGTTAATGCCCAAAACTAGAAATCCCACAAACCCACCCTCCCAAAGCATACTCCGGCAATCAGCTGTTTTTGATTGATGCGCATCAACACCTCAACTAGACGATCTCCAAAGCTCAAAACAATAATCGTTCAGCCCCCGAAATTGTAGCACCAACGTCACTCTTTTCAACCATAACAACGGCCTGGAATCCATTCAGTGGCAACCGACAAAAGTTTGGTGCAATCCACGATTCACAGCATCCGCTGTAAGCATTGACGTTGACGGCAACCGCCTAAAGCTCATGGGCCGGATTTTACTAAGGCTGAAACGAAAAACCGCCCCCAGTAGTCAACTGTGGGCGGAACTCTTTAGCAAAAAATACAGGAATTTATTTTCAGTGTCTGACTGACAAGGAATCAATCAACCCGGATACCAGCTCGCTCTAAAATATCCTTTAACTCTTTACGCTGGGCGGGCTTCAGTCCCTTTGCGTTACACAGCTCGACCAACGACTCACGTGCATTCCCTGTTATGTTCATGAACTCTTTATCTTGCAACATACGGAATCGACTCATCATGCGTTCGAAGACCTCGTCGCGGTCAATATCAGCACCCGTCGACCATTTTCCTTTGCGCATTGCATTGGTGGCAAGCGCTACAACACGACTGAATCGGGCTCCTTCAGTGCCCGAGCGCCGACTTTTACCAGACCGGCCTTTTGCACGAAGCTTCGCCAACAGTTCATCGTAGGTAAATGCAAAGTTGCTTTCAACCTCACGCAGCCCCAGTGGTGTATCTTGGACAGATGACCAAATAATATTAAGGGTATCGCCTGGGCGAAGCTCTACGGATGCCATGTGATATTCTCCTCTAAAATTCCTGATTAAAGTTTATGCGTCATTTCAAGCTAGCCAACGTTTACTAAGGGATTTTAATGATGTCAAGCTTATTTATCCGATAACTCAACAATTTCCCCTGGAAATCCATGAGTTTTCTTGCAACTATAAATAAACACAAGGTTTATTGAGAACATCCACCCACTATTAAAGACTCAACCTATGGGCTTTCGCCGCTACCCCTTGATTGCCAACCGGTTTGAGATCGTTTTGTTAATATCATTAGGCTTTGTTATTGCAACCCGGCTCGTTTGGCTGCAAACCGATGAGCGGTTCCTTCAAGTGTCCGATGAGTTCTACACGACGGGCCTATCATTCCAGCAAGCTATGCAACACTCCTGCCGTCAGGGCATGAATAACCAGTTCCCAAATCCGGAGAACCAAGGAGACTATGTGCCGATGCCCAACGGCGCCCTCTCCCCAGGTCTCAGTATAGTCCTTTGGACGATCTGCCAGGGGCAGCGCCTGAGCGTTGAAGCTTTTATGAATTTTGCACCCATGATTATTGGCGCAACCGCTTTAATTGTGGCAATGACCTCCCGCCTTCTCACCAGCACCTGGGTCGGAGGATTCCTAGCAGCGAGTGTTGTGCTGAGCCGCGGGTCAATCCTTCAAGGCACCCACGTCGTCAGCACAAGCTTTTTCCAGCAGTTTTTAATGTCAACCGTGTTGTTGTTCACAATCCTTTATCTCCGCACACGAGATGCGCGTTGGCTTCCATTGATCCTTTGTGCTTCGTGCGCAATCATTATCGGCAGCCCTCTTGCAAGTTTAACCATGTTTCTACTGGCAGTGGCACTGTTCTTAAAAGCATTCGTCCAAACCCGCAGAACCAACTCAACCCTCAAACACCCCTTACAGCACACGCTTGGATCCGCAACCCTTGCCCTGGCAACGTTGGCCCTGGTTGCAGCAATCCACCAAAGTTCGCCGCAAGCATCAAGCACCCTACTTCGTGTTCTGCGGACCCTGTATACATCGATTCAAGACGCAAGTAATTTGAGCTTTTTCGCTGAAGGCCTAAAAGCCCTTAAGCAAGAACTACAACGACAAGACTTCCATTTTCAGACGTCCCTGGCGGCCATCGCTGTAGCCGGAACATTTAGACGCTATCTCCCAAGGGGAAGTGGCGCATGTGCCGTCTTGATAACGCTGTTCACCTTACAAGGACTATTGGTCGACTCTGCCCTGCATCCCTTGGGATCACAAGAAATTGTCACAGAGACACCTTTATCTCTTAAACTGACTGGTGCGATTGCAACCATTGAACCAGCTCTTATCGGAATCGCAATCAGCTACGGATGGCTTGCGTTGCGGATGCTACTGATAAAATTCATTCCACGCTACAATGCACGCTCGCTCGCCTCCCGATAGAGTTTGCTCAAACGGATCAACCGTTCCCTGCAAGGCAAACTGTCTTCACAAGGGCTGCAAAAATTTTTAAAGCAAGGCTGGACCCTGTCATGGATGGTGATTCACATTGCCGCGGGCATTGCTCTATGATTAAATATGAAGGCATGGCATGATCGTTTTCGCATAATATGTGCGCTCATGTCGCGACTCGTTGTTAAACACTTACACTGGACTCATCCATGCATATATCGCTTGCCCGTCGTATCAGCCTAACAATTGCCATCAGTTTTTTTGCAGGATCTTCATGTAATAAGATTAAACCGATGAGAGAGCCCGTGTCAGCGAGTATTCCACCAGGTGAGCTACGGAAAGCTGCACCCGCACCCCAGGCACCGGTAGCCCCAGAGCCGTTGACTACGCAAACACCAGACGTGCAGGCTCCGAAAAAAGTGGACGGACCGCAGGTTTCTCCGGATTGCGACACGTCACTCAAATTCAAAGATGATGAGCCGTATTTTTTAAGTGAAAATAAAGTATTTGTGACTCGAATTTTATCCCCGTGTTTGGGCGCCGACGGTAAAACAGGTCACAAAAACAACGCTGGATGGATGGTGATGGGATTTCCCTGCACCGGCGGTGAAGGACGCATCGACTGGAAGGGTACAAACTACAACAAGCCCAAAATGGTTTCATTTCTGCTGGAAACCAGCTGTCCTGCGGGACCACTTGACCACAGCAAGATTCAAAAAGAGGCAAGCGAAAAACTTGGAGTTTCTAAAGACTCAAAACTTTTAGCCTTAACACCCTTTGTCATCCAATATTGGGAAATACCTGAGTCAGCGGACGCGGATACGTCGTTTGCCGTAGATCTCAGAACTAACAAGGGCTTGGACCAGGTCTGGACGTCTTTCATCAAACCCAAACCCCTAAGGATTCACTTGTTTGGCCGCGAAAACGCGTGGGTTCCTGGGAACTTCATGTATGCAGTCGAGGGCGACTTGGTGTGGGCTAGCAAGAACCGATTCACCTTTAAGGTTGACCAGGCAAGACATCTAACGTCGACTGAAATTAGTACTATAAAATCTCGGTGTGAGGCTCTTAAACCTCCTCGAGATTGTTCAAGGGTATTTTCGCCTTAGCGGTGCTGCGGCTGAGCAAATCTGCGGCCCGAGGAAATACCACGGCTTGACAAACCGTGCGCCAAGGATACCAAACACGACAGCACTCTGATTCTTGCCAAAGCCTTCCATTTGCCGTCATAAATTTTTGGGGTCAGCATTGGATCATACACTAGCAATCAGAACCATGGGATTATGACGTCGTACCGAGGCTCCAGACACGATCTCAACCTTGATGCGCCCCGATAGACTCTTAGGAATCAGCCATGACTCAATCCACAAACCCTTGGGGTAATCACGCCACCCAACACTTTTTCACCCTCACACCCGAGCACATTCTCAGTGCCGTAGAACGCAGTGGTCTCCGCTGCACCGGCCGTTGCCTCGCACTCAACAGCATGGAAAACCGCGTCTATGAAGTCGAAATTGAAGTAGATCCCGGGATCGCAGTCACAAGCCCATCACAGCGCTTTGTCATTGTGAAGTTCTATCGGCCCGGCCGTTGGAGCTGGGATCAGATTCAAGATGAACACGACTTTTTACAAGATCTGATTGAAGCCGATATCCCTGTGGTTGCTCCAAAGGTTGGAAATGACGGACACAGCATTTTCTTTGATGAACATCTTGGCCTCATGTACTCAATCTTTCCGAAAATGGGCGGACGAAGTCCCGATGAGCTTGACGATTTACAGTGTGAACAGATTGGACGGCTGTTAGCGAGACTTCATGCCGTTGGCGCTGCGCATGCGGCAGAACACAGAATCCGCCTAGATCCAGAAAACTATGGCCTTAATAATCTCAGGTGGCTTATTGACAGTAAAACTGTGCCTTCTGACATTGCTGTGCGCTACAAAAAAATAGTTGAGACGATCTGTGAGATTAGCGCACCTTGGTTCAAATCCGCTCCCTATCACCGCATCCACGGCGACTGTCACTTGGGAAACCTATTGTGGAGCAATCAAGGTCCGTTTTGGGTCGATTTCGACGATATGGTCATTGGGCCCGCAGTGCAAGACCTGTGGTTGATGATTCCAGGGCGCGACGATGAGGCCCGGCGCAAGCTTGTCCTTGTTCTCAGAGGATACGAAATGATGAAGTCCTTTGACCATACGTCACTGCGCCTCATCGAACCTTTGCGCGCCCTCAGATTCGTTCACTTCTCAACTTGGATTGGCAAACGCTGGGAAGACCCGAGCTTCCAACGGGCATTCCCCCAGTATGGGTCTGCGCGGTATTGGGCCGAGCAATTGCGCGATCTCGAAGAGCAACTGCTGCTTTGCCAGGGATAAATCCTGTATCCAACATAATGATTGGATCAAGGTCCCACCGATTACCCAAAACGCCAGGCAACCAGATGCTGTATCTGGACCATGCTATCAAAAGGAAGTCAACGCACCTTCAGCGGTAGGCCTTCGGCCTGCCAGGCCAATATACCACCTGACACATTGGTTAAATTCGTGAATCCATTTTGGGCCAAGGCTTCAGCAACCCGCATGCTGCGATTTCCACTGCGACAAAACAAATACAGCGCTTGATCCTTACGCACCCCGCAGTCAGAGGCAAACGTGTCGGGATTGATCTGGCTCATGGGAAAAAAACGCCCAACAGCTGGAGCGACTTGATCCACTTCTGTTTGTTCTCTCACGTCTACCATAACAGCATCTTGGTTAACTTTCAGTAGATCGTACACCTCTTGTACGGTGCACATTTTGATTTGAGCAGACATGAAACTCTCTCCTATATCACTCGAGGTTAAGGCAACGCGGCGGCAAACTGCTGCCAAAGCAGCCATGACCCAACACAGATTACAAACCAACCGAAAGCTAATTTAAGCCTATCTTGCGGCACTTTTTGCGCAAACCGCCCACTTACGACAGCAAAAAAGCTAGCAACAATTGAAAGACTTATCAAGAGTGCCCAGTTAGGAGCATTGTCTGTCAGACCGGCTAAAAATCCTCCGAGAGTATTGATTGCGATAATCAGCAAAGACGTACCAACAGCCTGAGACATCTGCATGCCCACAAGATTGACCAAAGCTGGAATGATTAAAAACCCGCCACCTGCTCCGACAAATCCTGTCACAACACCCACGGTCAACGCAATAGCAAGAGATTTACTCAAGGACATTCCCCGTCCTCCGGACGCCGTAACCAGTGATGATACTGGTATAGGCCGAATCATGCTGCGCGCGGCAAACAACATGACAACGGCAAATGAGCCCAAAATCAATTGATCTTTCGTCAATCTAAAGCCATCAGAAATAACGATCGTCTGAGGAATCAATGGGAGTATGAAAAGCCGGGCGACATAAACGCCAATCAAACTAGCAGGTACAAACTTCGCCGCTGCCTGCACATCAACAAGCCCGCGACGCCAATAGGACATCAATGCAACCACCGCTGTAACACCGACGATCCCCATTGAATGAGCTGTGGCATCTGCTGCTGTTTGTTTGAAAAAATACACCAAGATTGGCACCGTCAGGATACTTCCGCCCGCACCAATCAAGCCTAGCGTCATACCGACCACCGCCATAGCCAGATAGCCAGCTAGAATCATAGTCAACTGTGTCCTTTTGCAAGACGTTCAACCGCAGGGAAAGCCTGTCCCAATCTTTAGGCACCCGCAAATTCTACCATATCAAGATAAAAACATGTAAAGTTAAGCGCAGAAACTCTGTGGAGGTTGTCATGGAAACGTCTTGGATCAATGCAATATGTGGGGGACTTGTGATCGGTGCTGCTGCCTCTGCTCTTTTACTACTGGAGGGTCGAATCCTTGGTGTCAGCGGTATCACAGGTCGCATCGCTGACTTTACTAAAGGTGACACCATATGGCGGATCTTGTTTTTGCTTGGCTCGGTGGCTGGGGGCTATGTCGCAACCATGATTTGGCCTGAAAATTTTTCAAACATTATGGGAGCCAATCATTATTTGCAATTGGCAGTTGCGGGATTGCTAGTAGGATTTGGTACTAAAATGGGCAATGGCTGTACGAGCGGGCATGGGGTCTGTGGGATTGGACGCCTATCCCCCCGTGGCTTTATCGCGACTGTGACATTCATCGTGTTTGGCATGCTAACGATTCTAATCATTGGTCGTTGACCAGAAGGAGTGTCTATGCATCTCAATGTCATCGCTTTCTGCATTGGATTTGTCTTCAGCCTGGGCCTTGGATGGAGCGGCATGACCGATCCCCAGCGCGTGCTTGGCTTTCTTGACATAACAGGACAATGGGATCCTAGTTTGATTTTCGTGATGGGTAGCGCAATACCGGTCTATATGGCAGTTTGGCAATATGTAAAGCGTCGACACAAGCCCCTACTGGATATCAAACTTCACGTACCGACCCGCAAAGATATCGATAAACGACTGATGATCGGCTCAGCAATTTTTGGTATTGGCTGGGGAGTTGCAGGTATTTGTCCTGGACCAGCTCTCGCAAGTCTTGGCGCTTTCTCTTTAGGTGCGGGTGTTTTTGTGATCTTCTATTTTATTGGAGCTAAACTTGAGGGGTTTACCAATGCAAATTAAATCGTGGTTTGACAAGGATACATACACGATGACCTATTGTGTTTATGATTCATCCACTAAAGACGCCCTCATCATCGACTCTGTGTGGGATTATGATCCAGCCAGCGGCGCTTTACAACTTAATGCAGTTCAAGAGGTCGCCAACTTCATCAAAAAAGAAGGTCTGACACTTCATTTAATTATGGAAACCCACGCCCATGCCGACCATTTATCCGGCGCCCAACCCCTAAAAAAGATGTTTCCCCAGGCCAAGATTGCAATCGGTGCAAAAATCACAGAAGTGCAGACCGTATTCAAAAAAGTCTATAATCTTAGCCCTGATTTCCCAACCAATGGGCTGCAATTTGATCTACTTTTGGAAGACCAAAGCGAAACCACAGCTGGCAGCATAAAAATCAAGACCATATTCACCCCTGGCCACACCCCAGCATGCGCAAGTTACTTGATTGGAGATGCAGTATTCACGGGAGACGCTTTGTTTATGCCCGACTCTGGAACGGGACGATGTGATTTTCCATCTGGAAGCGCCGATCAATTATTCGATAGCATCCAAAAACTGTATAACCTACCGGACGCAACTCGAGTCTTTACCTGCCACGATTATCAACCAAATGGGCGACCACTGCGCTTTGAATCAACCATCGGCGAAGAGAAGAAAGCAAACGTCCAAATAAAGGCAACCACTTTAAAAGCTGACTACGTTTCGTTTCGCACAAATCGAGATAAAACGCTATCAGCCCCGAGATTGTTGTTGCCGAGCATCCAGGTCAATATCGATGCTGGAAAACTTCCAAAGCCGGAATCAAATGGTGTCAGCTATTTAAAAATGCCTTTGCGTCCGCGTTAGGCCTTCAGGCTAAGACCCTATGTCGTTCAACGCGTGAGTGACATAGGGTCAATGTCAGGAATTAGCTAATAGCCAACGACTTAAAGGTAGTTACTCAAGTCTAAAATACCCGCGTATATATAGCCTTCACCATAATTCGAAGGGTGATTCGCCATGTAGTTATGAAGCCAATCCACAAATGGCCAAAATTGCGCGCTGTTCCTACGGACCGCATAGGCAGATACAATTTCTTTGAAAACTGCTTCGTTATTTACAGAGTTGAGATCCTTAACCAT
Source organism: Oligoflexales bacterium (assembly GCA_044360315.1). Classification (GTDB taxonomy): domain Bacteria; phylum Bdellovibrionota_B; class Oligoflexia; order Oligoflexales; family RGVZ01; genus CAMDKS01. The sequence continues at coordinate 28,903 of JBIKKO010000014.1, forward strand.
GTTTAAGAATCTTCCGGCCTGACGAAGATCTATATCCAAAAAAAGCTGTGGAAAGTCCCCAATAACGCCCCGGTATATGGACAACGTATCGCGACTTATATCTCTGACAAGCCCCGTGGGCTCGTTGCTAGCAAGAAACGATATGTTATGAGACTTGTACCCGCGGTTACCAACAAACGAGTAAACTTTAAAAGCTCCTCCAGCATCTTTGACACGAACAACGGTTATCGCCGGGATATAGGCTGCAAATCGTCCCCTTGCTTGACCAATATTGATTTGTGCCAAACCGGATTCAAACGCATCAAACGACATTTGCTCGGGGAAACGTTGGATATTTGGAACAGACGCGGTCTGATAAATGGGCTCACCTTGGGCGTTCGCATTCAAGCGATCTCGCTCGGAGGTTACTCCAGTTTCCATCATTTTCCCGCGAAGATTACGCGCCATTTCCAAATCGTCACGTAGACTCCCGTCACTAAACGTGACAGCCGTTTGCCGGGGTGAACCAAAAGCTAAACTCTGCAACGGGTATATATCAATATAGCGTGACACTGCCCCGCTCCCGGAATCGGCGCCAGTTCGGAGTTTGATAAGCCTGCGAATCAGAGGACCAAGATAGTTCAACTCAGATTCAAGCTCTAAGCCACCTGACCACATCATTCGGAGATCAGATCGACTTTGTACGGGCAACATTGATAAAAACATATCTTCTGCATCGAGACGCTCATGACTCATCGAGCGCCATGTACCGATCTTATGCTTTATGCTGCCCCAGTACTTAAAATTGACCACGAGATTGTAATAAAGTCTCTCAAAGTTAGCGTAGCTCATAAGCCAATAGGATTGAGGCATCCCACCCTCTGGGGCATACTGAACAGTCGAGCTGTTATCGTGTCTGGTAATTGATAACCAAGCATTCTTGTTCTGAGACACGCCTCCCTTTCGCAAAGGCGCGCCAAACCACACATCATCAATGGTCAAACCTCGTTTACCTCGTGCCGCTAGCCCAGCTCTGAGAGCCTTTTCATATTCTGCGAGGTAAATGTAGTTATTCGTAAACCGCTCCTCAACTTGTCCCGCCGCCGTATAGTTACGCACTGTCAAGTCTAGCCCTTTGAATCCTTCCGGACTCAACTTAACCGGGCCACCCGACGAGGGGTCTGACTCTGGCTTTAAAAAGAATGCCCAAAAATGATCAGGAATTGCGAACGTGGCAGACGCACCAACACAAACTGGCGCCCGCACCATCGAATCAACAATGTATCGAGCGTTTTCAAGCATAAATCTATAACGAATAGTCTCTGGAATAACTTTAAAATTTGAGAAGACATCCCCTGTCTCGTATGACGGCTGACTACCCGCATTCCAAGGGAGCTCGGAATCGAAAAATAGCTTCTGGTAAGATTCAATCGTCGCGCGACTCAGCCTAAACGGGATGTGATTTTTCTGCGTGATTGTTTCATCAACTTTTTTGAATCGGTAATAAAATATTTTTGGTCCCGGATGATCTGTGGGGAGCTGTGTTTCGATTTCCCGGTCGCTTGGTCGAAAAATCCCGATTGCAGGAGGAGCCTCAGAGCGAACGATACGAAAAAATTCACCCGGCATCTCATCGAAATGTATGTGGGCGTTAAACCAATGCTCATACAGATACTTCGCCACGTAAGCCATCTTTTCACCATCAGAATCAGAATTTAAGAATTTCTCCCACGCTAAAATGGTTTCCGGATCAGTCGGCTTCATGAGGAACTCTACGGCAGCAGCAGATGGGCCCTGCGCTTTGCGATAAGTAATCCATTCCATGAGAGTCACATGTTCATCGTCTGCTAGCCTTGGCAAACCAAATGGCATACCGACTCCGGTCTTGCCTCGAGCATAGGCATTCAGCTCAGCAACTGACGACGGGCAAGTATACTCTCTCTTCTTTTCGTAAAAGCTCCGCAATTCAGACGTATCGTTGAGATCAAACGCCCCTTCAGGATCCTGTTCGGTCGTGTTTTTTGCTCCCATGGCGATGGATTTAAACAAAACATTGTCATCAGGTCGGCTGCTTGTTACCGAGAAAAAGTCTTTCGCACCAACGCGCATCTCGGGAAACGTGGTCTCAAAAGCTCGAATCTGGTAAGGGTTGATCTTACTAGCCCCTCGCTCTAGACCAAGGTGAGACGTCAGTTTCAACGAGCAGGGAGCACTCGTACAACCGTGACAAACCGCACAACGTTTACCAAGAACGGGTTGAATTTTAGTGTAATATGGGTCCGATGATGTTTGATCATGGATTCGCGAACCTGGACGAAATAGCGTCACTTGTTCCGCCCTGGCGCCATCTTGAAGCGCAGACCTTGCATCCCTTGGTTTGCAAGTCATAAACGTAAACAGGCCTACAAAAAAACTAAGATACATGAGCGAACGTATCATTGTACCAAGGACGCGTTTCATAACACCCTCATCAAAAAAATTATAACTACCTTTGACAACTAAACATGATGATACAGGATTTAGGCACATTTGCCTAATTACAACGATATTATTCAGGGCTACCGCCTCTAAAACATAATGATTTCGTATAGTTATTTCGGGTAAAATTTCCCCAAAAATTAATTTGGGGATGTGTTTCCATGGATGGAACTAGCCTTTCGCTCATCAAATGATTTGAAACCGTTGAGGAGCCTCGCGTTGATAGAACAAAGCTTCACAAACTTCCACGAGAGAAAATGGTTTAGTGGGCTAACGTGGGCTTATGAATACAACCATTCCCAAATTCCGCCTAGACAACCGTATGAACACCGGCAGGGCATGCACCGGCGCCCGTGCAGCAGTCGCCGTAAATGGGACGCCGTGTGTTTTAAAAAACATTAAAAGCAATCAAAATCTGCCATTTCAACAGCCTTGGAGGAAGATCCCAACGATTTATGTGCCAAACGTCGAACGGAATCTTGTCAATATAATCACATTTAGCTAGAGTCTACCCACACTTACTTAGGTTTAAGTCGTTCACTGGTATTAGAGGATGATGTAGAGAGTCGCCTAGAGACTCGAGGAAGGATAGAAGAATGCAAGGGTTTGAAACAATTACTGAAATGGGTCACGAGCAAGTTGTCTTTTGTCACGATAAGTCAACCGGATTAAAAGCCATCATCGCCATCCATGACACAACCCTTGGACCTGCACTTGGCGGCACGCGGATGTGGGACTATGCAAACACAGATGCAGCCCTCTTCGATGTTCTACGACTTTCGCGAGGCATGACCTATAAGGCTGCTTGTGCAGGGCTTAATTTGGGTGGCGGCAAAGCTGTCATCATTGGCGACGCCAAGAAAATCAAGAGTGAAGCGTTGTTCCGCGCGTTTGGTCGTTTCGTAAATAGCCTTGGAGGCCGGTATATAACTGCCGAGGACGTCAATATCAACGTGAACGACATCGAGCAGGTGGCAGCAGAGACAAATTACTGTACTGGAGTCACAAGCCGTCCCGGCGGCTCCGGCGATCCTTCGCCCGTTACAGCATGGGGCGTATTCCACGGAATTAAGGCGTCGGTCAAACACAGGCTCGGCAAAGAGTCTCTAAAAGGCCTCAAGGTCGCTGTTCAAGGGTGCGGGGCTGTGGGACGATACCTATGCGGTTATCTTCACGAAGAGGGAGCACAGCTCATCGTTAGTGACATCGATGCTGACAAAGTTAAAGCTATAGTCGACAAATTTGGGGCAAAAGCCGTGGAGGGTCATGCCATCTACAGTGCAGAAGCCGATGTATTTGCACCTTGCGCACTCGGAGCTATTGTCAACGATGAAACAATTCCCATGCTGAAGTTTCCAATTATCGCTGGTGGAGCCAACAATCAGCTGTTAGATGAACACAAACACAGCAAAATATTACGTGAAAAGAACATCCTCTATGCGCCCGATTATGTAATCAACGCCGGCGGACTCATCAATGTATACAATGAATTACGTGGCTATAATTTTGAAGTTGCCCGCAAGCAGGCCGCTGGAATTTACAACACTCTACTAACGATCTATGCTGAGGCAGAAAAACTAGGGATTTCCACTCACGCAGCTTCTAATGCTGTTGCCGAACGTCGGATCAACGGCGTTAAATCCGTGACTGGGTTTAAACACACCTATGACAACCAAGCTTGGATTCGTCGTTAAGCTACTTCACCCGATTGCAAGTCAGAATCTGAGGTCGGGTGATTGTCTACCAGCGTAGATTAAAGATTTCATAGGGTAAGAAGGTAGGTAAGATTCGCCCAAAGTGGTGTCACTCACCCTTTTGGGGCAACAGTCCCGTCGGCTTTGCCGCTGCCTCAGTGTTGACTCAACCAATCCCGCGCATCATGACTACTTGCCCCTGCCTGACCGTCAGAGACTTAGCATGATTTATTTTACCATTAGACTTCACTTTGATTTGGTATACGCCTGCGGGTAGGAAAACACGGGTTACAAAAAACGCCTTGGGTAATGTCGTCCAAGAGCGAGTATCCGCAGTCTCAGTTGCTGCTGTCACCAGATTTGCTGCCAGACCTCCAAGTGGACCAAAATTTCTTTCCGCTTGGTAATTTAGCTGTCCTTTAACCAGTAGGCGCGCCGCTTGCTTCACCATAAGTCGGCCTCTACGATCCTCCAAAGCATCTGCTGCGATCGCATCAAGATAGGCCGTATTCTCTGCGTCAAAAAAACCAAGACGTTCAATATGAACGCCTGTGCCTTGGTCATAAATCGCCCCAGGCGAGATCGTTGGAAACGAAAATCGAACCATCTGTTGTCCTGCGCCAAAAAAGAATTCCGCCTTTTCTTTTGGCGCGATGTGACCGAGCTCATGAATGACTACTAACTGACCATGATCCACAAGCTCGCGAACGGACTTATTGCCGAGGGAAGCCTTATGGTCCTCCATAAGTTTACTTAACACCTCTTTGCGCTGACGAATTGTAGCACATCGCGCCAGCCCCCTCACGACACCCTTTGGCAAACCGTCCTTAACATATCGACTGAATTCGTCTTTATATAGCTTCAGAGCTTTTGTATAGTCTATGATGGCGCTATCGCATTCACCCCGAGATTCATAAATCAACGCACTCAAATAGCGTGCGTGCGCATCTTCGCCATACTTGTTCCGACTTTCAGGATCATACTTCTGGTTAATTTCGTACAGTTTGTTGTTTATTTTCCGCGCCTGGACGGCTGCTTCGGAGACCTTTCCTAGACCAATAAACTGATGGGCCAGCATCGTGTGAATTGCTACTTTTTCGTAGTCCTCGCCCTCATAATCAGCTGTCGACTCATTGACAATAAATGTGCTCGCTGTCTTCGAGACGCTAACGGTAAAAAGCTCATCGACTGTACGATCGGCGTCAAGAAAAAATTTTCGACTCTTCTCATATTGACCTTGCCGATCATAAATCATCGCACCTTCAAGTTGCCAAAGTAACGTATCTGAAGAGTTATCCTTTAAACCAGAACGTTCCAAAGCTTCGGATGCGCGGTCGTAATCACCAACAACAAAAGCCTCTCGCATCTCAGCCATTTTACTTGTGTACGTTGCGCATGACATGACACCGCCCAAAAGGGCGGCCGTACCCAAAATTCTTTTTGACTGTCGCATCATAGGCAACGCCACATCATGTGTATGGATCACCATTTGGCGCCGGAGCGCTTAAACTTCTTCTTGATGTCGTTTTTTTCGGTCCATTGGATCTCAGAGGTCTCGATATTAATGAGCTTCATTTGCATCATATAACTAGTGGTTTTGATTTTCCCTTGCGTGTGGACCTGACTTGAAATTGATCCCGCCAACAAGAAGTCAGCACCAGTCATGTTACCAGTTTTTTTCTTGGATTTATTGTCAACGGCACCGCTGTTTTGAAATTCAAGTTCAGCAAGAATCTGATCCCGGCGCGCCTTTTCCAAAAATCGAACTTTCCCGCTGTTAATAAGCTCAGTTTCCATGTATTCGGTCAATGCCTTCGTATCGATGTGCTCATCGGTTCGATTCTCAATATCTTGCACGATCACAATCGGCTTTTTGCCACCGGTTCCCTTCTTATACTCTTCATACCACGGCCGACCGAGGGCAGAAGTAATCATCACGTTCATCATACTGTGAACGTCAGACTCATTAAACTTGTCATCTATGATCTCAACCTTCTTTGGGTCTGAATACTCTCCCTGCATGGTTGGCGTACATGATGATGCGATTAAACCGACTACAATCGAAACACCTACACTGGATAAACGAAAAATCATACCAACTACTCCTGATGAATCATGTCGTTGCACCCCACGCCTGGGGGTATGCCAATAATTTATGGTATCATCATAAAGGATCACCACGGAAAATGCCATAGAACCTTACAGAAGGGGGACTCAACCATGAGTCGGAATCCAAGAACCAAGATTATAGGTTTTTATGGAGCCGCAAAACACGCGCTGCGACAGGGGTTTCCGTCGTTTAGACAAACGATCCACGGTTACAGATGTCTAGATTTATTAACGGCAAGGAAAGCCTTCAGAATAGGCACCGTCCCTGCCGGCACCCCAACAGGAGACAAGAAACGCCAGACCCATGGGTATCTATATGCGTTCTTGCTTGTAACTCTTCTCATCTGGGATCAAGGAACGACTCTCGCCAACGAATCCGTCAACCCGGCCTTCAAAGCCCCAGTGATTACGCCAAATCGCAGCGTATTTCTGAATGGTCAAGACATATCTAGCGCTCGCAATGAAGAGCTAAGGAACGTCCATGTAAAGATATCAGAAAACGGCGACCTGTTTATTTCTGCGCCTCAGTATCAAGTCACTGAGTCAGAAACGTTCATGCCGTTATCTCCCCACTCAGCAAATAAAACAGCACCCATCGAGCACAGACCACCTCAACCCCTAAGGGAAAATGGCTCCGCCTCACTACCGAAAGCAGGAGGTGTTGGCGCAGGTGATTCTGGCAATCCAGCCACCTCAAAAGTAGACCCCGCAATGTCAGGGGGGCTAAACCAACCAGCAAGCCCCACCAAACCAAGGTCAGGCGGCTAGGTCCAAATGAAAATTAATGAACGACTGACGAAAATCCGGGGGCAAATCGCGGCTGCTGCTCAGGCGGCGGGACGACGACCCGAAGACATCCGATTGATTGCAGTTTCCAAAACACAACCACCAGAAGCCGTGGAAGAGGCGTACCAGCAGGGTCAACGAGTTTTTGGCGAGAACTACGCCGACGAACTCATTCTAAAAAGCTCCCAGTTACAGAGCCTTCCTGGGATCTATTGGGTTTTTATTGGCCAACTTCAATCCAACAAGATTCAAAAAATTGTGACACACGCCGATGAAATCCAATCCATAGCGACTGAAAAACATGCCCGCTACGTCCAACGCTATGCAGAGGCGGCTGGGAAAACCGGCTTCCCCGTGTGGATTATCACCAACTCCGCTGAAGAAGAGTCTAAACAAGGCGTCCCCATGGGTGATGTAGCTAAACTCGCTTCCTTTATTGATAACAACTGCCCAAACCTGGCGCTGCAAGGCCTAATGGCCATACCACCATCGTCGATCTCTGATGAAACTGCATCGGCTAGCGCTCCACCGCAGCCGCCAAATTTATATAGGGATCTGCGCAACATTGCCGACTCCACGGGCCTCGGAAAACTTAGCCTTGGTATGACAGGAGATCTAGGCATTGCGATTGCATCCGGGAGTGACTGTATTCGCATTGGGACAGCGATCTTTGGACCGAGAGAAAAAAAATCAACGGAACAAGGCCCCCCTGCTTAGGCCGTAACACACGATGCGCAGCCCAAACCTAATCTCAAAACACCCGGTGCCAAGACTAAGTCACCATCATATAGAGACTTGACCAGAGGACAATCGCAACTTAGAGTTACCTGTGTAGCCTCATTTCTATGGAGACCCGCCTATGCCCAGCGCCCTCGTCGGTATGATTTCTTTCATTATAGAGCTCATCCTAAATATGGCTCAAGTCGTTGTGATTGCATCAGTGATCATTTCATGGGTTGGCGCTGACCCATACAATCCGATCGTCCAATTGATCCGCAACCTGACGGAACCACTGTATAGACCTTTCAGAAAACTAACGCAAAACTTTAGTGGACCCATCGATCTTGCTCCATTGATTGTATTGCTTATTATCACAACCATTCAGCGTGGGATTTTGCCCTATCTTAAAGTGATGCTACTTCAGCCGTCTTGAACGTTATCTGGAGAACCGTCTCGATGTTTGCACCACTCGTGACCCTCGTTGTGCTAATGATCTCGATTGGAACGTGTATCAGAATCGGCGGATCAATCAGTCCCAAGGAGCAAGCAAATTGGAAACTTGTCTCCGCACCGCCAATGTCTTCACTCAATTCAAAAACCATTGATCTTATAACATTGGGACATCGGGGCTTATATGATGATTTCGCAATGATTTGGATCATACAGTTCCTGGGTGACGAATCCCTAAAATCAAAAGCCACGGCTGACGAGGTGTTTACTGCGATTCAATCCTTCACACAACACCAACCTAAGATTGAGGCCATTTACTTGATCTCATGCTTTGTTCTCAGCTTTGACTTTAATCGGCCTGAGTTATGTGAGCCCATCAGTGTCGATGGTTTAAAGGCATTTCCAGACAGCTGGAGGATACCTATGACCCAAGGTTTTATGTCTTCATTCAAGCTCAAAGATCACATGAAAGCGGCTGTGTTTTATCAGATTGCAGCCTCAAAGCCGCAAAGCCCGCCTTACGTTGCAAACCTTGCGCGACGCCTTGCAGACCAGGGCTTTGCTAACGGACAAGACCTGAACGAAACACTCGATCTACTGCGAGAAGTGCCTGGGGGTACCAAAATTCTCGAAGTGCTACGAGAACGCATGCGTGATGAACCCAGTCCGCCAGCACATGGAGGTGCACCATGAACCATTCACAGAGTATTCTCTCTCTACATGGCGTGGAGAAAACATTTCGGCCAGATATTTTCAAACCGCCATTCCAATCATTAAAAGGCGTTGACTTAGAGTTCCCTGCAGGAACCTGCACGGGTTTAGTTGGACATAACGGAGCTGGCAAAACCACGACGATCCGTCTGATCTTAGGACTAATTTCCCCCGATAAAGGTGCCATTTTCTTCCGCGACCACCCGATGAGTCGGCTTGATCGTTCAGCCATAGGTTACATGGCTGAATCTGCACGTTTTCCCTCAGGTCTAACTCCTACAGAAATCTTGGAAACCCAACTCACGCTGCACCGTGTCAAGTCACCACAAGGTCGAAGACAGCTGA
>JBIKKO010000244.1:0-4213 GCA_044360315.1 Oligoflexales bacterium
CGGTAACACCACTTTGATCAGACACCTCAAATCGAGCTGCCTTCACAACAAGACGCCTGGGCAAAGCATCTCGTAGCAAACTTCCTTCACCCTGAGTAGACTTTAGGTCGTCTGATAGTCTCGTCCCCTTTATAAGACGGCGTAGCTCAATCAATTCTCTAGGCCATTGATCTGCGTTCAAGGGAACTTTAGCCACCGCCCGACCGACCGTCATAAGCTTTGGCTTTAGGAAGCTTTGAAACGGATTCAACGACATCGTAACATCGATGCGATCAATAACGAGCCATGCGGGCTCGCCTATACCAACTTCACTCAGGCGCAACCAACCGAAACCGGCCTCTACTTGCCCGACACTCGTCACGACACCGTATTTTTGTTTGATTTTTGCTCGAACCACAGTTAATGCTTCAACCAAGTGCTGATCAACACTTCGACCCAGATAAATACCCAGGCCAAAACACGTACTGATAATGGTAATAATGATAGCTACCAGGACAAAGCGCCGTGCGCGCCCCATGGGATCGTCTTGACCACCAAATACTTTCATAAAATACTATCTTGAGCCTGAAGGTAATTGAGATAGCTGATGAAGAAGTCAACGACCAAAATCGTAACCAAGGAAATGACGACAGCTTCAGTCGTTGCCCGTCCAACACCCTTAGCTCCACCTGCAGCATGAAATCCTTTAAAGCATCCGACGGCGGAAAGAATCAGGCCGAAAACCATCGCCTTCTGACCACCCTCCCACAAATGGCGAGGCTTTACGATCCATTGAATTTTATCGAAGAAAACGGCTAAATCCACATCGTAAATCGCGACACCAATCACGTACGAACAAAATACACCCGACACAATAAATATCATCGTCAACAGAGGCATCATGGCAACACTAGCCCAAATACGAGGAGCGACAAGATAATTATAGGGATTAACAGCCATCACACGCATGGCATCAATCTGCTCGTTTACGCGCATGGTTGCAATTTCAGCGGCCATCGAGCTACCAGCACGCGCCGTAACCAGAAACGAACCAATCACGGGTGCGAGCTCCTTACTCAGAGCATATCCTGCTGCGGCACCGATCATACCCTCTGCGCCAAAAATTCTGAATATTTCACCAAACTGTAGTCCAAACACTGCGCCAATCATCATTCCTGCAAGAATCATAACTCCGATACTTTGGTTACCCACGAATTCACATTGCCGAATGAATAGCTGAAATGACATCCGCGGCCTGAACGTCCGCAACAAGGTGTTACCGACAAACTGGGTTAGAGCTCCGGTGAAGGTTACAGGCTGAACAATGGCTACGTCAAAGACGCCATCAAGCCCAGATTTCCGAAGCCAGTGCTCAGAAAGTTTCACAGTCACCTCAAATCTCAATCAAGATTGGCTGCCTCTAAAAAGCCAAGGTCACAACGATATTCTATTTCGCAGCTGGTGCTTGACCTGGGTCCGACGTTGCTCCCTCGGCACCTGGCCTCTGCACACCACCAGAAGAAGGTTTTGCTGATGATTTTGTATGATCTGGTAATCTTTGCGTACCATCGGCTGATTTTGATGACGAGTCGCCATTCACCTTCTTAGCTGCTGCTTTCGGTCCTTTTGCTCCAACCGACCACTTCACATCCTTTTTAAGTCGACTTACACCGCGCTGCGTCAACCCAGTCAAAGCAATAAATTTACCATCCTCTGTCCTAGCCCAATCACCGTCAACGGTCACGAGACGATGATCTCCTCGCTTTAATTTACCCACAATTTTTGACTTAGGATCAGGAGACTCCCGCATCGCAACACCATCAGATTTTACATACATAACCCGTGCATCATTCCTTGGTGAGGACACCATGTTGGCTGCAGGTGTTGTCACAGGCGCAACAGAGGATGCTGGCACTGACGCGGGAGCCGACATCGGATCAACCGCTGATGACACTGCGGAATCAGACTGGACTGTCGGTTTTACTTCCTCAGGCGCGTCAACTTGAGGCTCATCTCCTTCAGCTCCCGCGGCAGAAGCCTCGACCGGCTCTTCCATTTCCATAGATTGGTCATCCTGAGAGTCTGTGGACGTGCAAGACGTTGCGGCTAAAAACACAGCGACAAGTGAAAAGAGTTTTCTGTTGAGTGACGATAACATCATGTTCTTACTCCTAAAAAATTCGAAGCCTCGTTATGTATATTCTAGCAAACTTCAACACCAGGTCGTGAGTGCTTGGCATAAAGTTCTGACAATTCTGCACCTTGAAGCGAGCACTGGATCTAGGTAAAAGTTTAATAAGCAATAAATCTTCTAATTATTTTAGGTAGATCACGCAATTTCCTCAATTTTGGCCTTTCCCCTCCGAAGACACCCTTGAGACATGAGGGTTACCCTTCTCCACTCACCTTTAGAGGAACACGATCATGAGATCACTTCAAAACTTATGTATGCTTGTGTGTTACCTGATCACAGTCGTTGGTTTCAGTGGCTGCGGCTCAGTTGAATTTGACGGCGGAACCACGTCGCGGCTTAGCGATGGCACCTACACTGGACAGAAGGTCGATAATTTGACCTGGTTTTGGCAATGCGCAAGCGCCCCCGCCGATTCACCGGTCACGAATAAATCTAGCGTCGTCATCAACGACGGCGGCGAACATTGGTTCAAATCTAAGTCGTTTGATAAAACACCACTTATCTTCAGTGGTAAAGTTTGCCCGCCGGTTACTTACCCACGCGACATTTTATTCTTAATCGACACATCTGAATCAATGAGTGATAACGATCGACGAGCCGGAGGCACATGTGGACGACTAAAAGCTGTCGAAGCCATCATGAACGACGTCTCACAGCGAGGGGGCAACTCGCGCTTTGGCATCATAACGTTTTCGACGAAAGTCAACGCCAAGTCAAGCACACTCCACCGGGAGCGAGGTAATCTGTTTGCAGATATTGCCCCTGGAGGATCAATTTCAGATATCATCTGCGCCAACGCGGGGAATACAAGCTATGGACCACCATTGGCGGAAGCAGAAAAAATACTAAAAGGCAGTCGCCCAGGCGCGATCAAAGAAATTTACTTCATCTCCGATGGCATCCCATCCAACCCTGCAGATGACTTTGGCGGCATCGTAGCTGAACGGCTACGCACCGAAGGGATAGCAATCGGCGGTAAAAGCCAACCGGTCGCAGTCGCTACCGTCATGTTAGGTGACGCTGACGATGAAATCCTTAAAAACAAGATCGCAACGCGACCAGAACTTCATAGAGGATCAGTTCTGGCATCCGACCTGGCGGCCACACTTGGAAAGCTTGCAGAGAATGACATTAAAGAAGGAAAGGTGAAGTATCGCTCCGACGCTAGTGATCCTTGGACAGAGATCGATATTTTCCCGTACCTGCAAGACTATTCGTTCTCCCTTCCTGCAATATCCTTCGACCGGGCGCTCGCGCCTAACGGATTAGAGGTCGTCTTTGAATACCGTGATCGGCATGAAAACATATTCTCAAGCCAAGGAAAGATCTCATGGACAGACGTACGTACACAGTAACATTCTATCACCTGCTTTTCTTTGTCGTAGTTGTGTTGACCACAAGCCCTAGCTTTGCCCAGGGCACGTGTATTTCGCTCATCAAAGGACCAATATCATTTGATGTCGAAGTTTGTCGTCGATTCGACCCGAAGCTGTTTGACACGTCGAAGCCAAAATATAAATTTATTGACGACCTAGACGACGGTGGTCGACAGCTACTACTCGATGGTTATCGCGGCCTCGTGCTAAAAGGCACCGTTGTCTTAAGCCAAGCCATCAAGGAAGGCATTAGCACGAGCAAGGGCGCCCTCCACGGCAAAAAGACACTCGTTTTCGTCCCGGGCGAGACTTTGACATGTGAAAGCCTCAATCAAAAACGTATCACAGCTCTGCTAAACGAAAAATGCTGTAACGGCACCGCCGATGCACCCTGTCTCCTCGGAAACGGCTTCGCTCTCGACGACGTCAAGGTGACTGGTGATGCGAAAGTTGGTGAAATCACCACAAAGCCCCTTCGTCGTGCACCAAGCAAAGAATATCAGGAGGCTGAAACGCTATACGCAGAAAAAAAGTATAAAGACGCGGTAAAGGCCTATCTGCGAGCTGAAGAAGCTGGAGAACTCGACGTTAAAGGACTATACCGTCTAGGAAACTCATATCGCGAGCTTGAACGCTGTGACCTCGCGACTAAACCCTTAAAGAA